>CAIWTJ010000137.1 GCA_903915535.1 Enhydrobacter aerosaccus
AGGCGGCATGATGACTTTCTCCAACGGGGCGGAGGAGCGGCTCCTCCGTCCGGCAGCGATCGGTCGCGGCCGGACAACGTGAACTGAAACGGCATCCCGCCGTGATGTCCATCGACAGCTCGCCCTTGATCGGCGGCGCGCCACGACGGTGCGTCGGGTCCGTGGACGGCACCGCCGCCAACAGGGCCTTGGTGTACGGGTGCCGGGGGTCGCGCCACAAGGTGGCATGGCCGGCGCTTTCCACGATGCGGCCAAGGTACATCACCAGCACCCGGTCGGCGAAGTAACGCACCACCGATAGATCGTGGGAAATGAACAAATAAGAGAGGCCGAGGTCGCGCTTGAGGTCGACCAGCAGGTTCAGGATCTGCGCCTGGATCGAGACGTCCAGCGCCGACACCGGCTCGTCGCAGACGATCAGCGCCGGCCGCAGGATCAGGGCGCGGGCAATGCCGATCCGCTGGCGCTGGCCGCCGGAGAATTCGTGCGGGTAGCGGTCGAGGGAGTCCGCCGGCAGGCCGACGCGGGTCACGATCTCCTGCATCTGGCGCGCGCGCTCCTCGCGGGTGCCGAGCTTGTGCACCTTGAGCGCGGTGTCGAGCACGGTGCGAATGGTCTGCCGTGGGTTCAGCGAGCCGAACGGGTCCTGGAAGATCATCTGGACCTTGCGCCGGTGCGGCGCCATCGCACTGTCGCCCAGATGCGTGATGTCGGCGCCGTCGAGCACGATGCCGCCCTCCGCCGACGGCACCAGTCGGAGAATGGTCTTGCCGAGCGTGCTCTTGCCGCAGCCCGACTCGCCCACGAGACCCACGGTCTCGCCGCGCTCCAGTTCGAACGACACGCCATCGACCGCGCGCAACACGTTCCTGCCGACGGCATAGCGCGTGTGCAGCTCGCGCACGGAGAGGAGTGTCCTGTGGCCCTCCCCCTCCGCCCTTCGGGCACCTCCCCCGTCAGACGGGGGAGGCAGGGAGGGGGAAAGCAACACGGGTGATGTTGCCATCACGTCACCCTCGGACAGGCCACGGCGCGGTCGCCCTGCACGATCAGCGGCGGCGGCGCGAGACGGCAGCCGGGGACGACGATCGGGCAGCGCGGCGCGAAGGGGCAGCCCGCTTCCATTGCGGCCGAGCCGACGCTGCCCGGGATCTCGGTGAGGCGGTCGGTGAGATAATGCTCTTCGGTGTCGACATCGACGCGCGCGCCCAGCAGGCCGCGGGAATAAGGATGCAGCGGCTCGGCGAAGAACGGCTTGATGTCGGCCTTCTCGACGATGCGGCCGGCGTACATGACGGCGATGCGGTCGGCCCATTGCGCCACGACGCCCAGATCGTGGGTGATCAGCAGCACCGCCATTTTCAGGCGATGGCGAAGATCGTCGAGCAGGTCGAGCACCTGCGCCTGCGTGGTCACATCGAGCGCGGTCGTGGGCTCGTCGGCGATCAGCAGCTTGGGCCCGCAGGCGACCGCCATGGCGATCATCACGCGCTGGCGCATGCCGCCCGAGAGATTGTGCGGATAGTCGTCGACGCGCCGGTGCGCGTCGGGAATGGAGACGAGGTCGAGCAGTTCGATGGCGCGAACGCGCGCGGCCTTGCGCGAGATCTTCTCGTGGCGGCGCAGCACCTCCATGATCTGCAGGCCGATCGACAGCACCGGGTTGAGCGACGTCATCGGCTCCTGCTGGATCAGCGAGATCTGCTTGCCGCGGATATCGCGCATCTCGGCCGGCGTCTTCGTGAGCAGGTCGAGGCCGTCGAACAGGATGCGGCCCGACACGACCTTCGCATTGGGCGGCAGCAGGCGCATCACCGAGAAGGCCGTCACCGACTTGCCGCAGCCCGACTCGCCCACCAGGGCCAGCGTTTCGCCCGGCTCGATGGCGAAGCTCGACTCGTGCACCGCCGTGTGGCCGGGGAAGCCGACCGTGAGCTTGTCGACGACGAGCAGGCTCATTGCTCGTTCCGCGGATTGAGGATCTCGTTCAGTCCGTCGCCCACGAGATTGAGCGACAGCACGGCCATGGCGATGGCAGCGCCCGGCAGCGCGGTCAGGAACCAGGCGTTGCGCAACTGCTCGCGGCCGTCGCCGATCATGCCGCCCCAGCTCACGACGTTGGGATCGCGCATGTTGAGGAACGAGAGGCCCGCTTCGGTCAGGATCGCGTTGGCGATCATCACCGAGGCCGCGACGATGATCGGCGGCAGCGCATTGGGCAAAATCTCTTGAACGATAATGCGCAGGCGCGAGTAGCCCAGGCTGCGCGCGGCCATCACGAAGTCGGACTCGCGCAGCGAGCGGAACTGCGCCCGCACCAGCCGCGCCACGGTCGGCCACGAGGCAAGGCCGATGGCCACGACGATGGTGCCCAGCGACGGGTCGCTGATCGACACGATCACGATCACCAGCAGGAAGGTGGGCGTGGTCTGGAACAGCTCGACCAGGCGCATCAGCACGCTGTCGATGCGGCCACCGAAGAAGCCCGCCGTCGCGCCCACCACCATGCCGATCGCGAGACCGATCGTGGCCGACGCGATGCCGACCAGCAGCGAGGCCTGCGCGCCGTAGGCCAGCCGCGCCAGCACGTCGCGGCCCAGCGAATCGGTGCCGAGCGGGAATTGCCAGTCGTCTCCGGGCCAGACCAGCGGCGAGCTCACCATCGCCTGCGGATCGTCGGCGAACAGCAGGCTGGCGAACAGGGCCAGGAAGACGAAGAAGCCCAGGATCGCCGCCCCCGCCACGAAGTTCGGATTGCGCAGGAAGGCGCGCAGGCGGCGTCCCTTCTTGGGCGCGGCACGGCTGCCGAGATCGACGATTTCCGCCTCGACCGTCATGCCTCACCGATCCGGGGATCGAGCCAGGCATGCAGCAGGTCGATGGCGATGTTGGCCACGATCACCAGCAGCGACGACAGCAGCAGCACGCCCAGCAGCACCGAGAAATCGCGCGCCAGCACGGCCTCGAGCGCGAGCCGCCCCATGCCGGGCCAGCCGAACAACGTTTCGACCACGACCGCGCCGCCCAGCAGGTTGCCGAGATGCATGCCGGCCACCGTCGTTACCGGGATCAGCGCATTGCGCAGCGCGTGGCGCAGCTGGATCAGGAACGGGTTGAGGCCCTTGGCCTGGGCGGTGCGCATGAAATCCTGGCGCTGGACCTCGAGCATGGAAGTGCGCACCAGCCGCGCGTAGACCGCGACGAAGAAGGAGGCGAGCGCCAGCGCCGGCAGCACGAGATGGGAGAGCCGGTCGGCGAGGAAAGCGAAGCCCGTGAGATGGGCCCCGATGGTCTCGCTGCCGTCGTTGGGCAGCCAGCCCAGCTTCACGGAGAACAGCACCACCGCCATCAGCCCGACCCAGAAGCCCGGCATCGAATAGAGCAGCAGCACCACGACCGAGAGGAGACGATCCGGCCACTTGCCCGCCCATGCCGCCATCACCGAGCCCAGCACGATGCCCAGCAGCAGCGCGAAGGAGAGCGCCGTGATCATCAGCAAGAGCGTGCCCGGCAGGCGCTGCAGGATGAGATCGAGCACCGTCGTATTGAAGCGCGGCGAGTAGCCCAGGCTGCCGTGCGCGAGATGATCGAGGAAATTCCCCAATTGCGACAGCAGCGGCAGGTCGAGGCCGAACTGGTGGCGCAGCGCCGCCATCGATTCCTCGGTGGCCGAGCCCGCCTCCGTGGCCATGACGTCGGCGGCGTCGCCCGGCATCAGCTGCAGGAACAGGAAGTCCAGCACGACGATGCCCAGCACCGTCGGCCCGGCGTGGATCGCCGCGCGCCTGAGCGTCGTCGCGATGCGCCGGCCCATCCTCATGGCTGCTTACGAATCCAGCCAGACGTTGGACATGTTGGCCTCGACGCCGTCGGCGGTCGGCGAGTCCTCGTGCACGCGCTTGTTCTTGATCGTGAGGTAGAGCGGCTGGAACAGGGTGATGTCCGGCACCTCCTCGATGATGATCTTCTGGAATTCGAAGAACATCGCCTTGCGCTTCACCGGATCGTTCTCGACCGAGGCATCTTCCAGCAGCTTGTCGACCTTCGGGTTGTTGTAGTTCGAGCCGTTCGAGAACGGCACGCCCTTCTTGAAGTTCTTCGACCAGTAGACGCGCTGCACGCCCACCGTCGGATCGAACAGGTTCGAATGGCCGTTGTAGGTGAGATCGAAATCGCGGTCGGTGTAGACGCGCTTGGCGAACGCCGGAAGATCCTGCGCGCGCACCTCGACGGTGATGCCGACGCGGCTGAGCGTGGCGCGCATGAACTCGCAGGTCTTGCGGCCGTCGTCGCCGATCGGGTTGTAGTCCATCGGGATCTTGAAGCGGATCTTGTTGGCGCCGCGCGGGAAGCCCGCCTCGTCGAGCAGCTGCTCGGCCTTCTTGAAGTCGAGGTTGTAGGGCGTTGGCATCGGATTGTGGAAATCCTTGAGGCCAGGTGCCACCGGCGAGTAGCAGACGGTGCCGTAGCCGTACATCACCGTCTTCACCAGCAGCGCGCGGTCGATGCAGTGCGCGATCGCCTGGCGCACCTTGAGGTGCTTGAAGTACTGGCTGTCGAGATTGAACTGGATCAGCGACACATTGTACGAGTAGCTGGTGCCGTCGGTCTCGAACACGAGGTTCGGCAGCTTCTTGAGGCGATCGAGATCGGCCAGCGCCACCGGCGTGCGATAGCCGATGTCGCCCGAGCCGTTCTCGAAGGCGACCGAGCGGGCGCCGGGATCGGGCATGAACTTGATGACCATCTGGTCGATGCGCGGCAGGTCGGGATTCCAGTAGTTGGGATTGCGCTCGTAGAGCACGTGGCTGCCGCGCACCCATTCCTTGAACTTGTACGGGCCGGTGCCGACCGGCGCGTTGCCGTTGGGGTTGGTGACCGGGTCGGTGCCTTCGTAGATGTGCTTGGGCACCATCGGCGATTCCGCGGCGGCCAGCGCCCTGATCAGGAACGGCGCGGGCTTGCTCATCTTGACGATCGCGGTCAGCGGATCGGGCGTCTCGACCGTCTCGACGTTGGCGAAAGTGTTGCGGCCGCGCGGATGGACCTTCTTCAGCATGTCGATCGAGTACGCGACGTCGGCCGAGGTGAAGGGCTTGCCGTCGTGGAACTTCACATTGGGCCGGAGCTTGAAGGTATAGACCAGGCCATCCGGGCTGATCGTCCATTCGGTGGCGAGGCACGGCTTGGGCTTGATGTCGTAGGTGTATTCCAGCAGGCCTTCGGTGATCTTGCCGCTCACGGTGAGCGCGGTCGTGGCCGTCGTCGTGCCCGACATCAGCGTGTTGGGCTCGTTGGTGATCAGGAAGTTGAGCGTGCCGCCCTTCTTCGGCGTCTGCGCAAAGGCCGCCTGGCCGCCGCTCAGCGCAAGGATGGAAAGGCCGGCCAGCGTGGCGCGCCGTGTAGGCTCAAATTTCGCTGTCATGTCGAGGACCCCAATCCGGTGTGCGGGCGGTGTGCGGGCAAGCCTATCGTCCGCGTGCCCGCGCCGCAGCAAAATGTGAGCCAGAAGAAGAGAATCTTGCTGGCGGCCCTCCCTTTGGACGTACATTCTCCGCACGGGAGCATTGCATGACATTACCTTTGGCCACCCTCGACCACGTCGTCATCAACGCGCGCGACGATATGGACCATGCCGCCGACGTCTATCGGCGCCTGGGCTTCACCCTGACCGAGCGCGGCTATCATTCGCTGGGATCGATGAACCACCTGGCGATGTTCGGCACCGACTATCTCGAGTTGATCGCGGTGCCGAAGAACGCAACGTCCGGTCGTCTCGACATCCTGAATTATTCGTTTGGACTCAACGGTCTGGTGTTCGGCTCCGAGGATTCAGCCGTCACCTACGCCGAACTCCAGAAGGTGGGCGCACCGTTCGATGCGCCGGTCGAATTCACGCGGCCCGTGAAATACACTGGCGGACAAGGTGACGCACGCTTTCGCACGATCCGCATGAAGCCCGGGCACATGCCCTACGGCCGCGTCTATTTCTGCCATCACTTCACGCGCGATCTCGTGTGGCGCGACGAATGGCGCCATCACGCCAACGGCGCGGTCGCCGTCGCGCGCGCGATCATCGTCGAGCCCGATCCCACCAAGGCGTCGAAGCTCTACGCCGACATGTTCGGCCCGGAGTCGATCCACGACATCAAGGGCGGCAAGTCGCTCACCGTCGGCAACGCGCGCTACGACATCATGACCGAGGCCACGCTCAAGGCCGAGTTCGGCGACGCCGTGCCCGACGCCGAGGGCCGTCCCGCCTACATGGCGGGGCTCACGCTGCGCACGACCTCGCTCGACAAGGCGGCGAAGGCACTGGCCGCCGGCAAGATCGAGGGCGTGATCAAGAAAGCCGATCGCCTGGTCGTTCCCGCGAAGCAGGCGATCAACGCGGTGCTGGAGTTCATCGAATAGGCATGTTGGACGTCAAATACGACAACCAGGGCGACGCGCTTTCACGCGACGTCCCGCCCGGCGCACTGGCGCTGATCGACGAAGGCGGCAACGGCCAGGAGCGCCGCTACAGCTACGCCGACCTGATGCGGCTGACCGGTGCCGTCGCACGCGGGCTCCTGAAGCGCGGCCTGCAGCGCGGCGACCGCGTCGCGATCCTGTCGGCCAACCGCGCGGAATTCCTGATCACTTTCCTCGGCACGATGCAGGCGGGCCTGGTGTCGGTGCCGGTGAACTGGAAGCTGCCCGCCGAGACCGTGGCCTACATCGTGGGCGACTGCGATGCCAAGCTGGTGATCGGCGACGATGCGCGCCTGCCGCTGGCGCCCGACAGCGTGCCGAAGATCTCCTTCGACAAGGATTTTGCGGGCCTGCTCGACGAAGGTCCGTTCACGCCGCTGGTGATGAAGCCCGAAGAATCGGCGATGTTCCTCTACACCTCCGGCTCCACCGGGCGGCCCAAGGGCGTCGTGCTCTCGCACTACTCCCACCTCTGGGCGATCAGCCAGCGCCCGCGCCGGCCGGTGCCGGAAGGCCAGCGCGCGCTGGTCGCGGCGCCGCTCTATCACATGAACGGGCTGGCGATGTGCCAGACCACCTTCAGCCACGGCGACACGGTCGTTCTGCTGCCGCAGTTCACCACCAAGGGCTACATCGCCGCCGCCGCCAAGCATCGCGTTGCGTTCCTCACCTCCGTGCCGACCATGATCGCCATGCTGCTGCGCGAGAAGGAGCTGCTGGCGAAGACGGACCTCTCGGCCGTCGAGGCCGTGCGCATGGGCTCCGCGCCGATCACCCAGTCGCTGGTCGACCAGACGCGCGCGGTCTTTCCCAGGGCCGTCATCGGCAACGGCTACGGCACGACCGAGGCAGGTCCCGTCGTCTTCGGCCCGCATCCCGACGGATTGCCGACGCCCGACATCTCGACCGGCTATCCCAGCCCCGCGGTTCAGCTGCGCCTGGTGCGCGACGGCAAGGAAGTCACCGGAGATGACGCTCAGGGGGGCGAGCTCCAGATGAAGTGCGGCGCGCTGATGACGCACTATCACAAGCTGCCCGCCAAGACGGCCGAGGTGATGACGCCGGACGGCTACTACCGCACCAGCGACGTCTTCCGGCGCGACAACAACGGCTTCTTCTATTTCGTCGGCCGGGTGGACGACATGTTCGTCTGCGGCGGCGAGAACATCTATCCGGGCGAGGTCGAGAAGATGCTGGAGAAGCATCCCGGCATCGACCAGGCCGCCGTCTTTCCCGTGCCCGACGAGCTCAAGGGCCACAAGCCGGTGGCGTTCGTCGTGCGCAGAAAGGACGCCCAGCTCGACGAGCAGGCGGTGAAGACCTATGCGCTCGCCAACGCGCCGCCCTACCAGCATCCGCGCCGCGTCTTCTTCGTCGACGAGATGCCGCTCGCCGGCACCAACAAGATCGACAAGCGCGTGCTTGCCCGACAGATCCCAGCAGGAGCACTTCCAGAATGAAAGCTGCCGTCGTTCGCGAACATGGCGGGCCCGAGCGCCTCGTCTTCGAAACCGGCTTTCCCGATCCCGTGCCCGGCGAGGGCGATGTGATCGTGGCGGTGAAGGCCTCGTCGCTGAACTATCACGACGTCTTCACGCGCCGCGGCATGCCCGGCATCAAGGTGCCGATGCCCGCCATCATGGGTCTCGACGTCGCGGGCGAGATCGCCGAGGTCGGCCCCGGCGTCACCGGCTGGAAGAAGGGCGACCGCGTGCTGGTCGATCCGATCAACCGCGTCGAAGGCGGCCTGATGGGCGAGACGGTGCACGGCGGCCTCGCGGAACTCTGCAAGGCGCGCGCGCACCAGCTGGTGAAGATCCCCGACGGCGTCTCCTACTCGGACGCAGCAGCGCTTCCCGTGGCCTATGGCACCGCGCTGCGCATGATGGTGACCAACGGCGGCATCAAGAAGGGCGAGAAGGTGCTGATCCTGGGCGCCTCGGGCGGCGTCGGCGTGTGCTGCCTGCAGCTCGCCAAGCTCGCGGGCTGCGAGGTCGTGGCCTGCGCCGGCACCGATGCCAAGGCCCAGCGGCTGATGGAACTCGGCGCCGACAAGACGATCAACTACATCGAGAAGGACTTCGTGAAGGAAGCCTATGCGATGTACGGCAAGCCGACGCGGCGCGGCGCCGGCACCGACCAGGGCCTCGACGTCGTCGTGAACTATACCGGCGGCGACACCTGGGTGAAGTCGTTGCGCATCCTCAAGGTCGGGGGCCGTCTGCTGACGTGCGGCGCCACGGCGGGCTTCGATCCCAAGGAGGACATCCGCTTCATCTGGACCTTCGAGCTCAAGGTCCTGGGCTCCAACGGCTGGATGCGCACCGACATCGAGAAGCTCCTCGAGCTGGTGCAGTCGGGCAAGCTCAAGGTGCTGGTCGACAAGGTCTACAAGCTGTCGGATGCGGCCGAAGCGTTGCGCGTCATCGAGGACCGCGAAGTGTTCGGGAAGGTCGTGGTGGCGCCATGAGCGACAAAATCGTACCCCTGACCAAAGAAGAGCTGCAAAAGTTCCTCGACAACTCGCCGTTCATCTCCTTCCTTGGTCTCAAGGTCACCGAAGCCGATCCCGCGCGCGAGACGGTGACCATGACCTGCGCCTTCCGCCCGGAGTTCGAGCGCGGGCCGGGCACCGCCATGTGGCACGGCGGGCCGATCGCGGCGATCATCGACACGGTTGGCGACTATGCGCTGATCATGGCGCTGCGCCGGCCGCTGCCCACGATCAACTTCCGCGTCGACTACCTGCGCCCGTCGATCAAGACCTCGCTCACCGCCACCGCGACGGTGCGCCGCGCCGGCAAGAGCGTCGGGCTGGTCGACGTCGACGTGTTCAACGACCAGAAGGCGCTGGTCGCCACCGGGCGGGCGACCTATTCCACGCTCGCGAGCTAGGCCCGGCTGAGGAATACAGGCGTGTCGATACGGCCGCTTTTCGGAGTGATCTGCGTCCTCGCCGTCGGCGTCGTGGCCTACGCGGCGCTTGCCTGGCGGCCGGCGATCGTACCGATCGATCCGCCCGCGCCGCAGTCCTTCGCGCCCGGGCTGGTGGCCCAGGGCAAGATGCTGGCTAGCGGCGGCAATTGCGCCACCTGCCACACCGCCGCCGGCGGCGCGCCTTTCGCCGGCGGCTATCCGATGGTGACGCCGTTCGGCACGATCCATACGACCAACATCACGCCCGACCGCGAGACCGGCATCGGCACCTGGTCGCTCGTCGCCTTCACGCGCGCGTTGCGGGAAGGCGTGGCGCGCGACGGCAAGCACCTGTTCCCGGCCTTTCCCTACAGTCACTTCGCCCTGCTGAGCGACGACGACGTGGCGGCGCTCTACGCCTATCTGATGACCCTGCCGCCAGTGAAGGCGAAGACGCCGGCCAACACCGTGCCCTTCCCGCTCGACATCCGCGCCCTGCAGGCCGGCTGGAAGATGCTCTACTTCAAGCCCGAGCCGTTCCGGCCCGACCCGGCCAAAAGTGGCGACTGGAACCGCGGCGCCTATCTCTCCGAAGGCCTGGCGCACTGCGCCGCCTGCCACACGCCGCGCAACATCCTGGGCGCGGAGTCGGTCGGCCATCCCTACTACGGGGCGCGCATCGAGCACGACTGGTGGGCGTGGCCGCTGCACTACAGCTTCTCGCCACAGCGCTGGACCCGGGAAGAGCTCGTGAGCTATCTGCGCGGCAACACGACAGTGCACGGCCGCGCGCTGGGACCGATGGGTCCGGTCGTCCAGAGCCTCGCCGCCCTGCCCGATTCCGATATCCAGGCCATCGCCACCTACTTCGGCGATCTCATCCGGCCGGTGAGCGCGCGGCCGGAGGCGCTGACGGCGGAGGTGCTCGCCCGGTCGCGCGACCGCGCGACCGGCGCGCCGAAGGATCGCGGACGGCAGCTCTATTACGCTGCCTGCGCGGGCTGCCATGACGGCGGCGACTCGCGGCCGCTGGCCACGCGCATGGAGCTGATGCTGAGTTCGGCGATCTGGTATCCGCGGCCGAACAATTTCGTGCTGGCCGTGCTCGACGGCGTCGGCAGCAACGCCACCGATGCGCCTGGGCCGATGATGCCGCCCTTCCGGAACGCGCTGAGCGACGCGGAGATCATCGACATCGCCGACTATCTGCGGCGCGACCGCCTGCGCCAGCCGATCTGGCCCGCCTATCTCTACGACGTCGATCGCATGCGCGATCATCCGCCGCCGGAGCCCAAGGCCAAGGACCAACCCAAATGAAGCGGCGCAATCACCGAGGTGATCGAGTAGCCGACTAGATCAGGTAGATGCGATCGGGCAATTCGCTCCGGTCCGCTCCGGCCGATGGAAAGTGCGTCGCGAGAACCGCTCCGCAGCGCTCGATCGCCGCCACGAAGCCATCGGCGATGCGGCCGTCGCCCATGTGCGCGGTCAGCGCGTCGATGGCGCCTTGCCACTCCGCCTGCGGCACGCGACTGGCGATGCCTTCGTCGGCCACGATGCGAGCGTAGCGTTCCGCCAGCGACACGAAGATCAGGATGCCGGTGCGCTCCTTCGTGCGTGCGATTCCCCGGCTCACGAACTGCTCCATGGCCATGCGGTGGGCGAGCGCCCGCCGGGCGGATCGCGGCAGCAGTGCCACGCGGATCCCGGGCAGGGAGAGCAGCGGCAGAAGCGCCAGGAATAGGAAGACCTGGAGCGTGAGCATCAGCTGCAACGACAGCGCCGTGAACGACATCAGGAGCCACGGGAGCGCCAGCGCGGCAACGGCCGCCAGCAGAACAGGCAAGGCGGTCGCCTGCGCCGAGGATGTCCTGGCCAGGACGCAGACGATCTCGCCCGTCGTTCGTGCCTCGCTTGCGTGGATTGCGGCGGCAATGCGCGCGCGGTCCGTTTTGCCGAGATCCATCACCAACTCCCCGAGGCGCCGCCGCCGCCGGACGAGCCTCCCCCGCCAGAAAAGCCGCCCCCGCCGCTCGAAAATCCACCGCCTCCAAAGCCGCCGGATCCGCTGGAACGTCCGCTCATCAACATGGCAAACACCATCCAGCGGAAGGTGGGCGACACGATCATCAGGCCGATCACGACGAAGACGATGACGACCACGAGCCAGGGCACGGGCGCCGACGCGGGTTCGCTGTCGACCCGCAACGACGGGCGTTTCTGCCATTCCGACGCGTCGGTGGTCAGGACGGTGATGATGTCGTCGACGCCTCGGGTGATGCCGCCGGCGAAATCGCCAGTCTTGAAGCGCGGCGTGATCGCGTTGGTGATGATCACCTTCGAAAGGGCGTCCGTCAGCGTGCCTTCGAGGCCGTAGCCGACCTCGATGCGCACGCGCTTCTCGTTGGGCGCGACGAGCAGCAGCACGCCGTTGTTCTTCGTCTTTTCGCCAAGCTTCCAGGTGCGGAACAGTTCGTTGGCATAGGGCTCGATCTCCTGGCCGTCGAGCGACTTCACCGTGGCCACCACGAGCTGGATGCCCGACTTCGACTCGAGATCCGCGAGCTTTGTCTCGAGGTCCGCGCGCACCGTTGCGCCGAGGATGTCGGCCTGGTCCACCACCCGCCCGGTCAGCGCCGGAAAGTTGGCGGCAACCGCCACCAGCACGAACGACAGGAAAAGCGCGAGACCCGCGCCCGCGATCCGGGCGCCGGACGTCCAGCGGCGCGGCCGCATGACGGCGATCAGAACTTGACGGCGGGAGGCGTCTGCGCGGCCTCTCCGGCCGTGAACTCCGCCATGGGCTTGTTGGCGCGGAACGCGGTCATCGCCCACAGCACGCCGGGGAAGGTCTTGAGCTCGGTGTTGTAGGCGCGCACCGCCTCGATGTAGTCGCGGCGGGCCACGGCGATGCGGTTCTCGGTGCCTTCGAGTTGCGACTGCAGCGCCAGGAAGTTCTGGTTCGACTTCAGGTCGGGATAATTCTCGCTGATCGCCAGCAGGCGGCCGAGGGCGCCGGAGAGCTGGCTCTGCGCATCCTGGAACTGCTTCAGCTTCTCCGGATCGGAGAGCTGCGAGACGTCGATCTTGACCTGCGTGGCCTTGGCGCGCGCTTCGACCACGGCGGTCAGCACGTCCTTCTCCTGCTTGGCATATCCCTGCACCGTCGCGACCAGGTTGGGGATCAGGTCGGCGCGGCGCTGATAGTTGTTCTGGACCTCGGCCCACTTGGCCTTGGCCTGCTCTTCGAGCGTCGGGATGTTATTGTAGCCGCAGGAGGCGAGCCCGAGACACAGGAAGACCGCCAGGGTGCGGGCGAGAATGGCGGGAAGAGTCGAGCGGCTTGTGGCGGTCATGACGTCTCCTGCAAAGCTTGAGCGACTCAATACTCGCATGAAGCCCACAACGAGGGAAACGCCCGGCTCGCCGCTACTTCTTCTCGAGCGCGGGGATTTCGACCTTGATGTTCGTGGTCTTCTCGCTCTGGCCCGGCATATGTCCGCCGAACATGATGAAGCCGCCCACTGCGACCACGACGACGAGTGCGCCCACGATCATGTAGAGCATGCCGTTGTTTCCGCCCGTATTGCCGTCGGCCATCGTAACCCTCACGTTCTAATGTGTGGGAACGCAACGACGCCGGGACCGGTTTGTTCCCGGTCGCTTCGGCTTCACTGCGGGATCGTGGACAGCTCCGTATTGGCGCCGCAGATCAGGATGCCGACGCGCTCGCCCGGCTTGGGCTTGTAGACTCCCGACATCAGGGCCGCGAGCGACGTGGCGCCCGAGGGTTCGGCGATGACGCGCAGCTCGTCCCACAGCGCCTTTTGCGCCGCACGCACGGCGTCGTCGGTGACCAGCAGCGCATCGGCCACGTACTTCTGCGCGATTTCGAAATTGGGCGTGCCGATCAGGCTGGCGCCCAACGCGTCTGCCGCGACGCCGGAGATCGCGACCTCCACTGGGCGGCCGGCCTTGCGCGCCTCGAACAGTGTCGGCGTGCCTTCGGTCTCGATCGCCACGATCTTTGTCGTGGTGCCCACGGCCGCGGCGCAGCCCGCGATCAGGCCGCCGCCGCCCACCGCGACCAGCAGCGTGTCGAGGTGGGACTGTTCGGCGAATTCGAGCGCCACGCTGCCCGCGCCCGCGAAGACGCCGGGATCTTCATAGGCATGCACGATCAGCGCGCCGGTCTCGGCTGCGCGCTTCTCCGAGGCGGTGCGCGCTTCGACGTAGAGCGTGCCCACTTGCGTCACGGTGGCACCATAGCTCTTCAGCCGCGCCACCTTCGCGGGGCTGGCGATGGTCGGCACGAAAATCTCGGCCTTGTGGCCGAGCGCGCGCGCGGCAAAGGCGACGGCCGCGCCATGGTTGCCGCCCGAGGCCGCGATCACGCCGGCGGTCGGCACGGTCGACGACAGGAGCTTGTGAAAGGCACCGCGTCCCTTGAACGTGCCGCTGACCTGAAGCTGCTCGAGCTTCACGGCGAGCGGATAGGGCACGCCCGGCAGTCCCGTCGGCAGCTCGATCACCGGCGTGCGGCGGACATGGCTCTTGATGCGGGCCCAGGCCGCGACGACATCGGACCTATTGATCATGACGGCAGACGGCAGGCTTCGACGTAACGCAGGAAATGGTCGAAGTCCGCGGTCTTGGCGTGCGGATCCTTGGCGCCTTCGTCGTAGCGGCGGAGCCGAACGGCCTCGGCGCAATACGGCAGCTTGCGGAAGGCTGCGACCTCGTCGGCCGACATCGGCCCGCCTTGAAGATTGAGGCTGCGCACGCTGTCGTCCGAGAGCTTGCCGAAATAGTCGGACTCGGTGGCGCAGAGATAGCGCTTGGCCGCCACGTGCAGGCGCACCGGCTCGACGACGTCGGGCGTGAAGTGCTTGGCCAGCCACTCGGCGCCCAACTCCTCGTGCACGTCGTCGATGCCGCGGCTGGCGGGATCCTCGCCCAGCTCGTGGATCATGTGGCCGACGTCGTGCAGCAGCGCGGCCAGCACGGTGGCCGGCGTGCAGCCGTCGCGCTCGGCCTGTTGCGCCGCCTGCAGCGCGTGCTGCAGCTGGTTGACCGCGCTCAAGCCGTAGCGGCGGGTGGCGCGGCCGGTGAAGACGGTGAGGAGTTGCTGGCGCAGCGGGTCGGTCATGACGTCTTTTTAGCGGGTGGCGCCGTTTGCGGGTAGCCGGGAATCATCGCCAGCGCCTGCGCCAGCGGATCCTGCCCCCAGGCTTTTGTCATGAAATCGCCATGCAAGTCGGCACTGCCGCAGGCGAGAAACGTCATCGTCCCGGGCGACAGGTTGCGCGGCAGCATGTCGGCGTGCGGCACCTTGTGCTTGTCGAGCAGCACCTGCAGCGTGTTGTTCCCCTCGCGCGTCGAGTCGGTGTAGGCGCTCAGCAGAAAGCCCGTCTGGCGGCGCGTGACGGCCCAGTAGGCGACCTTGTCCTCGTCGCCGTAGAGCGCATCCATCAGGATTACACCCTTCACGCGATAGGTGGCGCCGCCCTGCCCCAGCCCGTAGGCCGCCGACAGGTAGCCGCCGCTGTAGGCCACGACAATCACCGGCGCGGCGTTGAGGTGCGGACCGGCGCGCTTGTCGCCGTAGAGCCGCATCAGCCGTTCGGCGGCTTCGTCGATGTAGCGCGCGAGATGACCGGGCTTCCAGAAATTGCCGGCGCTCGAGTCCGGCGCATCGAAGGCCAGCTGCGGCGCGACCAGCGCGATGTTCTGGCCCGACTCGCTCACCTGGCGGGGGATGCCCTGGCGCGCGATCACGTCGCGCTCGAGCGTAGCGCCCTGGCCGTGAAGATAGAGCACGATCAGGCTGGGCAGTGCGGGATTGAAGCCCGACGGCAAATACAGAAGCGACCGGCGGTCGTTGTAGGCCTTGTCCTCCCAGCACACGTCGCCATGGAGCGGCGTGTGGCCGCGCCGGTTGCCCTGCTTCACGTCGAGGAAGAGCTTCTTGGTGTCGGGCACCAGGCCGATATAGGGAAAGGCCGAGGCGTTGAAGGCGATGAGCTGCGTCTTCGCGGCCTTCAGCGGCTGCAGGCCGGTCGGCGCAGCGGGTGCCGCCGCATGGGGCGGAGGGTGAGCCGGTGCCGCCGCGGGCTTCTTTGCCTGCTTGGTGCCCTTGGCGTGAGCAGCCACCGGCAGCAGCAACGCCGCCGACGCCACCAGCGCGCGGCGCTTCACGCGGCCGCTGACCGCTCGATCTTGAGCGGCTTCAACACGGAGAAGAACGCCGGGAGTGCGATGAGATAGGCGAAGGCGCCGACCAGCACGACGGCGGGCAGGCCGAAGCTGGTCGCCACGATCGGCACCAGCGCGGCGCCGATCACCGAGAAGCATCCGTTCACGCCCCACGCCCACAGGAACATGTGATCCTTGCCGAGTCGGCCGAGCGTGGTCATGCCGGTCGGCATCGGGAAGCCCATCAAAAACGCAGGCGGCGCGAGAAGTGCCAGGCAAAGCACGACGCGCAGCACGTACGGAAGGGCGCCGATCCAGTCGAGCGCGTAGTCGATGAAGAAGGCGTAGCAGACCAGGATGGCGAAGATCGCGAGGAAGATCTTGGGCATGGTCGTGCGCGCCGTCGGCAGGAAGCGCTCCGACGCGAAGGAGCCCAGTCCCGAGAACACCAGCATGCCGGTGATCAGCACGGAGGCAGAGACGGTCGCGTTGGAGAGGGCCAGCACGAAGTGCGAGATCATGCCGACCTCGATGATGATGTAGCCCAGGCCGAGGCACAGGAAGTAGAGCATCGTGCCCGCCTTGCCGGGATAGCGGCTGAAGATGGTGCGCCAGCCGAAGATCAGCGGGAACAAGACGAGCGTCGCGGCGAAGATGGCGGCGATGCCGAGCGTCGCCCACAAGAGCAGATAGCCCCACTCGTCCTGCACCGTGTCGAGACGGTCGGTGAAGGCCAGCAGGTCCTTCACCTTGATGTAGGCGGCGAAGTACGGCTGGTGGTTGGTGAGCAGGCGCGTGTCGAACACGTATTCGTCGGCGACCTGCTGCCAGCCGCCGTTCACGAGGTAATGCCAGGCAAGCCGGCTGAGCGTGGTCGCGGGCACGAGGGCTGCGGCGGGCGTCGTGCCCGTGCCGGCGGCGGCGGCGCCGGGTGCGCCCGGCGGTGCGGGATCGTTGGGTTCCTTGTCGGCCTTGTCGGACGACGGGATGCTCGCGTCGCCGGGAGGGGCTGCGAAGAACTGATCCTTGTAGTCCTGCAGGATCTGCTTCAGCGCCGCGGTGTCGATGGTGATGCCGGGATAATAGATCTCGTCGAACGACATCGCCTTGGTGTGCTCGTTGAGCCTGGCGATTTCCTCCGTCGAGAAGCCGTCCTGCTTGTAGAGCACCGTCACGGTCGAGAGATAGGCGGAGGCGACGTAGAACTTGTTCTTGATGTCGGCGCCCTGCTCACGCGCGGCGGCGGCCATTGTGGCGTAGAGCTTGAGCACCGACTTGGGCGGCTCTTCCTTGTTCCACAGCGTGACGGAGAGGATGCCGCCCGGCTTGAGCGCCCGCATGTAGGCGCCCATCGCCTCCTGCGTGTAGGAGTACTTCTCCATGATGGCGAAGCCGCCCGGCTGCGACAGGCCCGCGGAGTCCGCCAGCGACAGGTCGACGATGTCGTAGCGGTTCTTGGTGTGCGCCATGTAGAGGCGGCCGTCGTAGTCGATCACCGAGACTTTCGGATTGTTCAGGATGTCGCCGGTGAAGGCGCGCAGGTCCTTGTCCTCGCGGAACGCCGTCAGGATCGCGGGGTTGCCCTCGGCGACGGTGACGTGCTTCGAGCCTTCCTTGAGCGCCACCTCTGTCGAGATGCCGCCGCCGAACTGCACGACGAAGGTGTCGGCGTTCTTCTTCAGGACGTACGGGTAATACATCGGCAGATAGCGGAAGTACGCGACCTCGTCGTCGCTCAGGTCCTTGATCACGCCCGAGGGGCCGTCGGAGTCGATGTAGAGGCCGAGATAGGCGTTCTCGGGGAACTTCTTGAGGTTGAAGGCGGCGTTGTCCGAAAGGCCGGGTGCGAAGTGGAGGTACGAGCTCGAATACATCTCCATGTAACCGAACGGCGATGCGCGCTCGTAGGTGCGCTTGTTGTCGGGGAACTTGCGCGCGTAAGCGACGCCCTTGTAGTCCGACACCGCGAGCTTCGGCACGCCGAACACTTCGGGCACCACGTAGTGCACCGTGGCCGACAGGATCGCCACGACCACGATCGCCATCACGCCGCGGCGGTCGCTCATCGACACGAACCACAGCACGCCGCCCGCCAGCCAGAGCAGCAGCGGCGCCATGATGATGTTCTCAGGCTTGAAGATATAAAGAGCGAGCAGCACCGAGAGGCCGCACAGGCCCGAGCCCACCATGTCGGCGAAGTAGACGCGGTTGAAGGTGCGCTTGGCCTTGAGGAAGACGACGCCGAGATAGAGCGCGCCCGCCAGGAACGGCAGGAAGTAGAGCACGAAGTTGGCGAGCAGCCGCCACTTCTGCATCGGGTCGCTGATCAGGAAGATCGCGTTGAACGGCACCTGCTGGGCCGCGAGATTGCAGATCACCATCAGCGGGCCGAAGGTGAGCAGCGCCACCTTGACCGACCCCAGCCAACGCTGCTCGAACCAGCCCTTGGCCACGCACATGATCGCGGACGTGAGGCCGAAGCCGAACATCGCGAGGCTGACGACCAGCGAGCCGAAGTGCGACCAGCTGCCGACCGAGAACACGCGCATGATGCCGATCTGCAGCGCGATGATGCTGCCGGCCACGAGGCCGACCGACAGATAGAAGGAAAGCGGCGGCCGATCGTCGAGATCGACAGGGACGACGGTCACGAGAAAAACTCCTTCAGGCACCTCGTCCGCGGCCCACCCTTCGAGACGGCCCTGCGGGCCTCCTCAGGGTGAGGGCGGCTTTTTACGCACGACCTCATGCTGAGGAGCGAGCGAAGCGAGCGTCTCGAAGCATGGGCACCCGCACTGCGTTGCCGCAGCTCTAGCGGTTATGGCTGCCGACGATCTTGTCGCCTTCGAGCTTGGTGAAGGGCACGAACGGCACGATCTTGCCGCCGTAGATGTCCTCGCGGCTGGTCGTGATCGAGCCGTCGGCGGCCTGCGTCTTGGCGATCTTGATGACGCGCTGGGCGCCCGGCGGTCCGACCGGGATCACCATCACGCCGCCGGACTTCAGCTGCTGGAGCAGCGGCGGCGGCACGTGGTCGATGCCGCAGGTCACGATGATCTTGTCGAAGGGACCGGCCTCTTCCCAGCCGTAGTAGCCGTCCGCCTGCTTGGTGTGGACGTGCTGGAACTCGGTGTAGCCCTTGTCGATCAGCTTGTCATAGAGGCCGCGCGTGCGGTCCGCGAGCGGCTTGATGATCTCGATCGTGTAGGAATTATCGGTGAGGTTGGCGATGTAGCCCGACTGGCAGCCCGAGCCCGTGCCGATCTCGAGCACCTTGTCGGTGCGCTGGACGTCGATCACGTTGGTCATGCGGCCCTGGATGTGCGGGCCGGACATGGTGACGCCGTAGCCGATGTCGAGGAAGTTGTGCTCGTAGGCGCGCTTGTGAATGGCCGGATTGACCGAGGCGAATTCCTCGCGCGGCGTCAGCAGGAAGGCGCGGATGGTGGCGGGACCCCACAGGTCCTTGTTCTTCACCAGGGCCTGGAAGCGGTCCCAGCGCTGGCCGAGGAACGTCGGATCCTCGCCGCGGCCGCGGCCCCAGGCGATGAAGTTCTCGCGGCTGTCGGTGGGCGGGGTGACGTCCCAGCTGATCGCCTTGATGCTGGCGGCGGCATGGGCGCGGGTCGCGAACAGCGACGTGACGATGGCCGGCGAAGCTACGGTGACTGCGGCGAGCGCAGCACTGCCGGAGACGAAGTTGCGTCTCTTCACATATTCCTCCTTGGCGCGGGCCCAAACTGTCGGGGGACCGGGGTTTTCCGCGCAGCCCACTAGATACGGGAAATGTGGCGAATTTGCCAGTGCAACGGCGTCGCGCGTACCCTTCCGGCAATGAATTAGCGAAAGGGAGTTAACATGAAACGCCATCTGACCCGCCGCACCGTTCTGTCGGCAACTTTGGCTGCACCGGCGCTGCTGCCGGCCGGCCTCGCCCGTGCCCAGACGCCGTGGAAGCCCAGCCAGACCATCCGGATCGTGGTCCCGGCGGCGCCCGGCGGCACCACCGACGTGGCCGGCCGCCTGCTGGGCCAGTACCTCCAGACCGCCTGGGGCGTCTCGGTCGTGATCGACAACAAGTCGGGCGCCGGCGGCGTGATCGGCAGCGCCGAAGTGGCCAAGGCCACCCCCGACGGCCACACCCTGCTGCTGGGCAACATCGGGCCGCAGTCGATCGCCTACTCGCTCTACCGCAACATGCCCTACAAGCCCGAGAGCCTGATCCCAGTCTCCGACATCATCGCCACGCCCAACGTGCTGGTGGTCCATCCCTCGGTGCCGGCCAAGACCGTGCCCGAGTTCGTGGCCTGGCTGAAGGCGCAGGACGGCAAGGTCTCCTACGCCTCGTCCGGCACCGGCCAGTCGCCGCACCTGTCGGGCGCGTGGTTCCTCCAGCTCACCGGCGCCAAGGCCACGCACGTCCCCTACCGCGGCGCCGCCCCGGCGCTGAACGACCTGATCGCGGGCGTGACCAGCTACTTCTTCGACAACCTGACCTCGAGCGTCGAGTTCATGCGCGCGGGCAAACTGCGCGCGCTCGCCATCACCTCGGCCGCGCGCAACCCGATGGTCCCCGACCTGATGCCGATCCGCGAGACCATGCCCGAACTCGCCCCCTTCGATGTCTCCGCCTGGTTCGGCGTCTTCGCCCCCGCCGGCACGCCCGCGCCGATCATCGAGGCGCTGAACGCCGAGATGAAGAAGTGGCTGGCCATGCCCGACACGCTCGAGCGCTTCAAGACCATGGCCGGCTACGCCGACTACGGCACGCCAGCGCAGTTCAAGAAGTTCGTCGACAGCCAGATCGCCCTCTGGAAAGGCGTGATCGACAAGGAAGGGCTGAAGCTGGACGCGAACTGAGGGGCCAAGCAGGCGCGATTCACCTCGGCCGAGAGAGCGATTCTTCCCGGAGTTTCCCGACGGGTCGGGAAGCCTCCGATGCCGGTGGCAGCGGCATTTCCGGCGATTCTTCCCGGTTTCCGCGCCACCCCCTCCCCCCAACCGCGACGCGCGCATGATTTCGTCGGTCAACGACATCGCACGGTTCTAAGAGCGTTCGCCCGAATCGCGCATTTCGGTCGTTACTGGAGCCAAACCGCCTGCCGGCGTGCGTTTCAGTGCGACAGACTCGGGCCGATTGAGGCCTTGCGAGGGCCTCGGCAGGACAAAATCCACCCTTCGTCCGGGCGTCTCACGCCCTGGGGTCTGAGACCGTGAGACAGGGGCAACGTGGGTCCGCCGAGGGGCGTTAACGGGACAGCTTTGCCAGACACCCCTTTGAAGGAGTCCGTCATGACATCCATTCGCACCGCCGCCGCCCTCGCCGGCCTGAGCCTGCTGGCGTTCTGCACGCCGTCCGTCTACGCGGCCGACCAGCCCGTCCCCGGCGCCCGCCCGCCGGCCACCGCCGACGAATCACGCGCGCTGCAGTCGCAGACGCCGCTGCGCAATTCGGACAACAAGCCGATCGACAGCCGCACCGGCATCAACTCCGATCCGAACAATCCCAACGGCGTCGCCCGCCCCACGACGGACGTGAAGGGCAACTGACAGGGCCTAGCCCCAGGCCAGCCAGGCGCCCAACCCGGCCAACACGCCCAGAGCGACGAGGACGACGACGGCGATTTCGATGTAGGCGCTGCGGCGCATCTCCCGGCCCACCGTCCTCGGGTCCATGGCGGCCTTGCGCCGGATGATCTTCTTGATCGCCTCGGAGTACGGAATCGGAAAGGCTCCTCTTAGCGCGCTTTGCTGGCTTGTGCGGCGGCCCACTCGGCCTCGGAGCCCATGACGGCGGGCTGCCAGGGGCGCTGCTCGTAATACACCGCTTGCGGCGCGTAGAGGTCGTGCAGCCGGCGCAGCTCGCCGATCGGCTCGGCGTGCTCGTCGACGCGCAGGTCGACCAGGGCGTACTCCTGCTTCGAATAGACGATCAGGTTGGCCGAGTGCTGGCCGCCATGCTGGCCGCCTGCGTCGCGCCCGGCCTCGAGCGCGCGCATCAGCCGTTCCTCGAACGACGCTGTCGCGGCGCTCTTGTATGTGTCGAACATCGCCCGCGCCGTGCGCTCGGAGACGAGGCCGTTGCCCTTGGCGACGAGGTTGGGCTCGACGAACGCGCCGGACCAGTCCTTGTTGTTCTTGCCCGTGCGCGCGACCGCGTTGCCGTCGCGGTCGATCACCGAGAGCTGGCGGTACTCGACGTTGGGATCGCTGGCAGCGATCTCGTCGAGAACTTTCTGCGCCGAGTAGCCCAGCCCCAGCAGCCGGCGGCCGAGCAGCCCCAGCCGCGGATCGGTGTAGGCCATGGTCACGACCACGCCGACACCCGGCGCAATGAACGGACAGCGCGCGCCCACCGCCATCGGCCGCGTCGAGATCGCGACGCCGAATTTCCCGGTGTCCGGGCAGCGCGCGGAAATGGCGAAGGTCATGGATGTCTCCGGCTTGTCTCACCCGTTGCCCACCCTTCGAGACGCTCGCTACGCTCGCTCCTCAGGGTGAGGTTTTGGGTGGATCGAGCAACAAAATCCTCATCCTGAGGAGGCCCGCAGGGCCGTCTCGAAGGATGCGAACGACCACTTTCCGTCTCACCGTCTCACGCCCTGGGGAATGAGACGCTGAGACAGGTGACGTGCTTACGCCGCCTTGATGTTCGAGCGCTTGATGCGGTCGAGGTTGGCGCCTTCGATTCGGACAAGCTTGGTCACGGTCTCGCGGTTGGGCGAGTGGATGTCGTGGACATCGTAGAAGTGCGAGTCGCCGGGCTTCAGCGTGTAGGAGCGCACCGCCTTCACCAGGTTGGGCTG
>CAIWTJ010000138.1 GCA_903915535.1 Enhydrobacter aerosaccus
CCGTGCCGTCGAAGATCCACGAGCCCGCGTCGATCTTCACCGACACGATGCGGCCGAAGAAGCCCGCCTTGCTGATCGCGAGCAGCTTGCCGTAGCCCGGCAGGAAGAGCTTGTCCTGGATGACGCCGTGCTTCAGCCCGGCCCGCTCGCACAGCCGCGCCAGCTCCATCGCTTCCTCGACCGTGGGCGCCGTCGGCTTCTCGATGAAGATGTGCTTGCCCGCCGCGATCGCCTGCTTCACGCGCGCGGGCCTTCCGCCGGTCGCGGCGCAATCCATGAAGATCTTCTCGGTGCCGGCGAGCGCTTCGGCGAGATTGGTGGTCCAGCGCTGGTTGCCGTGCGCGGCCGCCAGCGCGGCGAGCTTCTTCGCATCGCGGCCGACCAGCATCAGCTCGGGGATCAGCCGGTCGCCGTTCGCGAGCGGCAGCCCGCCTTCGGCGGCGATGGCCAGCAGGTTGCCCATGTGCTGGACTGTGCCCATGCGGCCGGTGGCGCCGTTGATGATCACGCCGATTCGAATGTCGCTCATGCCCGTCTACTCCCGGCCCCTCGCCACGATTGTGCCACGACCCGAAGCGTATATGTCCCGATGAACCCTGTCCTGCTGACGACCCTGATCGCCCTCATCAACGTTTCGCGCAGCGCCGCGCACGTCGGACCTCTCACCGAAGATCCTGTTTTGCAGGCACGCGCCCAGGCCCGGGCGGAGAAGATGTGCGCCACGGGGACGTTCTCGCACGAGGGTTACCAGGATGCGTTCACCGGCCTGCGCTACCGCTGGCTGGGCGAGAACATCGCCAAGGGACACCGCGATCCCAGCGCGATCCACAACGCGCTGATGAACTCGCCCGGGCACCGCGACAACATCCTGAAGCAGGAGTTCGACGCGGTCGGTGTCGGCACCAGCACCGCGTGCAACATCACCGTCGAGCTGTTCGGCGGCCGGTAGGCCTAGGCCGCGGCCTTCTCGTCGGCCAGGATGCGGTCGTAGGCCGGGAGAGTCAGGAACTCGACGAACTGCGGCTGCTCGACCAGGTCGATCATGAGCTGGGCCGCGTCCTCGTAGCGGCCCTTGCCGTAGGCTTCCTCGCCCACGCTGGCCTTCACGCGCTCGTTCTCCTCGCGCACGATCTGGCGGACAAGATCCCTAGTGATCGCGCGGCCGTCGTCGAGCGTCTGATTGTGGCGCACCCACTGCCAGACCTGCGCGCGGCTGATCTCGGCGGTGGCGGCGTCTTCCATGAGGTTGAACAGCGGCACGCAGCCGATGCCGCGCAGCCACGCCTCGACATAGCCGATGCCGACGGCGACGTTCTGGCGAAGGCCGGCCTCGGTCTTCGGACCGGTCGGCATGGTGATCAGGTCGGCGGCGGTCACGTGGACGTCCTGCCGCTTGCGCGCGATCTGGTTGGCTTCCTTCATCACCGCGTCGAACTCTTCCTTGGCGATGGAGACCATGCCGGGATGCGCCACCCAGGTGCCGTCGTGGCCGTCGCCCGCCTCGCGCTTCTTGTCGGCGTGCACGCGGCCCATCGCCTCGTCGTTGGCGGCCGGGTTGTTCTTGATCGGGATTTGCGCCGCCATGCCGCCCATCGCATGCACTTCGCGGCGATGGCAGGTCTTGATCAGCAGCTGGCTGTACGACCGCAGGAAGTGCGAGGTCATGCCGACGGTGCCGCGGTCGGGCAGCACCGACCAGGCCTGCTCGCGGAACTTCTTGATGAAGGAGAAGATGTAGTCCCAGCGGCCGCAGTTGAGGCCGGCCGAGTGGTCCTTCAGCTCCCACAGGATCTCGTCCATCTCGAAGGTGGCGAGGATGGTCTCGATCAGCACCGTGGCCTTGATCGACTTCTGCGGCACGCCTGTTGCGTCCTGCGCATAAACAAAGACGTCGTTCCAGAGGCGTGCCTCGAGATGGCTCTCCATCTTCGGCAGGTAGAAGTACGGGCCGGTGCCGCGCGAGAGGGCTTCCTTGGCATTGTGAAAAAAGTAGAGGCCGAAGTCGAACAGCGAGCCCGACATCGGCTGGCCGTCGACCAGCATGTGCCGCTCGATCAGATGCCAGCCGCGCGGGCGCACGAACAGCACGGCGGTCTTGTCGTTCAGCTTGTAAGCGCGGTTGGTGGCCGGGTCGACGAACTCGATCGTGCGGCGCACCGCGTCGATCAGGTTCAACTGGCCCTCGACCATGTTGGTCCAGGTCGGCGTCGAGGCGTCCTCGAAGTCGGCCATGTAGACGTTGGCGCCGCAGTTGAGCGCGTTGATGATCATCTTGCGGTCGACCGGCCCGGTGAGCTCGACCCGGCGGTCGAGGATGTCCTTGGGCAGCGGCGCCACCGTCCAGTCGCTCTCGCGGATCTTTGCGGTCTCGGGCAGGAAGTCGGGTTTCTCGCCGGCGTCGAGCTTCTTCTGGCGCTCGACGCGGGCCGCCAGCAGCTCGACGCGGCGGGCATCGACCTGGCGATGGAGGCCGGCCAGGAACGCCAGCGCCTCCTTGCTCAGGACCTTTTCGAAGCCCGGCTTGATCACGCCCTCGATTGTCACGCCCGCCGGAAGGTCCAAAGCCGCCATGTCGGTTCCCTCAAATAGCGTTCTGCTGCATGTGCGAACACGCGATTTACCGCCTAAAAGCTCAATCCTGCAAGACGATACGAGAGAGAAAATTGCGGGCTTTTGCGTCTGCGAAGAGGCGATTACCGCCTTGAGGCGCTGCCCTCCGAGGCGGTACGAGAGAGAATGGACACCGGCTTCATTATCGACTGGCTGAACCTCACGCTGCGGTGGGCCCACATGATCGTAGGCATCGCCTGGATCGGGGCCTCCTTTTATTTCATCTGGCTGGACAACCACCTGCACAAGCCGCTCGACCCGGCCGATGCCGCCAAGGGAATCGGCGGCGAGCTCTGGGCCGTGCACGGCGGCGGCTTCTATACCGCCAAGAAGTTCACGGTGGCGCCCGAGAAGCTGCCACCCGAACTGCACTGGTTCATGTGGGAAGCCTACACCACGCTGATCACGGGCTTCCTGCTGCTCTGCCTCGTCTACTACCACGGCGCGGAGGTGGCCCTGATCGATCCCTCCGTGATGGCGCTCGAAAAGGGCGAGGCGATCGCCATCGGTCTCGCCTTCCTGGCGGGCGGCTGGCTGTTCTACGACCGACTCTGCCGCTCGGCGCTGGGCCAGGACGAAGCCGTGCTGGGCGGGTTGCTCTTTCTTTACTGCGCGGTTTCGGCCTGGGCGCTCTGCCACATCTTCTCGGGCCGCGGCGCCTACCTGCACTTCGGCGCGATGCTGGGCGTCATCATGGTGCTCAACGTCTACTACGTGATCATCCCGGGCCAACGCGAGCTGGTGAAGGCCAAGCAGGACGGCCGCGTGCCCGATCCCAAGCACGGGCTGATGGGGCGCCAGCGCTCGGTCCACAACACCTATTTCACGCTGCCCGTGCTGTTCACCATGATCAGCAATCATTACGCCGGCCTCTATGGCCACGCATGGAACTGGGTGCTGCTGATCATGATTTCCATCGCGGGCGCGCTGGTGCGCGTCTGGTTCGTGCAGCGCCACAAAGGAAATGCCAACCCGCTGGTGCTGGCCTCGGGCCTCGTCATGCTGGTGCTGACCGCGTTCGCCGCCGTGCCGCGGCCCACCGTCGACATCGGCCCGCCCGCCTCCCTCGCCGAGGTCCAGCCCGTTATCCAGGCACGCTGCGTGTCCTGCCATGCCGCCAAGCCCACGCAGGAAGGCTTTTCGGCCCCGCCCAAGGGTGTGCTGTTGGAGACAGCCGACCAGCTCAAGGCGCGCGCGACCATGGTCAACCAGCAGGCCTGGGTGTCGCGGGTCATGCCGCCCGGCAACCTGACGAACATCACCGAGGACGAGCGACGCACGATTGCGCGATGGTTCAAGGGCGGGGCACAATAGACGCCATGATTGGCCGCTCGGGTGGCCTGCCTCTGCGCCGCCTGCTGATGGCGGCGCTTGCGGCGGTCGCGATCTTTGCCTACTGGACGCATACCGCCGAGCGTGGCGGGCGTCCGCGTGTGCTATCCGACACCGCGTCGGCGCAGACGAGCACCGGCAGCGTCGGCTTCGTCGACAGCCGGCGGCTCGATGAGCACTACGAGAAGCACGGGGCCGAGTTCGGCCATATCACCAAGCAGGATTACCTGCGCCAAGCCCAGTTGCTACGAGATGCCAAGGTCGGCGGCCCCGTTCTCGAGACGGTACGCGCCGACCGGGTCACCACCCGCTTCGACCGCGAGACAGGAGCTTTCATCGCTTTCAATCCAAACGGCACGATCCGCACCTTCTTCAAACCCAACGACGGCGAGCGCTATTACCGCCGCCAGGCTGAGCGGGTAGGCGAATGAAGCCCCCCATTCCGATGGGGCCGCCCGACGTCACGGAACTGCGTGATTCGATCGACCAGTGGGCGGAGTTCGTGGCCGACCTCGAACGCAAGGACTATGCGTTCGACATCGACAACTGGCGCAACGATGTCGACGTGCGCCAACTCATTCTCGAGGCGCTGCCGATGTTCAGCCGCGAGGAGATGGGTGATCACGCCCTGAAGCTCGACGAGGCCGACAAGGTCTTCAAGGCCAACACGCGCGACTTCAAGAAATGCGTGTGGGGCCACGGCACCCAGAAGAAGGAAAACTGGTCGCCGCAGAACAACTGGTGGTACTTCCGCACGCCGAGCCGGTCGAACGGTGCGCTTGAAGACGAGCTGGCGACCGTCCGCTAAAAGTCTTCGATGAGCACTTCGAAGATTGTCGTCGGCCGCGCCGGACCGGTCACCACCATCGTCATCAACCGCCCGCACGCCAAGAACGCCCTCGACAACGAGGCCGCGCACGGGCTCGCCGATGCCTTGAAGGCATTCGACGCCGACGCCGAGGCGCGCGTGGCCGTGCTGACCGGCGCCGGCGGCGCCTTCTGTGCGGGCGCCGACCTGAAAGAGCTGGGCGGCGGCACCGACTATTTTCCCTGGGCCGGCAGCGACGAGGGTCCGCTGCGCGCGCAGCTCTCCAAGCCGGTGATCGCGGCGATCGAAGGACATGCCTGCGCAGGCGGCCTGGGCGTGGCGCTGTTCTGCGACATCCGCGTCGTCGACGAAACGGCGGTCTTCGGCGTGTTCTCGCGGCGCTGGGGCGTGCCGATGAGCGACGGCACGACCGTGCGTCTGCCCCGGGTGATCGGCCAGGGTCGCGCGCTGGACATGCTGTTGACCGGGCGCGCCGTCGGCGCGGACGAGGCGATCGCGATCGGGCTTGCCACACGCAAGGTGGCCAGGGGCACGACGCGCGCCGAAGCAGAAAAGCTCGCGGCCGAGATCGCGGGTTTCCCGCCGATCGCCATGACGTCGGACCGCCAATCCGCCTACGAGAGCTTCGACCGGTCGCAGGCCGAGGCGATCCGGCGCGAGATGGAATTGTCGCTGGCCGCCCGGCGCCAGGAGTCGCAGGGCGGCGCCGCCCGCTTCGCCAAGGGCGAAGGCCGGCACGGAAGCTTCGAGAGGAAATAGAAATGCGCGCGCTGGTCCTTCATGCCTACGGTCCGATCGACAGCCTGAAGCTCGAGGACGTTCCCAAGCCCACACCGGCCGCGGGCGAGGTTCTGGTGAAAGTGGGCGCCGCGGGCGTGAGCTTCGCCGCCATGCTGGGCATCCAGGGCAAGCACCAGAACAAGCCGCCGCTGCCCTTCGTGCCGGGCAACGAGATCGCGGGCGAAGTCGTGGCCCTGGGCGAGGGCGTCACCCACCTGAAAGTCGGCCAGCGCATCGCGACGGGCGGCAGCCGCGGCGGGTTCGCGGAATATTGCGTGACCATCGCAGCCAATGCCGTACCGATCCCCGACGCGCTGCCGTATCCCGAAGCAACGAATTTCCCGACGCTCTATCCGACCGCCTATGGCGCGTTGAAATGGAAGGCCAACCTCCAGCCCGGCGAAGTGCTGCTGGTGCACGGCGCGGGCGGTGGCTCCGGCCTGACCGGCATCGAGGTCGGCAAGGCCATGGGCGCGACGGTGATCGCATCCGCCGGTGGTGCCGACAAGCTCGCGGCCGCCCGGGACGTGGGCGCCGACCACCTGATCGACTACCGCAGCGAAGATTTGCGCACCAAGGTGCTGGAGCTCACCGACGGACGCGGCGCCGACGTGATCTACGATCCGGTGGGCGGCGATGCCTTCGCGGCCTCGATGCGCTGCGTGGCGCCCGAGGGCCGCATCATCCCGATGGGCTTTGCCTCCGGCGTCATTCCGCAGATCCCGGCCAATATCCTACTGGTCAAGAACGTCACCGTGATCGGCTTCTACTACGGCTACTACAACGGCTGGGGCGGCAAGACCGCGCCGTCGCCGAAGGAGGCCGTCGCGCTCGCCAAGCGCCGCGCGATGGTGGCCGAGGCGCAGAAGGAACTGATGCGCTGGTTCACCGAGGGCAAGCTCAAGGCCATGGTCTCCGGCCGCTTCGATCTCGGCGACTGGGTGAAGGCCTTCAAGACGATCGAGGACCGCACCGTTGTCGGCAAGGCCGTGCTGGTGCCCTAGGAGCGCGGCGACCGGTCGAACAGCAGGACGACCGGCCAGAATCCGCAGCCAAGCGTCGCCGCGATCGCACTCAGTAGCCCGTCGACGCGCACGATCGACAGGGCCACGAAGATCACGATCCACCACACGACCGCCCCCGCGAGATAGCCGCGATCCACCGGCGCAGGCTTGTCGGAACTGCCGAGCGTCTTCTCGAAGCCGCGCTTGATCTCGAGCGCGAGATCCAGAGGATCCTTGTCGAGACGAGGCATGATTCAGATATTGCCGAAGTCGCCGCCGCGGCCCTTGCCGGCGGCAAAGCGCGCAGCACCCTTGCGCGCTTCGGCTTCGAGTGCCGGTGCGCCGCGACGGGCTTCGTTCTCGAGCGCGTCGGCGAATTCGAGGTCCCACTGCTCGTAGGCCGACCGGCGGTCGGAGCGCAGGCAGGCCTGCGGAAATTTGACCAGCCCTGCGGCGAGCTTCTTCGCCTCGTCGAGCGCCTGCCCTTCGGGCACGAGCCGATTGGCCAATCCCCAATCGAACGCTTCGCGCGCGCCCACCTCCCGGCCGGTCAGGATCATGTCGAGGGCGCGGCTCTGGCCGATGAGGCGCGGCAACCGCACGGTCCCGCCGTCGATCAGCGGCACGCCCCAGCGCCGGCAGAACACGCCGAACTTCGCGCTCTCGGACGCCACGCGCATGTCGCACCACAGGGCAAGTTCGAGCCCGCCCGCGACGGCATAGCCTTCGATCGCGGCGATGACGGGCTTGGACATCGCATGCCGCGTCGGGCCCATCGGCCCCGGCCCTTCCGGATCGTGGATCGCGGGACCCGCGCGCTCGGCCGCGACCTTGAGATCGAAGCCCGCGCAGAAACTGCCGCCGCGGCCGGTGAGAATGGCGACCGACTGGTCGATGTCATCCTCGAAGGCGTGGAAGGCCTCGCGCAACAGGATGGCGGTCTCGGGATCGACGGCGTTGCGCGCCTCCGCGAAGCGATCGATCGAGACGATCGTGACGGCGCCCTCCTTTTCGACCGCGACCTTGGCCATGCCTGGCGTCCTTCTATCGTCCCTGCATCATGCGCAACGGCGTGTAGACCAGCACGGTCTCGCCTTTCTGATTCTTCACGTCGTTGGTGGTACGCACCAGCGCCCGCATCGGATTCTTGGAAGTCGGCTTGATCTCCGTGACCTCGATCTCGACGTGGATCGTGTCGTTCACGTAGGTTGGTCCCTTGATGTCGAAGCCCATCGACAGGAAGGCCAGGCCAGAGCCCTGCAGGGTAGTCGGGATGACCAGCCCCTCCGCCATCGAGTAGACCAGCGCGCCGGGCACCGGATGGCCGCCGCGCATCGGCGCGTGGCTCGCTATGTATTCCTTGTTGGTGAACAGCTCCTCGGAAAAACCGCAAAGCGTCACGAAGCTCAGCAGGTCGGCCTCGAACAACGTGCGGCCGTAGGTGGTGAACCGGTCGCCGATCTTGAGGTCGCGCCAGTTCCAGCCTTCGCCGAGCTGTTTCATTGTCGCACCTCAGTGCGCGTGGGCGTGGGTGTCCGCGCCTTCGCGCAGTACGTATACTCGGGAGCAGTACGGGCACTCGATGCG
>CAIWTJ010000139.1 GCA_903915535.1 Enhydrobacter aerosaccus
AAGGATGGGCTCCGCAGGGGCCGAACAAAAGGATGCCACCAGCAGGGGGCAGGAAGAACAGAAAAGGAAGGACACGATGACGTCAGACAGTATAGCCTGATCCCAAGACCTCAACTGTCCACGGAAACGGGGTAGGTCCAAGCAACGTGTAGCCATCCGGTTTCGCCTTGCTGACCGCGGCTGGTCCCAAGTTGGCATTGGCGCCCGCGCGGTTATCCACCACGATCGGCTGACCCAATTTCTCACTCATCTTCGGAATCATCACTCGTAGCATGGCGTCGACGGCACCACCTGCCGGGTACGGCACAACGATGCGAATTGGCTGGTCGGGCCAGCCAGCTACGGCGGGCGTACTAACAGCGGCAAGTACGAAACCAAGTACGGCGAGCAGTGGCTTTTTCACCGGATGCCTCAACACGGGTTCAGTGGCGCAGAGAACGGCACACCGGGAACCTGGATCCCGGCGGGGCGTCCGCTACGCGTAGCTGGCTGCGCAATGGTGGTGAAGCTCGCAGGCAATGCTGGTCCTCCATCGCAGGCCAGCCACAGCCTCAGCAAGTGCCTGCGCCGCTCGGATTCCGGCCAGTCTTCGTATGCGGTACGCGAATGAAGAATCCAATGATTACAGAGTATCTGGACATCACCCGGGCGAAACTTCATCGACAGAAAGATCGCTGGGTCAGTGGCCAGACTGTCGAGCAGATCAAGTGCCTCCTCCTGCACCGGACTCAAGCGCGGCACTTCCGGAATCATCTGCGCTTTGCGAATAGCACTACGAACATAGGTAACCACCATCCGGCCGGCGCAAGGAGAGAAGACTGGCATGCCATAGTAAGCCTTCATGCCCACACCGACCTCGCCCCAGCGCGTGTAGTAGACTGGTTCCAGCAGAACGCGCGCCAGATCCGGGCGGCGGCCCACCATTTCATTCCAAATCGTCGTGGAACTGGCAATTCGGGATAGCCCGCCTGACTTCGGTGTACGCAGGCATAACAGCCCGACCAAGTCCGAGAAGTCTGTATGGTAGTTGAGGCTGGCATTGGTTTGGTAACCGCGAACCTCAGGATCAGCGTAGTCCAAGCCGAGATTGGCCACGTGGCCTAAGACATGTCCCTTCCCGTTCTGCGACACTGCTTCACCCAGATAGAGCCCGATACCCCAAAAAGCCGCAGCGCTCTCCCAAGGTGAGTATTCCGCTATCGGCACACCGCGCAGCAAAAAAAACCCACGCCCGTCCAGCGCTTCGGTTCTCAGCCTGTTTAGCCGTGCAGCCAGATTGACCAGTGGAAACTGCGCACGTCCCAGCTGCTGAAATGGTAGATTGCTAGATTGAGCGATTGCGATGGCACGACGCAGTTCCTGACGATCAGCATCGCTTAATTCATGCACCCAGTCCAAGCGCTGGGCCAACTCTGGGCCATACCATGCTTGCGGCGTGTCGAACTCGGACAAGCCAGCGTGAACTGCAGCAGTCTGCGGCATAATCTTATTCCTCCTTGGCTCTCTCGCTCCGGTCCCGACAACGCACTCTGTTCCTGGCCGAAATCACCTTCGTCACCAAACTATTATAGGTGTCCCAAATGCCTGAGGACCTGAAGTCCACATCATCCAAAATTACTCAATGCGTATTAGATGCGGCGAACGTCAGTCGACCGTGGCGCCCGCGAGCTTCACTACGTCGCGCCATTTAGCGATTTCCGAGGCGATGAAGGCCGCGGTGCTTGCGGGCGTCGAATCGTCGACTCCGTCGATGCCCGCCCGCTTCAACCGCTCCGCCGTCGTCGGATCCTTCAGCGCCTTGTTCACGGCGACGTTCAGCTTGTCGATGATCGGCGCCGGCGTGCCTGTCGGTGCAACGACCACGTTCCACGTGGCGCCGAGAAAGTCCGGCACGCCTGCCTCGGCCATGGTGGGCACATCCGGGTCAGCGACGCTGCGCTTCTCGGCCATAACGCCCAGCGCCTGTAGTTTGCCCGCCTTGATGTACTCGAGGCTCGTGCCGAAGGAATCGAACATAAAAGCGAGCCGGCCGGCCAGCAGATCCTGCAACGCCGGTGCCGAACCGCGATAGGGGACGTGCACGACGTCGACGCCGATCTTCTTCTTGAAGAGCTCTCCGGCGAGATGGTTGGTCGTGCCGTTCCCCGACGAGCCGTAGCTCCATTTGCCAGGCTCAGCCTTCAGCTTGGCGATCAACTCTTTTGTCGTGTGCGGCATCTGCGGCGGCACCAACAGGACCATCGGGTTCATGCCGGTGAGCGCGATCGGCGCGAAGTCCCTCACCGGATCGTACTCGAGGTGCTGGTATAGTGAGATATTGATGCCGTGGGTGGCGGCCGTGGGCCTCAGCCAGCCGGCGATGAGCCATACGTTGGCAAAGCTGCGCCAGCAGTTCGACGATCCCCTGCTGGTACGCACATCGACCGGCTTCGAGCCCACGCCCAAGGCGCTGGAACTGGTCGATCCGGTGCGCGAGGCCATACGGCAGGTAAGCCGCCTGTTCACCGAGAGCACGACCTTCGATCCGCTGACATCCACCGACACGTTCACCGTACGCATGGGCGACATGAACGAAGTGCTTTTCCTGCCAGAGCTCCTTCGCCGGCTTCAGGACCGCGCACCCAACATCTCGCTCACGGTCCAGCATCTTGCGCCGTCGGAGACGGTGGGCGCCCTCGAAGCGAGCGCCGTCGACTTTGCCGTGAGTGCGCTCATCAAGCATTCGAAGTCAGTCCATTCCCTGGAGCTTGCGAAGGACCGCATGGTCTGTGTCATGCGCAAGGATCATCCCGCCGCCACCGGCCGCTTCACGGCGGGCGACTTCCTCGCCCTGAGGCACCTGCGCATTGTGCAATCGGCGGGAGACACGCGCTTCGTCGAGGAGGCACTCTCGAAAAGAGGCCTGCGGCGGAAGGTCATGGCGACGACGCCGCACTGGCTCGCCGCCTCCTATCTCATCGAGCGCAGCGACCTTGTGACAGCGCTGTCGGAGAGCATGATTGGCCGCCTGAACGGCGATGGCCGGTTTGCCGTGCGCCGCCTTCCCATCGGCGGCGCCGAGTTCTCGTGGCGGCTCTACTGGCATCGCCGCTATGATGCACGCCCCGCACACCGTTGGCTTCGCGCAATGTTCGAGCAGGTGGCACGTGAGATGACCTGAGGAGTCTTCGTGCTGCCCGATAATTCGGGCGGGGTGATTGCGCTCGCCTTGGCCAGTGATCGAGCAAACCGGCGGGGGCGGCGCATGCCTAGCCACCGGGTGGTGCCTTCGCGACCGCTTCGCTGCCAATGACGCCGCGCGCGCCGGGCTTGAGGAAATCGAGCGGCACGGAGACCAGGCCGCGCTTATTCCACTCCCACCGAACGAGTTGGGGCTAAAGCGCAGCCGCCCATTCATGGCGAAAGGCCAAAAATTCTGAGTTCTCGTGAAGCCACCGGTGATCACCTTCATTTCTCGGCGCTTCTGCCGTGTCGCCATCAAATGCGCTCTCACTTGATGGTCCTCGATCCATAACCTGCCCCTGACGCGATCACCAGACAGATTAGCCCCGAGGCATTACTCGTCAGTGTCCCTGTGAACAAAGCCGATGCACGGCCACATTCATAGCTCTACCTTTGCGGTCAGTTGACGGGAATTTTCGCCAGTTTGGCCAGTGCGGCTATCTTCGAAAGGTCCTTTGCGATGAAGGCGTCAAAGTCGGAGTCGGTCATCGGTGCCACGTCCGCGCCAAGGACTGCCATCTTCTGCATTGTTTCCGGCTGCTTCAGCACCTTCACCGTTTCGCTGTTGAGAATTTTAACGACTTCCTTCGGCGTGCCACCGGTGGTGAACATGCCGAGCCACGAGTCGTACGACGAACCTGGCACGCCGGCTTCGACGGTCGTCGGTACATTGGGCAGCAGCGACGACCGCTGCTCGGCGCCACAGGCAAGTGCCACGAGCTTGCCGTCGTTCAGCGAGCCGATCGCAGAGACGGTCGAAATGAAGCCGAAATCGACGCGACCAGCAATGATGTCCGCCATCATCTCGGGCGTACCGCGATAGGGAACGTGCAGCGCCTCGAAGCCCGCCATCGCGCGGAATTGCTCGGCATTCATGTGCGCCGCGCTGCCGACGCCTCCCGAGCCATACGTCATCTCGCCGGGGTGCGCCTTGGCGCGTGCAACGAGGTCGGCCACCGACTTAATGTTCTTCGACGGCGAAGTGACGAGGATCAGCGGCGCGATCGCGAGCCGCGTGATGCCCTTGAAGTCCTTCAGTGTATCGTATGGCAGCGACGCATAGATCGCCGGGTTTGCCGTGTGCGAAGCCGAGACCACGAGGAGCGTGTAGCCATCCGGCGGCGCCTTCGCGACCGCCGTGGCGCCGATGGTGCCGCCGGCGCCCGGCCGATTGTCGACCAGGAACGTCTGGCCAAGTGCCACGCGCAGGCCTTCCGCAACCTGGCGCGCGACGACGTCCGTCGTGCTGCCCGCCGAGATCGGAACAATGATCTTGACGAGCCGGGACGGATAAGCCCCCGCCCCGGCGCTCCGCATCAGCGCGCCGCCCGTCCAGATCGTGCCAGCCGCCAAGAACGATCGCCTTCCCCGTTTCATGGCGTGCCCGCCGGAACGCCGCCACGCGAACCATTGTTGAAGCGGTCACCGAAGCCCGGAGCAAGTTGGCGGCCCTCGCGCAGGTTGAGCCACAAGCGCAGGAGCAGACGGCGCTTGTCCGGGTCGGGATCGTCGCGGAAGGCCGTGCGCGTGTGGATGATGGCGTAGTTGTTCAGGAACTGGATATCGCCCGGGCGGAAATCCATGGTGAGGCAGAGCTCGGGCGTCTCAGCCAGCCTTTCGATGTAGTTGATGGCCGCCATTTCGAGCGCGGTCAGTGGCCGACCCTGCTTGTCGCGCGCCGTGCGGCTCGACTTGGAATTGAGGCAGCACGATATCTTGCCGGCATAGTCGCTGAACACCGGAATGTCCGGCGTGGTCTCGGCGAGCGATGCAGTCACGCCTTCGCCGCGCAGGTCGTGCGGGAAGCCCTTGTGGAGGATCGGCAAATACTCCGGATGCTCCGCAACGACGCGATTGTAGATCGACATGGCGCTGGCGATCATGCTGGTCCCGCCCTCGACGGCATGCCGCACGCACAACAGACCGACGATGTCGCTGGGATCGTTGTGGGGATTGGCCGCCGCCGCGGTGGTATAAAGGCGGATGTTCACATCATCGTAGTCGTCGCCGCGATCGGCGACGTGGGTCATGAGATCGCCGCGCGCGTTCTGGAACACCGGAACGCCGAGATGGACGCCTATTCCCCAATAGATCGCCTTGATCGTGTCGAGGGAGTATTTCCCGACGGGCAGGCCGCGCAGCAGGAAGAAGCCGCGCCCGTGCTCGAGCTCGTGCGCGAGCGAGGCCAGGTGGCGGCCAAATTCGGGAATGACGAAATCGGCAAGGGCGAACGTCGGCGGCTTTAGGCCCGCCGCCTGCACCACCCGGACGGCGCTGTCGATCTCGGCGAGATCGCGTTCCGTGAGTTCGTAGAGCCATGCTTTGTCGCGTCGATGGTCTTCGGCCACCCACGCGGACCTGTCTCGGATCATCGGAATCCCGTCCATAACTTTCTCCGTCTTTTGTTTCTTCCCTATGACATCGAGTTATTCGTCTCGCGCTAGATCACGCCTGCTTTCTCCAGACGCTCGATCTCATCATTGTCCAGGCCGAGCAGAGTGCCGTAGATCTCGCTATTGTGCTGGCGCGGCAGCGGCGCGGGTGAGTCGTAGCCCGCCGCGGCGTTGCCGAATTTGATGGGAAAGCCCGGCGCGCCGACGTCTTCCAGGACGCCCAGTGTCGGGTGCTCGAGCGGAAGATACATCTCGCGCTCGCGCAAATGCTGCCACTCCGCCAATTCCTTAGGGCCACGGATCGCCGACGCGACGCCTCCGGCCGCCAGCATGGTTTCGACGGCCTCCGCCGTCGTGCGGGTGGCCGCCCAGTCGGCCAGGAGGGCGTCGGACTTGTCGTTGTTGGACACACGCCAGTCGAGACTACACCAGTCGCGATCTTGCAGAAGATCATGGCGGCCGATCGCCTTCAGCACACCTTCCCATTGACCGCTCGTCGCGGCCCCCAGCACCGCCCACCCGTCGCGCGTCGCATAAGTGTTGATGGGTGAGAACCGCAGGATGCGATTGCCCTGTCTCACGGGGACGCCAAGTCGCTCGTACCAGTCGATTGGATCATCGAATAGCAGGGAGAACAGAGAATCGACCATCGATATGTCGACGAACTGGCCACGCCCGGTCTTTTCCCGGTCGAGCAGGGCAGCAAGGACGCCCGACATTGCGAAAGTGCCGGCGATGGCATCCGACAATGCCGTTCCCGCCTTCATCGGCGGTTGGCCCGGCAGTCCGGTCACGCTCATCAGGCCGGCGGCCGCTTGGACGGTAACGTCGTAGGCCTTTAGATGGCGATCAGGACCGGTCGAGCCGTGGCCGGTCAGCGCGCAGTAAACAATGCGCGGATTCGCGTCGGCCAGGCGCGGATAATTGATGCCAAGCCGCTCGGTCACGCCGACGGAATAGTTCTCGACCACGACGTCTGCGTGCTCGAGCAGGCGATAGAACAGTGCCTTGCCGTCCGGCGTCTTGAGGTCGAGCGAGATCGCCTTCTTGCCGCGCGTGCGCTTCAGGTAGTTCACGCTGAGGTCGTCGGGCGAGGTCCGCTCGAAGGACACGCCACCCCGGCCGGCATAAGGCGGCGCGACCGCGACACTCTTGGCGCCCTCGGGCGAGTCGATGCGGATCACCTCTGCCCCGAGCCCGGCGAGGAAAAGCGTCGCCTGGGGACCGGAGAAGAACTGGGTGAGATCGAGGACCCGCACGCCATCGAGGATCTTGCGCAAGCTGGCTCTCCCCTTCAGCGCGGTGTCAGCAGCAGACGCTTCACTTGTTCAGCTGCCTGGCGAGCACGATGGCGGATTTCGTCATCCGTGACGCTCGACAGGGGATGGTCGATGACGACCGGCTCGAGACCAGCCATGCCCAACGCAGCGCGCTGCGTAATGCATTCGCTGACGAATTCGGAAGTGACGATGACCGCCGTGGGGCGGCCGAGCGCTTCAAGTTCGATGCCGTCGTGCACACTGCACGATGTGCAGCTTCCTCAATCGCCTATGGCGGTGATCACCAGGTCGTTGCCTGCAGCGATCTGTTCGATCATCTCCGGCGTTGCGGTGTAGGAGAAGCCCCGCTTCACGTACGTATTCACCTGCGAGAAGGCGAACTCCTCGTTGAGGATCTCCGCCGTGTAGGTCAGCAGCTTGCCGGCCTTCATCTTGGCGTTGTCGAGGACAGCCATGCGCAGGCCGCGCATTTCCGGAAGCCGCGGCGCCAGCGCGCGCGGTTCTGCTTCAACGATGCCGCGCGGATCGTAGCCGTAGAGGGGAGTGCGGAAGTCCATGTCGGTCTCCAGGAGCTGGTGTGATTCAGAGGTAGCAGGTGCCGTCGATGCAGACTGGCCCGCCGACGGGCGAGGCACCGTCGATCGAGCGCAGGACGGGGCTGTTGTAGTGGCCCCAGCCCGGAATAAACGAGGAGAAGCGGCCGGCAGTGCCGCCGATCACGAAGAGGTGGATGTTGTCCGGCGACGGCACGATGGGAATGTCGGAGTCGAGATCTCGACGATAGTGCTTGGGCAGGTGGCGATTGTAGGCCTTGCCGTACTTATGGTCGTGCACGATGGCGCCGAATTTGTTGGTGGCGTACATCTGCAGGTAGCTGCGCACGTCATGGCGCGTCCAGCCGTGCTTGGCGCATGCCTGGGCATGTTCGGGTGACAGTGCCACCGTGCAGTGACCGCTCGCGCGCGCGTTGTTGTGCACGACTGTCGTCATCGAGGAGATTACGTCGTTGAGGATGCCTTCGGGGTCGTTCGGCAGCGGGCTGTTGATGTTGTGGTTCGATTCGCCGCCGATGACGAACACCGTGGAGTCCTGGAGGCGGTAGCCCTTTTCGACGTGGTACGGCGCCCACGGGCTGTCTTCCTCATTCTCGGCGACGCAGTAGGAATATTTGGCGGGCGTGCCTTGCGTGCTCTTGTCGAGAACGCCAGGAAGGCCGCCGCCGACATTCAGCAGCACGAGGCGGATTGCCCGGCCGATCGTCGCGTTGGCCCGGTTGCCGGGGCCGAAAGCGCCATGTCCGAAGTTCATGCCGATCTCCTTGCGGATCGGACCATTGACGATGGCCAGCGGTGCAATGACGTGAGTCGTCGCCTGGATGGCGTTGAGATTAAAATGGTTCTCGCACATCGCCTTCAGTGCGGTTCGGAGGACCGTTGCGTAGGCAGGCAAGCAGCCGGCCATGACGGCATTGATCGCCAGCGCCCGACGCGTGAGATTGCCCCAGCGCGGCGGCACGCGCGCCTCTAGGAAGGCCGGATCGCCGCCCAGGGCGTCGACCATCGCCTCGATCTTCTCCGGCGTCGGCGGGACAACGGGAAGGCCGTCGGTGTAGCCTTGCTCGAAGTACCATTCCTGCGGATCGACGCCGTCGAAGGGCGTCATGTCGGCTAGCCCCGTTTCGGCTTTCTCAGCCCTGAGTGTCTGCGCCATGAGATGCCTCGCAACCGGACCAGCGTGATGCCACTGCATAGAATAGGCAAATATTCGAACAATTCAATCGATGTTACACGCCGTCCTCTACCGCTCCGCGAGATTGCCGCGAAAAAGATCGATGGTCTGACCAAACTTCTCCAATCGATAATGGAGTTCGCCAGTGGCGATCACGTCGCCGTCCCAGCCGAAATAGGTGCGGTGTACCACTACCGTCGGATGGCCCGTGGCGACCTTGAGATGATCGGCGATCTCCGCCGACGCAGTACCGCCGGATAATTCTTGGCGGACGCGATGCGCCCGGATCTTGCGGTGTCGCTCGATCTGCACGACCAACGGTTCGCGCCCGATGCGATTGCGGGGCAGGGATTTGCCGATATCGGCGGCGAGAAAATTTAGCGAGAAGAATGCCGGACCGTCTTTGCTGGCACGGCTGATCCGTTCGATCAGGAAGAGCTTGCCTCGCGGGCCGGTGCTGAACAGCTTGGCCAGTCGCGGATAGTGACGGGCCGCGACCACGCCTGCCGACAGCACCATCGGACGTTCGAAGAGGTTGCGGTCGATAAGGTCCTCGACCGTTCGGATCGCCCAGCTCGATTGCGCCGGCGCCCTCTTTAGCACTCTGGTGCCGCGACCCGGATGACGATGGATCTGTCCGTCCGACTCCAGCCGGTGCATCGCGCTGCGCACTGCGTAACGCGACATGCCGAACTCGGCGATCAGTTCGTTTTCAGTGGGAAATCTCTGCTTATACTTTCCGGCGGAAACCCGTTCGCGCAGGATGTTGGCAAGCTTGAATCCGACCGACGACGTTCCTCGTCCCGCCATAGTGAGTCCGTTCTGTACCTGTTGAGCCCGAGCCAGCCCATCATGATCTTGTTGAACGGAATTAGAAAAGAGATTGTTCTTCGCTGACAAAATTCGGCAGCAGGCTTTTGCAGCGAACCTTTGGCCCTGCTTCATCGATTTCCAATTTAACGCATCCAATACCGTCGCCGCGACCGCAACTACGAACGATCGGTGCTGCACGCCCTGATGTCGCCTGAGGCCACGCAAAAGGAACAGGCACTGGCCTTGGCGGTGGCGAACTGCAAAAAAGGGCGGCGATGCAGCAAGCCGTTCTGCTTCATCTGCACGCAGCGCCACTGGCGCAAGCGCAGGCAAATGCTCGTGCCGTTCGAGGATCCATTTCCCAACGTTTGCCCAACAAGGTTTACGCATGGCCTGATTTTGTCATGGATCTGTTGTGCCTCAGCAGCAGACAAAACACTCCGTGAAAGCTCCACGACGGGAGCCGGTGCTTGTGAGTTACGGATCTTCGAATGGTCAATTTGGCAGCCAGAAGCTGCGAACCAAGTTTTTAAATTCTGGTCGAACTGCCAACCCGATTTACGGAGAGCAGCACTTGCCTCACCGGTTGATTCAAATGGTCCGAATTTCTTTTGAGGATCGAAATGTGAATCGACACCACTCCACGTTTTCGCATCTACAAAGGCAGCAGAAGTGATAAACGCCATGCAGTATTTCTCGGGCCAAATCGTCTCGGCATATGGGCTTTGCCCAATTACCACAAACCATCCGTCTGCAGCGGGCCCCGGTAATGATTGAGCAGAAGCATTAGGTGCAGAGGCCAAAACAGCGATCGCAAGCGACGCCATCAAACGCCCAACGCGCGCGAGCTGCAGGACTATAGTCATATTGGCTCCGGTCATATGCGCTGCCAAGCGTCACAGGCACCAGACTAATGTAGCAACACAATATATGGTTTAACAGTGCTACGGGTGATCGGTTGCGCTCATGCAACCGCGCCGTCGGCTCGCTAGAAACGTTCGACGCCTTCGTGTCGAAGCGGGCCTCAGCCAAGAGGCCGTCGCGGCAGATACCGGGTTGATGATGGCGCACGTGAGTCGCATCGAACGAGCCGTTGCCAACCCCACGCTTGACGTCTTGGTGCGGCTATCGCGGGCCCTTAGCGCCGATATCAGCGCGCTTTTTGAAGGGGTCGACGCCCGCGCGCCCGCCCCCCAATCTGAAGCGCGGCAGAAAGGCCAAGAAGACGCAGACCGCACGCCACTAACTGGGCTCCGCCCTGAAAATCGGCGCCTATTGGCTAAGATTTCAGCCTTGTATTTTCTCTATGTTTATCAATATGTTACGAGCCATTTGAGCACTTGAATCGCGAGCAAAAACTAGCCTAAATCGATCTAACAAAGGTCGAAATGGCAGGTAAGCAAGCCAAGATACTCGCCGGCCCTGATATCAGGCGGCTGGCCAAGATTGCAAAGGGTACCCGGTACCCCGAACGAGACATCACAACCATCCTACTGTCGGCCAAAGCAGGGCTCAGAGCGTGCGAGATCGCCGGCCTGACCTGGGCCATGGTGCTTGATGCCAATGACCGACTGTCTTGGTTCATCGAAGTGAGAGATTCGATTTCTAAGCGCGGCCGGGGTCGCGTCGTGCCGCTCAATCGCGAGCTGCGGCAGGCGCTCATCGCTCTCTATCGCTATTCATCCCCCGATAAAGACGACCCAGTGATCGAATCCGAGCGCGGCGGTCACATGCGCCCTATGGCCATCGTCAACTGGTTTGCGCGCCTCTATCGAAGATCCGGTCTATCGGGCTGCTCGTCACACAGTGGCCGGCGCACCTTCATCACCAACGCCGCGCGTCAGGTGCATCGCGTGGGTGGCAGCTTGCGCGATGTGCAGCAACTAGCGGGCCATGCCTCGCTCGCCATGACCCAGCGCTATATCGAAGCTCATTCGACCGCCAAGCGTGCGGTCGTGAATCTGATCTGAACAAGGGGAGGCGGAATGACGTGAGCATGGACTAGGCGGCGAAAGCCAACATTCATCATTCGTTTCAACAGAAGGCGGCCCACGGGCCGCCTTCCTGATTCATGGGTAAGACCAAATGAAAAGCGAGAGTTCGGCCGAGATTGCTCGGCTCAATGATCACCTCCGCAAGACCTTCCAAGGCGGCATGGTCAACCGTGTACGCAAGGCTCTCTACGCTCGCGGCTTCCCAGCGCCCGTTATTAGGGGCCGCTGGTCGCGCAGCGCGGTTGACACTTGGCTCGCGAAAGAAGGCGCGCGCCATCAGCTTCCGTCCTAGTGGCTCATGGCGCGCAATACAGCGCAATCCGACCTGCGGCGCCGCCTTGCGAGCCTGCGCGTGAAGCCACGTCCCGGACTCTGGCTTGCGAAGCGGGCTAATCGCGATGGCGTGCTGAGGTACTATTTTCAGCCTTCGCGGTTCGACGCCGGCAGTGGTTGGAAGATGGTCCGCCTGCATGACAAGGACGAGCTTCCGATCAGCAGTGAAACAGAGGCCAAAGCCGCGTGCCAGGAATTGGCAGAGATTTATCTCGCATGGAAGCAAGGTAAGGAAGGCTTCGGCCCTGAGCTGATCGATAAGTTAGGTCGTCCGGTCTATAAGCGTATCGCGCAGACGCGCTCTGCGATGGCTGGCGCGCCCGGCACGATCGCCGCCATCGCCGCCGACTTTATGGACAGCGATGAGTTCGGCGAACTCAAGGCTAGCACCCAAGACGACTACCGACTCTGCCTCGATGCACTGGTAAAACAGTTCGGCGTCCGACACTGGCAGAGCATCAGCGCCAAAGAGGCTAAGACATGGATACGCGAGAAGGCCGTTATTCACCCGAGTATGGCGCATCAATGGTATCGCACCTGCCGCGCAGTGCTGAATAAGACACGCCTCGTTTACGACGAACGCGACCACCCGGGGTATGTGCCGGAGGCGATGAACCCGTTCGAAAGCCTGAACGTTGGCTTGCCGAGAGCTCGGCTCATCGTGTGGCCCCAAGAAGCCATCGCGGCCATGGTCAAGCTGGCCGACGAATTGGGCCGACCGAGCCTGGGTGATGCAATCGTGACCATGGCCTGGCTCGGCGTACGGCGGCAGGATTGGCTAGCGTGGCCCGCCAACGCTTTCGATACGCCGTACCTCGCGTGGGATACCGAAAAGACTGACGCGCCGGTAACCATCCCTTGGACCGTTATTCCCGAACTCAATGCGCGCATCGAGGCGGCCAAGCTCCGCCATCAGCGCACGGCGGTTCGCTCAACCACGTTCTTTGTTGATGATGTCGGCCAACGCCCCTGGAATGCCAATCGCTTTCACGCCGCATTCGGCAAACTCCGCGCCACCCTCGCCGAACGGCACGAAAGTTTTGCAACTCGTTATGCCGTCAAGCACTACGCAGGCGACCCCCTGCGCATCCCGACAGCCTGGCTGACAATGCGCGTATTGCGTCACACCTGTATCACGGCCCTGCACGATGCCGGATGCGTTCGCGAGCAGATTAGGGCCATTACCGGCCATACGATCGCCAGCATCAATGAAGTCCTCGATCGGTACACCAAGCTGACCGCAGATCAGGCCGGCGCAGCCCTCGCCAAGCGGCTAGCACACGAAGGCAGCGGCTCGGATGAGACCGTTATGCCTCTCAAGCGCCGTTAGTTGAAACATCATGGACGTTCGTCGAGACGCGCTGGACGTTCGTCGAGACGAAGAGCGCAGAACATACCGAGATCGCGCCAAAGTGCGATAAAACGTTGATCTGCTTACATTTCAGCGATGGTGCCCCCGGTCGGGCTACCAATCATCAATGAACTCAGTGGATTAATCTAGAGTGCGACAGACAAGTCATGCACCGATTCTTTGGCTTTTGCAGACCCGTCTGTCGCACTTTGTGCTGGCTAGAAATGTCCATGCCGTGCCTCTCATTAATGAGAGACCAGACCCATTACACCACTGGCAGGGCGGCATCCTTAGCTCAGTTGAAAGCGTTTTTTAAACATGCCTAGCGATGACAAAAGACGCCAGATTAAGCTGAGCTGATTTGGTTATAACCTACCAAACCGACGGTTGTTGAAATGCAATTTACTTGTCCTGAAACGCAACGAAATTAACGCACATCTTCTGCATTCCGTGTTTCGGTATTTCGGTCGAAAAGACCAGTAAAAACAGCGCGCAATAAACGTACTCGTTGCTGTAATGCCACACCGTCTGGCGACACACGCCATAGTGGCAGATCTATCTCGAAAAAGACGGGTAGTCTCACCATCTTCAAGTCACGGCCGAGGGACAATCGGTCGGACGTACGCTCAGGGAAACTAAACCTCTAGGAGAACATGATGAAGATCATGAAGATGTTGAAGGCGCTCTCGACGCTCACTGCTGTCGCGGCCCTCGCTACGCCCGCCATCGCTGCGGAGCCGGACAAGAAGCCGCCGCAGAAGTTTCACTACGAACAGAACATCGACAACCACCAGGTCGCTTATCCAATTACTTAGACAGGCGGGTCACCTGCTTGCCGCCAATAAGGGCCTCGCTACGCGACAGATCAAAATCAAGGACGCACGCCGACGCTTCCTATGTATCAAGGACAGCTTTCTCAACGATGATCACCAATGAGCCGCCGAAGTTCGATGTGGCGACTCATGGCGGAAATGCATGACTCAGCAGAATTTGTCTTGGTCGACGGCCGGGAATTGGCGTGGCCCAATCTTTGGGATGATCGACAAAGCTATTTTTCTTCTGCGGTCGTGGCTTTTAGCCCTTATACCCGCCGCTGCTCATCCAAAGGCTCAGCGCCGTGCTTAGTGGAACGGCGCAGTCCGCCAGCAATATGACCGCGCTCAGCCGTCAATTGCGGGCGCAGAGCCAACCTCGCCGGGGTCTCCGCCGCGAGGAAGCGGCTGCCTATCTCGGGTTCAGCGCGCGCAAATTCGACGAGTTGATCGCTGATGGTCGGATGCCGAAGCCCAAGCGCATCGACGGTGTGGTGGTTTGGGACATACACCGGCTTGACCAGGCGTTCGATGCGCTGCCCGATGAAGGCGGCGACGCTATCGTCAACGCCTGGGGCTGAGGGCGGCAACGGTGGCCGCCGTTAAAGTAGCGACTGAGTTCCGCTACCTGCTTCGCGACAAGGATCGGCTCGGGAACCCGCGCGTCTATTATCGGCCACCTGGCGGCAAGATGGTTCGCCTCCGTTCGCCCATCGGCACCCAAGCCTTCGTCGAAGAGTATCAACGTGCGCGGGACGGCGTCTCTGCGGCGACGAATAGCCCTAGAATCGTACGCGCAGAGCAGGCGTCGTTAAGGGGGCTGGTCGAGGGCTACTACAAAAGCGCCAACTACAAGAGCCTCAGCCAGAGCACGCAGCGCGCTCGACGCGGGATTCTTGACCATATCTGCCTCAGCGTCATCGACACCCCAGCCGGGACGAAGGCCCGAGGCACCCTCCCTTTCACGCAGATGTTGCCGAAGCATGTCCGGGCGATACTAGACGAAAAGCTCGACCTGCCGGAGGCTGCCAACGGCCGTATGAAAGCTTTGGGGCAGGTCTTCCGCTGGGCTGTCGAGAACGACATCGCAGATACGGACCCAACGACTGCCGTTGACTACCTGAGGAGCGGCTCGGAGGGATACCACACGTGGACTGTGGAAGAAGTCCGCCGGTATGAAGCGACCCACCCCATCGGCACCAAAGCTAGGCTAGCTCTTGCCCTGCTACTGTTTACCGGCGTGCGCCGATCAGATGTGGTCAAGCTGGGACGACATATGGAGCGCGATGGCGTCTTGCATTTCACGGAGACGAAGGGCGCTAACAGTCGGGCTTTGGGTCGCAAGAAGACGATGGATGCGAAGAAGCGCGCTCTGCCGATGTTACCAGAGCTCCGGGCGGTCATCGACGCCACACCCTCGGGGCAGCTTGTCTATCTCGTCACGGAATTCGGAAAGCCTTTTACTGCTGCGGGGTTCGGCAACAAGTTCCGCGAATGGTGCAACGATGCTGGCCTTCCACATTGCGCAGCGCATGGCTGCCGAAAAGCTGGTGCCAAGATGGCCGCTGAGAACGGCGCGACGGCGCATCAGCTCATGGCGATCTTCGGATGGGAAACCTTGCGCCAGGCCGAGGTCTACACCCGAAACGCAAATCGCACGCTGCTCGCGGAACAAGCGATGCATCTGATCGTGGCCCAAGAAAAGAACAAAGCGTGAGCCTGAATTGTCGCACTTCTCGTTTCCGGCGATCGAGTGCGACAAAAATGGACCCTAACCCACTGATACTATTGCCAGTGGAAAGCACGTGGTGCCCCCGGTCGGAATCGAACCAACACTTCCGTGAGGAAACCTGATTTTGAGTCAGGCGCGTCTACCAGTTCCGCCACGGGGGCACGCTGTCGTGCGGAGCGAATAAAGCCGAAGGGCGGAACCGGGTCAACGCTTGCGAGCGCCCTGTCCCTGCGGTTCTATCTCCCCGCATGCATCCCTATATCCACGCCCAAACGAGCCCGGAAAAGCCCGCCTATATCATGGCCGGCAGCGGCGAGACCGTGACCTACGGCCAGCTCGACGCCCAATCCAACCAAATCGCGCAGCTGTTCCGCTCGCTCGGCCTCAAGGCCGGCGACCATATTGCGATCTTCATGGAGAACAATGCGCGGTTCTTCGAGTTCTGCTGGGGCGCCCAGCGCTCGGGACTTGTCTATACCGCCATCAGCTCGCGCCTGACCGCGGCCGAGGTCGATTACATCGTGGGCGACTGCGGCGCCAAATTGTTCCTCACCTCGAAGTACCTCGCCGACAAGGCCGCCGAGCTCGGCCCCCTGATGAAGGGCGTCGCCAGCCGCTACATGGTCGACGGCACGATCGCCGGGTACCGCTCCTGGGAGGAGACCGTCGCGTGCCAGCCCGCGACGCCGATCGCAGACCAGATCATGGGCCGCGACATGCTTTATTCGTCGGGCACCACGGGCCGGCCCAAGGGCGTGCTGCCGGTCGGCGAACCGCAGCCGATCGATGCCACCAACGCGCTGATCGAGATCAACCGCAAGCTCTACGGCGTGGGGACCGACACGATCTATCTCTCGCCGGCGCCGCTCTATCATGCGGCTCCGCTGCGCTTCAACATGACGGTGATGAAGCTGGGCGGCACCTGCGTGCTGATGGAGAACTTCGACGCCGAGGAATATCTGCGGCTGATCGAGAAGCACAAGGTCACGCACACCCAGCTCGTGCCGACCATGTTCGTGCGCTTCCTCAAGCTGCCCGACGAGGTCCGCCTGAAGTACGACGTGTCGTCCCTGCGCTGCGCCATCCACGCCGCCGCACCCTGCCCGATTCCGGTGAAGGAGAAGATGATCGACTGGTGGGGGCCGATCCTGTGGGAGTACTACGCGGGCACCGAAGGCAACGGCCTCACGCTCTGCAATTCGCAGGAATGGCTCGCCCACCGGGGCACCGTCGGCAAGGCCGTGGTCGGCAAGATCAGGATCTGCGACGACGACGGCTCGGAGCTGCCGGTCGGCCAGCCCGGCACGATCTATTTCGCCGACGGCAATCCGTTCCAGTATCACAACGATGCGAAGAAGACCGGCGAGTCGCGCCATCCCAAGGGATGGACGACGCTGGGCGACGTGGGCTTCGTCGACGCCGACGGCTTTCTGTTTCTGACCGACCGCAAGGCCTTCATGATCATCTCGGGCGGCGTGAACATCTACCCGCAGGAGGCCGAGAACCTGCTGATCGACCATCCCAAGGTGATGGACTGCGCCGTGTTCGGCGTGCCCAACGACGATTTCGGCGAAGAGGTGAAGGCCGTCGTCCAGCCGCGCGACATGTCGGATGCGAGCCCCGCGCTCGCCGAGGAACTGATCGCCTACTGCAAGCAGCATCTGTCGGCGATCAAGTGCCCGCGCACGATCGACTTCGAGGCCGAACTGCCGCGCCACCCGACCGGCAAGCTCTACAAGCGCCTGCTGCGGGATCGCTACTGGCAGGGCCGCGAGAGCAAGATCCTCTAGACTCGGCCTTCATAACCTCTTATGTGGTTATGAAGACACAAGAGGCAATACATGACCGCAGAACTGCGCGCGCTGAACGCCAGGTTCATCCATAACTTCATCACCAACGACGTGCCCTCGCACGATGCGATCCTGCACAAGGATTTCATCTGCATCACGCCCACAGGCGCCCGCGTCAGCCGCGCGAACTATCTCAAGGCGTGGGCCAGCGGCTACGACCCCGAGCTCATTCCCTACTTCGACTATCGCGACGAGCTGATTCATGTGTTTGGCGCGACGGCCCTGCTGCGCTCGACCAACAAGAGCATCCGGATGAAGGACGGCGTCGAGACCGTGGGCATGACAATGTATACCGACATCTACGTGCGCGAGGACGGCGCGTGGAAGTGCGTGCAGGCCCAGATCACGCCCGTGGCGCCGGCCAACTACCCGCCCGACGAAACCATCGTTCAGAAATACGTGAAGGGCCAAAAACAGCTCTAGCGGTTCGTGCTATGGGTGGCTCCTGCCTCAGGGAGATCCGCCATGAAAGCCGCCGTCGTCACCGAACAGGGCGTCCA
>CAIWTJ010000140.1 GCA_903915535.1 Enhydrobacter aerosaccus
CGTGCACGATCCGCATGAAGTCCGACTTGAACGTAGCCATCTCGCTGCCCGGCCTTGCTTGAAACGATTGTCCCCGGAGGGGCGGCGGGTGTAACACATTCCCGTCATGCCTTCATCTCCCCTGCGTGCTCTCGGATTGATGAGCGGGACCTCGGTCGATGGCGTCGATGTCGCCCTGATCGAGACCGACGGCGAGACCGTTTCGGCCCAGGGGCCGGCCACCACGCTCGCCTATGACCCGCCCCTGCGAAAATTGATCCGCGACGCGTTCGGTGCAGATGAGCCGAACGCCGCGACCCGGGCTGCCGAACTGGCGGTGACCGAGCGGCATGTCGAGGCCGTTCGCCAATGGTCGAAGAAGAACGGCATCGCGCTCTCGTCGCTCGACGTCGTGGGCTTTCATGGCCAGACGATCACGCACCGGCCGGAGCGGCGCTTCACCTGGCAGCTCGGCAACGGCGCGGCGCTGGCGAGCGCCATCGGCGTGCCGGTGGTAAATGACCTGCGCATCGCCGATGTCGAGGCAGGCGGGCAGGGGGCACCGCTCGTGCCGGTCTATCACGCCGCCCTCGCACACGATCTACCAAAGCCGCTCGCCGTCGTGAACATCGGCGGCGTGGCAAATGTGACCTGGATCGGCGCGAAGGATGAGTTGCTCGCCTTCGACACCGGTCCCGGCAACGGGCCGATCGACGACTGGTGCATGCGCCGCGCGGGACTGCGCTTCGATACCGACGGCGCGCTTGCGGCTTCGGGCAAGGTCGACCGTGGCCGGCTCGAGCGGTTCAGCGAGCATCGGTATTTTGCGAAGACGCCGCCCAAGTCGCTCGACCGTGCCGATTTCAACGACGCGTGGGCAGAGGGGCTGAGCGTTGCCGATGGTGCGGCGACGCTGACCCAGGGAACGGCGCGGGCGATCGCATTGGCGGCACGCTGGTTCCCGGCGCCGGTGGTGCAGTGGGTGATCAGCGGCGGCGGCGCGCGCAATCCGACCTTGTTGCGGGCGATCGCGAGCGAGACCGTCGGACGAATCGTGACGGCCGACAGCCTGGGCTGGGATGGCGACGCGCTCGAAGCGCAGGCCTTCGCTTTCCTGGCGGTGCGCTCGCTGCGGGGGCTGCCGTTGACGTTCCCCGGAACGACGGGCGTCCGACGGCCGCTGACGGGCGGACGCGTGAACGCGCCTTAGGGCTCTTTGTTGCTGGTCGCGCGGCCGGGCGGAGTGACCAGGCACTTGGCGACATACTTGTCCACGTCGACCGCCAGCCGATCGAGCGTGTTGTGGAAGAAATGGTTGGCGCCTTTTACGATGCCGGACTCGACCGTGATGCCCTTCTGGAGCGAGAGCCGCGCCACCAGCTTCTTGATGTCGTCGAGGGGGACGACCTCGTCCTTTTCCGCGCCCACGATCAGGCCCGACGACGGGCAAGGGGCGAGGAAGCCGAAATCGTAGGAGTTGGCGGGCGGCGCCACCGAGACGAAGCAATCGATCTCTGGCCGGCGCATCAGGAGCTGCATACCGATCCAGGCGCCGAACGAGTAGCCGGCGATCCAGCACGATTTGGCGTCGGCGTTCATGGTCTGCAGCCAGTCGAGCGCCGCAGCGGCATCCGAGAGCTCGCCCATGCCATTGTCGAAGCGGCCCTGGCTGCGACCCACGCCGCGGGTGTTGAAGCGCAGGACCGAGAAGCCGCGGTTCACGAAGACGTGGAACAGCGAGAAAACGACCTTATGGTTCATCGTCCCGCCGTACTGCGGGTGGGGATGGAGGATCAGCGCGATCGGCGCATGCTCTTCCTTGCTCTGGTGATAGCGGCCCTCGAGGCGACCTTCGGGGCCGATGAACATCACGTCAGGCATGGAGTCTCCGAATTTTCATCATTATTGGCCTAATTTGGCACTTTGCGGCGGAATCTTGATACTTGACCAACGTACTCGGGCTTATTAAATCCGAGGTCTAGAGTTGGTTTTTACCCGGAACCCCTGTCGGGGGCTGGAATATCGTACTAACGCCTTGGTTTTCAAGACCTTTAAGGCGTTGGCATGACAAGGAGGATGCTGTGAAGCTCAGCACCAAGGGTCGTTACGCCGTCATGGCGATGGTTGATCTGGCGCGCCATGCGCAGACCAAGCCCGTTTCGCTCTCGGATATCGCCACGCGCCAGGAAATTTCCCTGTCGTATCTCGAGCAGCTCTTCGCGCGTCTGCGGCGCGCCGAGCTGGTCAAGAGCGTGCGCGGTCCAGGCGGTGGTTACCGCCTCGCTCGCACCTCCATGGAGACGCGAGTCTCTGAAATCATTCTGGCGGTCGACGAGCCGATCAAGGCGACGCGCTGTACGGAGATGGGCGCCACGGGATGCCGCGCCGATCGCAGCAAGTGCCTGACGCACGATCTGTGGGAAGAGCTCGGAAACCAGATCCATGTCTTCCTGAGTTCGGTCAGCCTGCACGATGTGCTCGAGCGCAAGCTCACCACGCGCATCCTCGAGGCACCCTCGGCGGCCAATTCCGATTCCATGGCCGCTGCCAGCTAGGCCGTCTGTCATGAACGCCGCTTCTGCGTACCTGGATCACAACGCCACGAGCCCGCTCCGGCCGGTGGCGTTCGATGCCATGGCGGAAGCGTTGAAGGCCGGCGGCAATCCATCATCGGTCCACCGGTCGGGGCGCGCGGCGCGGGCCCGCGTCGATGCCGCGCGGCGGCAGGTGGCGGCGCTGGTTGGCGCGATGCCGTCGGAGATCGTCTTCACGTCGGGTGGTACTGAGGCGAATAACCTAGCAATTACGGGCACCGGATGCATGCGTGTCCTGGTCTCGGCCGTCGAACATGATAGCGTGCGGAAGGCCGCACCCGACGCGGAGATCATTCCGGTCGACGGCAATGGCGTCATCGTCCTCGGTGCGCTCGAGCGCCTGCTCGCGGCCTCCAAGGCGCCGACGCTGGTGTCGGTGATGTTCGCCAACAACGAGACCGGTGTTCTGCAGCCGATCGCTGACGTCGTTCGCCTCGCGCGCGCGACCGGCGCGCTCGTCCATTGCGACGCGGTGCAGGGGGCGGGTAAGGCCTCCGTCGATCTGCACGGCCTCGGCGTCGACTATCTCAGCCTCTCCGCACACAAGTTCGGCGGACCGTCCGGCATCGGTGCGCTGGTCGTGCGCGGCAATGCCCCGTTCGTGACGGATCGCCGGGGCGGCGGTCAGGAATTCAATCGCCGCGCGGGCACGGAAAACGTGGCCGGCATCGCGGGCTTCGGCGCAGCGTCGGAAGCGGCGCGCGGCGGTCTCGACGTAGCTGCGCTTCGCGATCGCCTCGAAACGGCGCTGAAGGAGATCGCGCCGGACGTCCAGGTGTTCGGCGCCGGTGCGCCGCGGCTCGGCAATACCGTCTGCATTTCGATGCCCGGCGTGCGTGCCGAAACTCAGGTCATGGCGTTGGATCTGGCAGGGGTCTGCGTGAGCGCAGGGGCTGCCTGTTCGTCAGGAAAGGTGACCCGGTCGCCGGTACTGACGGCCATGGGGATAGATCCTGCGGTGGCCGACTCTGCTCTCAGGATAAGTTTCGGCTGGAACAGCCAGTCGGAGGATATTGAACGGTTGATCGCGGCCTGGCGGGACCTATATACCCGAGTGAACAACTCGGATATTGCCCACGCCCAGGCGGCATAGGAATTTCAAGGGGTTAGCATGAGCGCGTTTAACCAGATCCGGCGTAACGATCAGCCGATTTACCTCGACTACCAGGCCACAACGCCAATGGACCCGCGCGTGCTGGAAGCGATGATGCCGTACTTCACCTACAAGTTCGGCAATCCGCATTCGCGCAGCCACTCCTATGGTTGGGAAGCCGAGGAAGGTGTCGAGAAGGCGCGTGGCCAACTCGCCAAGCTGATCGGCGCGGACGACAAGGAAGTGATCTTCACCTCGGGCGCGACAGAATCCAACAACCTCGCCATCCGCGGCGTCGCCGAGTTCTACAAGGACCGCAAGAACCACATCGTCACCACCGTGACGGAGCACAAGTGCGTGCTCGATACCTGCCGTCATCTCGAGCAGAACGGTTTCGAGGTCACGTATCTGCCGGTTCAGAAGAACGGCCTGATCGATCTCGAGGAGCTGCGCGCGGCGATTACCGACAAGACGGTTGTCGTCTCGATCATGGCGGTGAACAACGAGATCGGCGTCATCCAGCCGCTGGAAGAGATCGGCAAGATCTGCCGCGAGAAGAAGACCTTCTTCCATACCGATGCGGCGCAGGCCGCCGGCAAGATTCCGCTCGACGTCGAGGCGATGAACATCGACCTGATGAGCATCTCCGGTCACAAGGTCTACGGCCCCAAGGGCATCGGCGCGCTTTACGTGCGCCGCAAGCCGCGCGTGCGCCTCGTTCCGCTGATCGTGGGCGGCGGCCAGGAGCGTGGCTTCCGGTCGGGCACGCTGCCGACGCCGCTGTGCGTCGGTCTTGGCGAGGCCGCCGAAATCTGCATGAAGGAAATGGCCAGCGAAGCCGTGCGCCTCAAGAAGCTGCAGAACCGCATGCTGAAGGGCCTGCATGCCAAGCTGCCGGAGATCTACGTCAACGGCGACCTCGAGCAGCGCATCCCGGGCAACCTCAACATCAGCTTCGCCCATGTCGAAGGCGAGTCGCTGATGATGGGCATCAAGGGCCTGTCGGTGTCGTCGGGATCGGCCTGCACCTCCGCGTCGCTCGAGCCCAGCTACGTGCTGCGCGCGCTCGGCGTCGAAGAGGAGATGGCGCACACGTCGCTGCGCATCGGCCTCGGCCGCTTCACGACCGAGCAGGAAGTCGACACGGCGGTGGCCGACCTGGTGCACCACGTGACAAAGCTGCGCGAAATGAGCCCGCTCTGGGAAATGTCCCAGGAGGGCATCGACATCAAGTCGATCGAGTGGGCGGCTCACTGAGCCACCGAACTGATTTTGGGAGAGTGTCATGGCCTATAGCGAAAAGCTGATCGATCACTACGAGAACCCGCGCAACATCGGCTCGCTCGACAAGGCGTCCGACGATGTCGGCACCGGGCTGGTCGGCGCGCCGGCCTGCGGTGACGTCATGAAGCTGCAGATCAAGGTCGGCGCCGATGGGCTGATCGAGGACGCGAAGTTCAAGACCTTCGGCTGCGGCTCGGCGATCGCGTCGTCGTCGCTTGTCACCGAGTGGGTCAAGGGCAAGACGATCGACGAGGCCGAGACGATCAAGAACACCGATATCGCCAAGCACCTGGCGCTGCCGCCGGTGAAGATCCATTGCTCGGTCCTGGCCGAGGACGCGATCAAGGCCGCGATCGCCGACTATCGCGCCAAGATGGCCCAGAAGGACGTCAAGAAGGACGAGGCCGCGGAGTAACGAGTATGACCGACACGTCTGTCACAACCACCACCACAGAGGCCGCCAAGCCTGCCGCCGCGCCGCGCGTCCGCCGTCCGCGTCCGGCGGTGATGAGCGTGACGCCGCTTGCCGCCGAGAAGGTGAAGGCCCTGATCGACGGCCGCGAGAAGCCGACGGTGGGAATCCGCATCGGCGTGCGCAGCAAGGGCTGCTCGGGCATGTCCTACACGCTTGAGTTCGCCGACAAGCAGGAGCCGATGGACGAGATCGTCGAGACCGGCGGCATCAAGCTCCTGATCGATGCCAAGGCGTCGCTGTTCCTGATCGGCACCGAGATGGACTACGAGGAAGAGAAGCTGAAGTCGGGTTTCGTGTTCAGGAACCCGAACGAAAAGGGCCGCTGCGGTTGCGGCGAATCCTTCCACGTCTGAAGAACAGCCATGGATCATTTCGCGCGGCTGGGATTGCCGGCGGCGCTCGATCTGGACGCGGGCACGCTCGACAAGGCGTACTTCGCGGGCCAGCGGCAGTGGCACCCGGATCGTTTCGTCGCTAAGCCTCCTGAGGAACGCGCGAAGGCTTCAACCGAAGCCGCCGCCCTCAACGATGCCTACCGAACCCTCAAGAACCCCCTCGATCGCGCCGTCTATCTGGCCGCGCTGAAGGGCGTCGACCTGCCCGGAGACGGCAAGACGATCGACGATCCCGACCTGCTGATGGAAGCCATGGAAGCCCGCGAAGAACTCGAGGAAGCAGGCACCGTGCGGGCGGTCGACGCGCTCGCCGCAAAGGTACGCGGCGACTTCGACAAGGCGTTGAAAGGGCTCGGCAGTTTGTTCTTGGCAAACGACAAGCCGGCCATCAGAAAGGCGCTCCTCCGCCTGCGTTATCTCGACAAGTTCGGCGAGGAGGCACGCGCCAGGCGCACCAATATCGAACGGGGTACAGGTTGAGTCTGTTGGAGATCCATGAGCCGGGCGAGACGCCCTTGCCGCATGCCGGCGAGGGCACGCTGGCGGTCGGTATCGATCTCGGCACGACCAATTCCGTGGTCGCGATCTCGCGTGAAGGCAAGCCCGCGGCTCTGCACGACGAGCTGGGCAAGGCGCTCGTGCCGTCGGTCGTGGCCTATCCTGCCGCGGGTGGCGTGCTGGTGGGCGAGGAAGCGCGCCTGCTGACCGCGCGCGAGCCGAAGAACGTCGTGGCCTCGATCAAGCGCCTGATGGGACGTGGTGCCGCCGACCTGCACACGGTGGCAGGCGTGCTGCCGTACGAAATCGAGCCCGGTACCGGCCAGACCGACATGGTGAAGCTGCGCATCGGCGGCAAGGCGCGTTCCCCGGTCGAGATTTCGGCCGAGATCCTGAAGGCATTGCGTCTGCGCGCGGAGGCCGCCCTCGAGAAGCCGGTCGAGCGCGCCGTGATCACGGTGCCGGCGTATTTCGACGATGCCGCGCGGACCGCGACGCGCGACGCTGCGAGGGTGGCGGGACTGGAAGTGCTGCGTCTCGTCAACGAGCCCACGGCGGCGGCCCTGGCCTACGGTCTCGATAAGGGATCGGAAGGGCTCTATGCGGTCTACGACCTGGGTGGCGGCACGTTCGATTTTTCGCTGCTGCGCCTGGAGAAAGGCGTCTTCCAGGTGCTGGCGACGGGCGGCGACACGGCGTTGGGCGGCGACGATTTCGACCGCGCGATTGCCGAGAGCATGTTGGCCGAACGCACGAAGGACGGCCTGGCCGATGTCGTGGACGAGGGCGCGGTGAAGGCCGCGCTCGCGCTAGCCCGGGTCATGAAACAACAACTCTCCGACCGCGACCATACTTCAGGCAGGCTCGAGCTGGCGGGCGTCCCGTCGTTCCATACGCTCACGCGGCCGGACTTCGAGGGAATGATCTCCGGCGGTGTAAAGCGTACGCTCGACATCGCGCGCAACGTGCTGTCCGACGCGGACATGAAAATTGAGGAGGTCAACGGCGTGGTGCTGGTGGGCGGCTCGACTCGCGTGCCGCTGGTGCGTGCCGAAGTGGCGGCTATGATCGGCAAGCCGCCGCTCATCGATATCGACCCCGACGAAGTCGTGGCGCTGGGAGCCGCGCTGCAGGCCGAGGCGCTCACGGGAGGCTCGGAAACGTTGCTGCTCGACGTGACGCCGCTGTCGCTCGGACTCGAGACCATGGGCGGCCTCGTCGAAAAGGTCGTGCCGCGCAACACGCCGATTCCGGTGCAGCTCGCGCAGGAATTCACCACCTATCAGGACGGCCAAAGCGCGATGGCGATCCACGTCGTGCAGGGCGAGCGCGAGATGGTCGAGGATTGCCGCAGCCTGGCGCGCTTCGAACTGGCAGGCATCCCGCCGATGGTGGCGGGTGCCGCGCGCATTCGCGTCACCTTCGCCGTCGATGCCGACGGCCTTCTCACGGTCTCGGCCGAGGAGCGCACGACGGGCGTCGCGCAGCGTATCGAGGTGAAGCCGTCCTACGGCCTCAGCCACGACGACATGGCCGACATGCTCTACGACAGCCTCGACAATGCGGAAGAGGATGTCGCGCGCCGTCTGATCGCCGAGGCGCGGGTCGAGGCACGGCGTGGCCTCCTGGCGCTCGATGCGGCCCTTGAAAAGGATGGCGTACTTCTCTCAGCGGAAGAGCGTGGGGAGATCGATACGGCGCGAACGCGCCTGCTGACGGCGATCGAGGGCCAGGATCGAGACGCGATTACGGCCGCGGCCGAGGGCCTCGAGACTCTGTCCAAGCCCTTCGCCGAGCGGCGCATGGATCGCGGCATCCGCGAAGCGCTGTCGGGAATGTCGGTGAACGACCTGGAAAGCCGGGTCGGCGAGTAATGAGGTTCTGCTGAATGCCGAAGATGACGTTCATTTTGAGGGATGGCTCGCGCAAGGAAGTCGATGCGCCGCTGGGCCTGTCGGTGCTCGAGATCGCGCATCGCAACCATGTGGAGGTCGAGGGCGCCTGCGAAGGCTCGCTGGCCTGCTCGACCTGCCATGTCGTGGTCGAACAGAACTGGTTCGACAAGCTGGCGCCTGCCAGTGAGGACGAGGAAGACATGCTCGACCTTGCGTTCGGTCTCACACATACGTCGCGGCTGGGATGCCAGATCCGCATGTCCGAGGCGCTGGACGGGTTGGTCGTGAAGCTGCCGGCCGCCACCCGCAACATGATGGTCGACAAGTAGGAGGGGCAATGGCCCGCAAGCTGCGCTGGACCGACGTGCGCGACATCGCGATCGAGCTCGAGGAAGCCCATCCCGACGCCGACAACGTGAACCTGCGCTTCACCGACCTGCACAAATGGGTGCTGGAACTGCCGGATTTCGCCGACGAACCGTCGCGTTCCAACGAGAAGATACTGGAAGCGATCCAGGCTGCCTGGATCGAGGAAAGAGATTAGGGTTTGCCCCAGTTCGGCCAAATTCCGAGTCGTACAGCAGGTATGGCCGCGGTGGTCATGAGGGGCACTCAGATGAAGAATATCGTGCTGCTGCCAGTGATCCTGGCGGTAGGGTTGGCCGGCTGTGCATCGAATGGCGTTCAGCCCGGCATCGTCAACGGTTCCTCCAACGGGGGATCCTCGAATGGCGGCTACCAGAACGCTTCGGCGCCGGTTTCCATGGGAACGGGTCGCGTGGTCTCGATCAACGAGGTCGCGCTGGCGGGTTCGGGCGGCAGCGGTATGAACAGCGGAACCACGTCGGGCGGCCTGATCGGCGGCGCCGGCGGCGCGGCCCTCGGCGCCGTTGTCGGACGCGGTAGCCTGGGCGGGATCCTGATTGGCGGCCTGCTGGGCGCCGTCGGCGGTGCGGTCGCGGGCACGGCCTATCACAGCCACGGCAGCAGCGGACGCGGCATCGAGGTGACGGTACAGCGCGAGGACGGCGCCACCATGAAGGTTGCCCAGCGCGACGAAGGCGACATCCAGCTCGGCGACCGCGTGGCAATCGTTCAGGACAGCCGCGGCGTCGCCAAGGTCGTCCGCGACAATTCACGGGCTCCCGACAACGGTCCGCCCTATGCCAGCAGCGGCCCGCAGTACAACGGCCCCGCGAACGGACCGCAGTACAATGGCCCGCCATCGAACAATCCGCAGGACTATGGGCAGCCTCCGGCGGACATGCAGAGCTCGAACCAGCAATATGTGCCGCGTGACCAAGGCTATCCGCCGCCTCAGGACACCCAGCGCTACAGCCAATCGCGCTACTCGCCGCGTCCGCAGGACGATCCGCGGTACGGCAACCTGGACTAAAGTATTATCGCATCTGCGTTAAATGCGCCGTCTGCCTGGCGCGGACACCGCTGCGCTGTGAGCCCCTGGCCGACGGCGAAAAAGCAAAGGCGATAATGCTCTAGACAGCGGCAGCGGCTCGGTCGAGATTCCTCCTGAAACAAGGAGACGAGCCGATGCTTGCCAAGACGTTCTGCGCCCTCGTTCTGCCGCTCGCCCTGGCGCTCGGGCTTTCCGCCTGTGACGACAACGGCGTGCAGCCGGGCGTCGTGACAACGGCATCCAGTGGCTATCAGGGTGAAACCGGGCGTGTCATGGGGATCCGCGAGGTGCCTCTGCGCAACAGCCAGTCCGGCGTCAGCAACGGCACTCTGATCGGCGGCGGTGTCGGTGCGGCGGGCGGCGCGGTTGCAGGCGGCCTGATCGGCGGCAATGCCGGAAGCGCCATCTTGGGCGGCGTGCTGGGCGCCGTTGGCGGTGCGGTGGCCGGCACGGCCATCGACCGCAACAGCACCAAGCGCGGCATCGAAGTCTCGATCCAGAAGGACGACGGCCAGACCGTGACCATCGCGCAGGCCGACGACGGCGACGTGCAGATGGGCGATCGGGTCGTCATCGTCCGCGATCGCAATGGCGTTGCCCGGGCCGTGCGGGACACTTCACGCCGCCGCGACTAGAGAAACCAGCGTGCGGGGCCTATATAGGCCCCGAAATGGCTCGCAATTCCCTCGATATCGGCAAGGCGCCCGGCGACACCCGCGTGGTGATCGCGATGTCGGGCGGCGTCGATTCGTCGGTGACGGCGGCCCTGCTCAAGGAGCAGGGCTATGACGTCGTGGGCGTCACCCTTCAGCTCTACGATCACGGCGTCGCGGTGGGCAAGGCCGGTGCCTGCTGCGCCGGACAGGATATCCAGGACGCGCGTGCCGTGGCCGAGCGGCTCGGCATTCCCCATTACGTACTCGACTACGAAAGCCGCTTCCGCACCGAGGTGATGGAGCAGTTCGCCGACTCCTACGCCCGCGGCGAGACGCCGGTGCCGTGCATCGCGTGCAATCGGACGGTGAAGTTCCGCGATCTTCTGGCGACCGCGCGCGAGCTTGGCGCCGAGGCGCTGGCGACCGGCCATTATGTCCAGCGCGTGGCCGGCGAGGGCGGGGCGGAATTGCATCGTGGCGCCGACCCGGCGCGTGACCAGAGCTACTTCCTTTTCGGTACCACCCGAGCGCAGCTCGACTTCCTGCGCTTTCCCCTGGGCGGCCTGCCCAAAAGCGAGACCCGTGCCCTTGCGGCGCGTTTCGACCTGCCGGTCGCGGAGAAGCCCGACAGCCAGGACATCTGTTTCGTGCCGGGCGGCGACTATGCCTCGGTGGTACAGAAGCTCCGGCCCGAGAGCGTCGAACCGGGCGATATCGTCGACTTGGCCGGCACCGTCCTCGGCCGCCACGATGGCATCGTGCGCTTTACCGTCGGCCAGCGCCGCGGGCTGGCGCTCGGTGAGCGCACCGGCACGATCAACGATCCGCTCTTTGTCGTGCGGCTGGAGCCGGAGAGCCGCCGCGTCGTGGTCGGACCGCGCAGCGCACTCGGCAAGACCGAGATTGCTCTCCGTGACCTCAACTGGATCGGCCCGGATTTCTCCGGCCCGTTGGCGGTACAGGCGAGGGTGCGGTCCTCGCAGGCCCTGCGACCGGCCACGGTCGAGCGTTCGGGGGAGGGTGCAATCGTGCGCTTCACGGAGCCGGAGCTGGGCGTCTCGCCGGGACAGGCGTGCGTGATCTATGACGGCGCGCGCGGCAGCCGCGTGTTGGGCGGCGGCTTTATTCGGCGCGGCTAGACACCGGCGCGGCTATTTCTCCAGTTTGACGGCGCAGGCCATCGGCGTCTGGTTGATGGCCACGACTTCATCGCCATCCTTCAGGCAGCCGTCCTTGAAGACTCCTGTATGGGACACGGCGACGGCGTACAGGCGCACCGTGCCCTGGCCATTGGCCTTGTCGTTCCTGAATTCACCGATGTAGACGTTGCCGTCGGCCCAGGTGAACTTGCCCCTGCCGCTCATGAGGCCGTCCTTCATCTGGCCGACATAGTGGTCGCCGTTGGCAAACTTGAAATCGCCGTCGCCGTTCTGCTTGCCGTTGACCCATTCTCCCGTGTAGCGCTTGCCGTCGGCCCAGATGTACGTGCCGGTACCGTTCGGATAGCCGTCCTTCCACTGGCCCTCGTACTTGTTCTTGTTGAACCACGTGGCCTTGCCCGGGCCGTTCAGGCTGCCGTCCTTGAACGTGCCTTCCAGCCGGTCGCCGTTGGACTGAGTGAACACGCCCTGGCCGTTCATGAAGCCGCCGCTCATCTCGCCGTCGTACTTCTTCTGGGTGGCCTTCTTGGCCTTGAACCACTGCGCGACGCCTTTGCCCTCGGCGTAGCCGTCCTTGCAGGCACCGCTCCAGGTTATCGTTTCGGCCGCCGACGGCGTGGCGTTGGCCACCTTGCACTTGGTGTTCGGGTCGACAATCCACTGGGTCGCCGGCCGGCTGGACTGCGCGAACGCCGACCCGGCCAGCAGGACCAGGAAAATCGAGAGTGAACGGATCATGACGGCAGTTTAGACCCCAATGGCGGCTATTTGAAGGGCGCCAGCCCTTTCCTTGACAGCCCGCCGCCCGCGCCTTTATTACCGCGCACCCATGGCTGGGTAGCTCAGCTGGTTAGAGCACGGCACTCATAATGCCGGGGTCGGCGGTTCAAGTCCGCCCCCAGCTACCAAATTCCGCCCCCGGTCCTTAACGGTCCGGGGGCTTTATTTTAGGGCCTCTCTTCGCCACCTTAAGACAATGTCCAACGGTCACACCCACCACCAGACCGACGTCGTGATCGTCGGCGCGGGCCCTGTCGGGCTTTTCGCGGTCTTCGAATGCGGCATGGTGCGGCTCAACTGCCATGTCGTCGACGTACTCGACGATGTCGGCGGTCAATGCACCGCCCTCTATCCCGAGAAGCCGATCTACGACATTCCGGGGTTCCCCAGAGTGGCCGCGGCCGAGCTGATCGTGCGCCTGCGCGCGCAGGCGGCGCCCTTCAAGCCGGTCTATCACCTGGGGGAGCAGGTCCAGGCCCTCGAGCCGGAGACCGGCGGATTCTGGCGGCTCACGACCTCGAAGGGCACGGTCATCCAGGCAAAGGCCGTGGTCGTGGCAGCGGGCGTCGGCGCCTTTGGACCCAACCGGCCGCCGATCGACGGCATCGAGGCCTACGAGGGCAAGAGCGTCTTCTACTACGTCACCCAACGCGAGATTTTCCGCGGCAAGCGCGTTGTGATCGCCGGTGGTGGCGACACGGCGGTCGACTGGGCGCTGTCGCTCAGCGAGATTGCGGCGCAGGTCTCGGTGATTCACCGGCGGGACAAGTTCAGGGCAGCCCCCGAGAGCGAGGCCCGGCTGAAGACGCTGGCAAAAGAGGGCAAGATCGACCTCGTGGTGCCGTATCAGCTCCAGGGACTAGAAGGTGCGGATGGCCAACTCACGTCAGTGATCGCCTCGAGCCTCGACGGGGCGGAGAAGAAGATCGCCGCCGACATGCTGCTGCCGTTCTTCGGCCTGTCGATGTCACTGGGGCCGATCGCCGACTGGGGCCTGGCGCTCGAGCGCAATCAGGTCGCGGTCGACGCGGCGACCCTGGCGACCAGCAAGCCCGGCATCTTTGCCGTGGGCGACGTCGTCACCTATCCGGGCAAGCTGAAGCTCATCCTGACCGGCTTTTCGGAGGCCGCAATCGCCGCGCGCTCGGCCTACGCGCTGATTCGTCCCGAGACGCCGCTGCACTTCGAATACTCGACGACAGCGGGCGTCCCGGACGCGTAACTCAATCCACCGGCCGGCTCTGCGGCAGGCGGTCCTTCTTGGCGTACACCGGCGGCGAGAGGGCGTCTGCGTCGCGGCCGGCCCAGTCGCGCTGGCTCACGGTCTCGAGGCGCTTGCGCTGTCCTTCAATCAGTCCTGCGGTCGCGGCTTCGACGTCGACCGTGAGCACCTTGCCGTCCTGCACCACCTGCTTGCCGTCGACATAGACGTGCCGGATGGCGCGGTCGCCCGCCGAGTAGATCAGGCTGCGCACCGGCTCGTGGCTCGGCTGCATGTAGGGATGGCTCATGTCGACCAGGGAGAAGTCCGCCTTCGAGCCCGGCGAGAGTCGGCCGAGATCGGGCCGGCGCAGCATTTTGGCACCGCCGACGGTGGCTGCCTCGAAGGCGTGTTTCGTCGTGCCCATCTTGTAGTTCATGGTGAAGACGCGGGCGAGGTAGCAGACCAGCCGGATCTCATCGAGCATGTTGTGCGGGAAGGTGTCGGTTCCGATGCCGACCGTGATGCCCGCGTTCATGTAGCGGCCGATCGAATTCATCACCATGCCGCGGCGCGCGAAGACGGTCGGGCAGTGTGCCACCGAGGCGCCAGAGTCCCGCAACATCTCGAAGTCGTTGGCGTGCGGGTAGTGGATCTGCGGATGGTCGTTCAGGAAGATGCCGTGGCCGATGATCAGGTCGGGCCCCAGCACGCCGATCGAGTCGAGCCATTCGATCGGTGTCTTGCCGTGGCGATGCACCATCTCGTGGAATTCAACGACGGCCTGACACGCGTGCGTCTGCATCGGCAGGCCGCGCTTCTTGGCTTCCTGAAGGGCTTCCTTGAAGAAGCCTTCGCCGCAGGTGTCGATCTGGGCGGGACCGACCATGCCGGAGATGCGGCCGCTCGGATGCTTGGCCGCTTCATCGAGCGACTTCATCGACGCTTCGAAGGCCTTTTCGCCGGCTTTCTCGTCCCAGGCATATTCGACCGTGTGGCCGTTTTTCGTGTACCAGACGGCCTGACGCATCATCGGGCAGACGACGGCGCGGATGCCGGTCGCGGCGAGCTGGTCGGCCCAGCCGGGCCGCGCCATCGAGAGATCGGTGATCGTGGTGACGCCGCTCTTCAACAGCTCCGACACGGCGACCAGGGAAGAGGGGCCGGCGTCCTCGGGAGCGAGGCCGTAGACGGTCAAGTATTCGTAGAGCGAGCTCTGCCCCAGTTTGTCCGAGCCGTACTCCTCCGTGAGGCCCTTGTTGGCCGGCTCGGAGAAGGGGTGCGAGTGGACATTCACGAGGCCCGGGATCGCCATGAAGCCCTTGCCCGAGATCGTCGTGTCGACCGGGCCGGCATAGCCCGGCCCGACGTGGATGACCTCGTTGTCCTTGAACACGAGGTCGGCGGCATCGAGATAGACATGCCGCTGCTCGCTGTCGTCCCAGGCCACGACATGGTCGAGGCCGGCGATCTTGGTCGTTGTCATGGACGTTTCTTCCCTTCGCCTTATTTGAACGCGATGCCGAGACCCTTGTAGAGCCCGCAGCCGTAATTTCCATGGGCCTTGATCGGCTTCAGCTTGGCGCCGCTCACCACGAACAGCGGCTCGTGGAACAGCGGGATCCAGACGAAGGCATCATGCACCTTCTCCTGCACGGCCTGGTAGGCCGCCGCGCGGACCTTGTCGTCGGTCGCCGTCATGCCCTTGTCGAGCAGCTCGTCGGTTTCCTTGTCCTTCCAGTTCATGCGGTTGGGCGTCGGCGCATTGGTCGAACGGAAATAGAGGTTGAGCGCGTCGCCAGCGGAGACGTAGGGGAAGCTCATGCCGAAGGCATCGAACTCCTGCGTGGCCAGCTTGCCCCAGCCGACGGTCGCGTCGAACAGCTGGATCTTGAGGTCGATGCCGACCTTGCGCAGGTCGCCTTGCACGGCCTCCGCCAGTTCCTTGAAGAAGCCCGAGATGCCGTAGAGGATCGGCGCGAGCTTCTTGCCGTCCTTTTCCCGGATGCCGTCTGCACCTTTCTTCCAACCGGCCTCGTCGAGGAGCGCTTCGGCCTTCTTCACGTTCTCGCCGTAGAGCGCCTTGTTGAGCTTCGGATTGAAGTCGAGCACGGCGGACTGGAGATAGGTGTCGGCGGGCTCTGCGAAGCCGAAGGTGATGGCATCGGTCAGCGCCTTCTGGTCGACGGCAAGGTTCATCGCCTCGCGCACCCGCACGTCGTTCACCAGTTCATGGTCGACCTTGAAGCCGATGAAGTAGGTCCAGAAATAGTTCTCGGCCTTGGTGACCGAGAGCTTCTTGTCGGCCTGCAGATCCTTCAGCGACCAGTAGGGCACGTACTGCGTGGCATCGGCCTGGCCTGCCTGCATGGCGGTCACACGCGTGTTCTCTTCCGGCACGACCTTCCAGATCACCTTGTCGACCTGGGCTTCCTTGGCGTCATAGAAAGACGGCCCCCATTTGTATCCGGCGTGCTTGGTGAGCACGGTCGAATCGCGCGGCGTCCAGCTTTCCATGCAGAAGGGGCCGGTGCCGTCGAACGCCTTGACGCCGAAGTCGGCGCCGAGCTGCTTGGCCTGCTCGACGTTCAGCACGGTGTGGAAGTACTGGGTCATCTGGTAAAGCAGTTCGGAGAACGGCTTCTTGAGCTTGTATTCGACAGTCGTATCGTCGGGCGCCGTGACCTTGTCGACGTCCCCCATGCGCCATTTCACCAGGCCCTTGGTCTCGGGATCGAGCCAGCGTTCGTAGGTGGCGACCACGTCCTTGGCGGTCATCTTCTTGCCGGAGCAGAAAGTGACGTCGTCGCGGATCTTGAAGGTGTAGGTGAGGCCGTCGGGCGAGGTCGTCCAGCTGGTGGCGAGACCGGGCTTGAGGGTCTTCATGTCGTAGTCGAGGTTCAGCAGCGTGTCGCCGATCATGTACATGACCTCGGCGCCGGAGCGGGAGGTCGACTTCTGCGGATCGTACCGGTCGGTGTCGATCTCGCGCACGATGGTGACGGTCTTCTGGGCGAACGCCGGCGTCGTCACGGCGAGCGCAGCGACGGCTGTCGCGGTCAAGGTCATCAAACGCTTCTTCATACGCGCCTCCTATTGCCTCAGTTGCGGGTCGAACGCGTCGCGCAACGCATCGCCCAGGACGTTGAAAGCCAGAACCAGAAGAAAGATCAGCGCGCACGGCAGGCTCGAGACGTGCGGCGCGATCTGCAGGAACTTGCGGCCGTCGGCGGCCATGCTGCCGAGCTCGGCGGTCGGCGGCTGGGCACCAAGGCCCAGGAACGACAGTGCGGCGCCCAGCAGGATGGCCTGGCCGAGCTGGAGCGTCATGTAGATCATGATGACCGGCCACGTATTGGCCGCGAGGTAGCGCCATAACAGACGCAGATCGCCCAGACCCAGCGAGCGGCCGGCCTCCATGTATTCCTGGTGCATGACCTGTTGCGCCGCGCCGCGCGAGATGCGGGCGATCGACGGGATCGCGGTGATGCAAAGCGCCACGACCAGGCCATTCAGCCCGGTGCCGATGATGGCGGCGATCGCAAGGCCGAACAAAATTGGCGGAAACGACAGCAGCACGTCGGCGAAGCGCATGATCGGCGCGTCGAGGCGGCGATAGAAGGCGGCGAGCAGTCCCAAGGTCGCGCCGAAACCGCCGCCGATGGCCACCGCGGTAAAGCCCAGCATGAGCGTGGCGCGCAAGCCGAACAGCAGGCGGCTCACCATGTCGCGGCCGGCCTGGTCGCTGCCCAGCAGAAACTGCGGGCAGCGCGCGCTTCCGATCGGACAGAGGCGGACGCGCAGGTTGCTGGCGTAGGGATCGCCGGGCGCGATCCACGGCGCGAGCAGGGCTGCCCCCACGACCAGCAGCAGGAAGAACGCCGCCGTCATCGCGATGGGATCCTTCACCAGCCGGTGCCAGGCCGGCTTGTTGGTGCGCGGTGCGGCACCGTCCAGGTCGAGCGCGACGTCGCTCATCGGCCGGCGGTCCCGATGCGTGGGTCGAGCCAGGCATAGAGAACGTCGACCAGCAGGTTGATGCTCAGGAATCCGACGGCCAGGATCAGGATCGCGCCTTGGGCCAAGGGGAAGTCGCTCGAGGTGATGGCGCCAACCGCCATGCGCCCGACGCCGGGCCAGGCGAACATCGTTTCCGTCACGACCGAGCCGCCCAGCAGGAAGCCGATCTGCAGGCCGATCAGGGTGACGACGGGAATGAGCGCGTTGCGCAAGCCGTGGCGGATCGTGACCCGCCACTCGGCGAGGCCCTTCGCCCGGGCGGTGCGCACATAGTCGGTCGCCAGCGTCTCGAGCATCGAGGTGCGGGTCATGCGCGCGACCGGCCCCACGAACACAGAGCCGAGCGTGATAGCGGGCAGCAGGATGCTCTTGAGACCTGCCATGGTCCAAAGCGGGCCGTCACGGCCCTGGAAGGGCAGGAGGCCCGCGCCGCCGACATGCTGGATCAGCATGAGGCCGATCCAGAAGACGGGCACCGACACGCCCACCACCGACAGCGCCATGATCGAACGGTCGATCCACGAGCCGTGGCGGCGCGCGGCGAGGCTGCCCAGCAGGATGCCGAGCGGCGCGGCCCAGATCAGGCAGGCCAGCATCAATTCGACCGTCGGTCCCAGGGTGAGCGCGATCTCGTCGGAGACCGCACGGTTGGAGATCATCGAGCGGCCGAGATCGAGCTTCAGCACGCGCGTGATGTATTTGCCGAATTGCACCCAGAGCGGCTGGTCGAGGCCCATCTGCTGGCGGATCGCCGCCACGTCGGCCTGGGTGGCGGAGGGGCCGGCGGAGACGGTGGCGGGATCGGTCGGTACCACCTGCAGCAAAAGGAAGCCGATCAGCAGCACGCCCAGCAGGACCGGGAGCGAAATCATCAATCGGTGGGCGATATGGCGCGCCATTTGTCTCGAAGCTGCTCCCCTTCCGGGATGGTATCTTGGCTGGCATGATCGCTGCAAGAATTACGCCGGGGAGCTGTGCCGTCACCATGCAGAAACTGACTGAGAGCGCCAAGGGCGTCTACATCATCGCGGCCACCCCGTTCACCGACGATGGCGCGCTCGACCTGCAGAGCCTCGACACGCTGACCGATTTCTACCTGCGATGCGGCGTTCACGGCTTCACCCTGCTGGGCATGATGGGCGAGGCCCACAAGCTGACCGCCGATGAGTCGATCGCGGTGGTTAATCGCGTGATCGCGCATGCCGGCGACAGGCAGGTGATCGTGGGCGTGAGCCATGCCGGTCTCGAGAACGTTCGCCGGCTCTCGCATGAAGCGATGATCGCGGGCGCCTCCGGTGTGATGGTGGCGCCGCCGCCCGGCCTCAAGGGCGACGAAGGCATCTACAATTACTATGCGCAGGTCTTCCAGGCGCTCGGCCCCGATATTCCCGTCGTCTACCAGGACTATCCGCAGACCACCGGAGTCTACCTGCCGGTGAACGTGTTCGAGCGGCTGGTCGACGACTTCAAGCAGCTCGTGATGCTGAAGCACGAGGATGCGCCGGGCCTGGCCAAGCTCACGAAGGTGCGCGAGAGCGAGAAGAAGGCCGGCCGCCGCCGCGTCTCGATCCTGGTCGGCAATGGCGGCCTCTATTATCCGCAGGAAATGCGGCGCGGCGCCGATGGCGCCATGACCGGCTTCGCCTGGCCCGAGATGCTGGTCGAGGTCTACGACCTGTTCACGCAGGGCAAGGCGGAGGAGGCGGAGGATTTGTTCGACATTTATCTGCCGCTGGTGCGCCACGAAGTACAGCCGGCGATCGGCTTGGCGTTGCGCAAGGAAGTGCTGTTCCGGCGCGGCGCGATCAAGAGCCCGAAGCAGCGCGCGCCCGGTTCGTCGCTCGCGGCGACGGACAAAACGGAACTCGACAACATGATCAAGCGCATGGAACGTCGCCTCGCCGCATCTGGACGCGGCGCCAAGCTGGCGGCGGAGTAAGGGGAAAATGGCCGAATACGATTTAGTTGTTCGCAACGCCAAGATCGTCAACGAAGACCGCACGATCGACGGCGATATCGCCGTGAAGGATGGCGTCATCGCCGCAGTCGAACCAGGCATCAAGGGCAAGGGCACACGCGAGATCGACGCCGGCGGCAAGTTCGTCTTGCCGGGCGGCATCGACAGCCATGCCCATATCGAGCAGCGCTCCGGCTTCGGCATCATGTGCGCCGACGATTTCTACTCGGGCACGGTCTCGGCCGCCTTCGGTGGCACGACGACAGTGATCCCGTTCGCGGCCCAGCATCGCGGCAAGTCGCTGCGCCAGGTCGTGCAGGACTATCATGAGGCCGCGACGCCCAAGGCCGTGATCGACTACGCCTTCCACCTGATCGTCACCGACCCCACGCCGCAGGCGCTGGGCCAGGATCTGCCGGCGCTGATCAAGGACGGCTACACCTCGTTCAAGATCTACATGACCTACGACGCCATGAAGGTGAGCGACTACCAGATGCTCGACATCCTGGCGGTCGCCCGCCGCGACGGCGCGTTGGTGATGGTCCATGCCGAGAACCACGACATGATCCAGTGGCTGGCGCATCACCTGGTCGAACAGGGCCATGGTGCGCCCAAGTTCCACGCCATTGCGCACGCGCGCGTGGCCGAGGCCGAGGCCACGAACCGCGCGATCTCGCTGGCGCGTCTCGTCGATGCGCCGATGCTGATCGTGCATGTGTCGGAGATCGAGGCGATCGAGACGATCCGCCAGGCGCAGAAGAAGGGCCTCAAGATCTTCGGCGAGACCTGCCCGCAATATATCGCGCTCACCGCCGACGACATGGACAAGCCCGGCGTCCAGGGCGCGATGTGGTGCTGCAGCCCGCCGCCGCGCGATGCGGCCGCGCAGGAGGCGGTCTGGGAGGGGCTGAAGGACGGCACGTTCCAGACCTTTTCGTCCGACCACGCGCCGTATCAGTTCAACGAGAGCGGCAAGATCCCCAAGGGCGACAAGACGACCTTCAAGGAAATGGCCAACGGCGTGCCCGGCATCGAATTGCGCCTGCCGCTGCTGTTCAGCGAGGGCGTACAGAAGGGCCGCATCACGCTGCAGCAGTTCGTGCAGCTGGGCTCGACCAACCATGCGCGCCTCTACGGTCTCTATCCACGCAAGGGCACGATCGCCGTCGGCTCCGACGCCGATCTCGCGATCTGGGACGCCGACAAGGACATCACGGTCAAGTGGACCGACCTGCACGACAATGTCGGCTACACGCCCTACGAAGGCCGCCAGATCAAGGGCTGGCCGGTCGTCGTCGTGAGCCGCGGCCGCGTCGTCGTGGAGAACGGCAAGCTCAACGCCGAGCGCGGATCTGGCCAGTTCCTGCGCTGCGACTCGCCCGACAGCTCCAAGCCACTCGGCAACGCCGCGCCCGAAATGAAAGCCATGTCGAAGTTCGGCCTGAAACCGCTTTTTTAGCTATGGGTAGTCGAGTAGCAATTGTGCTTGCGACCTTCTTGTCTCTTTGGACGGTGGAGGTGAGCGCATGTGCTCCGCCGGAGCCATTGCTGGTGTACTTTGATGGTAACTCGACTGGGCCTCGACCGGACTCCGAGAGTGCTCTTCAGTCCTTCACGAAGGATTTGAAATCGTTCGGACCCAATTGCATCAGCTTCAGCCTTTATATCGGGTCGAGCCAGGAGTTAAGGACGCCGGAAGACCACAAGTTTGCTTTCACGCGCATGGACGCGATCGCGCGGATACTGACCAAACTGGGCGCCAACTCTGACCGCATACATTTCAATATTACAGACGGAAAGGAACACGTCTCTTCAGTAATGAGCGTGTTTAAGGGACAAGCAAATGGGCGATTGCGTTGTGACCCGACCTCGAAAAATCCGATAACCCCCAATGGCGCTAACTGCCAGACTGAGTACACGCGTTGCTATGTAGAGCTTGAGGACGGAACTATTTGCAACTACGACAACGTCCCAAACCCCAATTCTGCTCAGTATTCCGTGACTCCGTAGGAGGATTGAAGTGTCCCGTCGTCTGAAAGTCTCGTCCGCCCAGCTGGGGCCTATCAACCTCGCCGACAGCCGCGCCAGCGTGGTGAAACGAATGATCGACATGCTGAAGGAAGCGGACTCACGCGGCTCGAAGTTCATCGTGTTCCCGGAGCTGGCGCTCACGACGTTCTTCCCGCGCTACTGGTACGACGACCCCAACGAGGTCGAAAAGTACTTCGAGAACCAGATGCCGAGTCCGGAGACGCAGCCGCTGTTCGAGCTGGCGCGGTCCAAGGGCATCGGCTTCTACCTGGGCTACGCCGAGCGCACGGAAGAGAAGGGCAAGGCGCACCACTTCAATACGTCGATCCTCGTCGGCCCGGATGGCAGGCTGGTCGGCAAGTACCGCAAGGTCCACCTGCCGGGCCATTACGATCACCGCCCGAACGTGCCGTACCAGCATCTCGAGAAGAAGTACTTCGAGGTCGGCGACCTGGGCTTCAACGTCTGGAAGATGTTCAAGGAGGACGTCCGCATCGGCCAGTGCATCTGCAACGACCGCCGCTGGCCAGAGACCTTCCGCGTCATGAGCCTGAAGGGTGCCGAGATGGTCGTGCTGGGCTACAACACGCCCTCCGACAACGTCTACGCGCCGCACGAGCCGCCGTACCTGCGCGTGTTCCATCACATGCTGTCGCTGCAGGCGGCGGCCTACCAGAATGGCATCTGGGTCGTGGCCACGGCAAAGGCCGGCAAGGAAGACGGCTTCTGGCTGCATGGCGGCTCGGTGATCATCGCGCCGACCGGCGAGATCGTGGCCAAGGGCACGACCGAGCAGGACGAGGTCATCTCCTACGACTGCGACCTCGAGCTGGGCGAGTATATCCGCAACACCACGTTCAACTTCGCCAAGCACCGCCGTCCCGAGCATTACAAGCTGATCTCGGAGCGCACCGGCGTCGAGATCGACCTGGCGAACTAGGAGTCATCGATGCAATACGCTTCCTCCGATCTCGCGCCGCGCGATCGCTACAAGGTGCTGACGGCCTTCGTGCTGCCGCGCCCGATCGCCTGGGTCACGACGCTCGGACCGACGGGTGTGGTGAATGCCGCGCCCTTCAGCTTCTTCAACGTGTTCGGCGAGGATCCGCCGCTGATCATGTTCGCGATCAACAAGCGTCCGGACGGCCGCCTCAAGGACACCTGGACGAACATCCAGCGCACCAACGAGTTCGTCGTGCACATCCCCGACGAGGAGATGGCGCTGGCGATGCACAATTCGAGCGGCGATTTCCCGCCCGACATGGGCGAGCCGAACCATCTTGGCCTCAAGCTTGCGCCCTCGATGGACATCAAGGTGCCGCGCCTCGCGGATGCGCCCTGGGCGATGGAATGCAAGACCTGGCAGATCATCAACGTGAAGGAAGACCGCCAGCTCATCATCGGCGAGGGCACGCGCTTCCACATCCGCGATTCGCTGTGGGACACCAAGGCGATGCGCATCCACATGGACGAGTATCACCCGGTCGGCCGCATGTTCGCCGACCGCTACTGCCGCACCAACGACCGCATGGATTTCCCGGCGGCGCCGGTGGTCAAGGCGGCCGCGGAATAGCTCAAGCTCTTTTGGACCGCGAGCCTCCGGCTCGCCTCACGACCTTGAGCGAGCCGGAGGCTCGCGGTCCGGAAGACTATGACCGCTCGCGGATGTCGGCGAATGTGATCTTGGGGCTGCGTTCCTGGATATAGCCCAGCTCCCACGCGTTGCGCGCCAGGAAGACGGGCGAGCCGTCACGGTCCTCCGACATGCCGCCACGGTTGGCGGCCATGAAGGCCTCGAGGTCCTCTTTGGTGGCGGCCGAGATCCAGCGCGCGGTCTCGAAGGGCGCCGGCTCGAGGTCGATCATGACCTGATACTCGGCCTCCATGCGGGTCTTCAGCACGTCGAGCTGCAGCTCGCCCACCACGCCCACGATATGGTC
>CAIWTJ010000141.1 GCA_903915535.1 Enhydrobacter aerosaccus
CATGAGCGAGCCGGAGGCTCGCGGTCCGGAAGAATCAGAGTCTTCTGGACCGCGAGCCTCCGGCTCGCTCATGTGCGGAACTCCAGGGCCATACTGCGGGGGCGGAGGCCAATCCTGCTTTAACCGGATTGTTCTCGACGTAGTCGATCGTGCGGTGGAGATGGCCGTCGTCCCGGATGAACCGGTCGAAGTAGTCGCGATGCCAGAATCGGCCTGTGCGGCCAATAATCCGGTTGGCTTGCGACGCCGAGAACGATTTCCACGAACGGACAATCGCACCGAGCTGGTAACCGTGCGCGACTTCCATCACGGCGTGGACGTGATTCGGCATGATGCACCAGGCGAGCAGGCGATATCGCGTGCCGTCGAAGTGGAGCAGGGCGTCCTGAGCGAACGCGGCGACGGCGGGATCTTTGAGCCAACAGGCGCCCAAGCCCGCATCGAGCCGGTGGTCGGTCTCGGCCAAGCTCTCGGCGACGGATGCCGGAAGGCTGTCGGCCAAGCGGAAGGTTACGAACTGGATGGTTTCGGTGGAGTCGAAGTGCGGGAGGTAGCCGCGGGAATGCCAGCCTTTGTGGGTGGGTTCCATAGATGGGCCGAAGGATATGAGCGAGAGCGTACGATTGACCTGAGGTCAATCGTACGGAGGAGGCTCGCGGTCCGGAAGAGAAGAATTAATGTACGAACAGGCGCTGTTCGACGGTGATGGGCAGGTCGGCGCGGTTGAACAGGAGGATCGCCCAGGGGGACGTGGGCGGGCCGGCCGGGCGATAGGGGATCGCGGGCAGGCCGGCAGGCGGTGCGCTGGAGGCGAAGCCTGCGCCGCCAGCCGCCGGAAGGGAGAGGGCGCGGGCCGTCGGTGCCCCTGGGGCGGCGCCCTGCGCGGCGAGGACGCTGCTGGGCGCGCGCTCTTCGAACACGATGATGATGCGGTCGCGGCGGCGCGCGGCGGACAGGATATTGACGCCGTAGCCGTCGCTCGCGCGGCCGCCCAGGAAAATGCCGACGGCTTCGGTGCGGCCCGGCTCGAACATGTCGGGCGCCTTCATGCCGACACGGCTCCAGAGGCTGCGCCATTCGGCCATCGTGCCGGCCACGACCTGCTCGGGTTGGCGTGTCGCGGCGTTGGTGCCTTCCCAGCGATGCACATCGATCGCCTGCGCCGCGGCCTCGCCGGCCGTGGCGGCCAGGGCGAGAAGCGCAAGCGACGCGAGCCGGTAAAGGGGCCGCTGAAACTTTTGTGAGGTGAAGCGCACGACGTTCATTAGCGCGTACAGTTTGGCGCAATTGGGGCGCGAGGGGCAGCAGGGGCCTGCCTCGAGTCGACTAAGGCGCGCAGCGTGGCCAAAAAGCCACAGTCGTGCGGGCACCGCGCAAGTGTTTTTGCACCTGCGAACGGCGGAGACTAACTCCGCTTGGCCTTGTCGGCGGCATTGGTCGACTGGATCTGTTCGCGGATGCGGCGCCAGTCGTCCTCGCTGTAGGCCATCATGTTCGAGAAGGTGCCGTTGCCCATGATGCCCATGCCGCCGTCGATCGCGATGATCTCGCCGTTGATGTAGGCCACCTCGTCGCTCATCAGGAACGCCGCCATGTTGGCCAATTCGTTCGGCCGGCCGACCCGGCCCATCGGATTGCGCGTCTTGTAGCGATCGTCGTTGTCGCCGCCGGGATTGAGCCGCGCCCACGCGCCCTCGGTCGGGAAGGGGCCGGGCGCGATCGCGTTGAGGCGGATGCCGTGGCGGCCCCATTCGACGGCGAGGCTCTGGGTCATCACGGCGACGCCCGCCTTGGACATGGCAGACGGCACCACGAACGGACTGCCGGTCCACACCCAGGTCGTGAGGATGCTGATCACGCTCGCCTTGCGCTGCTCGGCGATCCAGCGCTTGCCGCAGGCGTTGGTCATGTAGAACGTGCCGTGCAGGACGATGTTGGCGATGGCGTCGAACGCGCGCGGGCTGAGATCCTTGGTCTGGGAAATGAAATTTCCGGCTGCATTGTTGACCAGCCCGTCGAGCGGCCCGCCGGCCCAAATTTGGTCGATCATCTCCTCGACCGCGGTCGCCACACGAATGTCGACCGCGAAGGTGTCGACCCGGCGGCCGGGATGCCGGGCCATCACGTCCCGGGCGGTTTCCTCGAGCACGCTGCCGCGCCGGCCGCATATCACACAGTCTGCACCCAGCTCGACGAAGCGCTCCATCATGATCCGGCCGAGGCCCGTGCCGCCGCCGCTGATCAGAAATCGTTTGCCGGCGAACAGATCGGTCCTGAACATCGCGATTGTCTCCCTGTGTTTTGTCACCAGTCTTTGGAATCGATCCAACCTACCCGCGAGAATACGCCACGAATACGAACATGGGCTGTTGCACCGGCTCTCCGGGCTGTTAAGATTTTCGCATAACAAACAAGCAAGGGATCGTTGAATGACGACCCAAATGGGAGAGACGAGCGGGGACGGCGGATCGGTTGAGCTGCGTGGTAAAGTTAAGTGGTTCAACGCCGTAAAGGGCTATGGGTTTTTGGCCCTCGAAAGCGACAACAGCGACGCGTTCTTGCATGTGACGACACTACGCCAGGCCGGGCATGAGGATCTCAAGCCCGGGGCGACAGTCGTGTGCGCCGGTGTCCGCGGTCCGAAGGGCTGGCAGGTCATGAAGGTGATCGACGTCGATTCGTCGACCGCGATCGCCGTTCCGCCCAAGGTGCCGCCGATCCCGGACGGCATCGAGATGGGCGAGTACACCACCGCGCTGGTGAAGTGGTACAACAACGAACGCGGCTATGGCTTCGTGACGCGCGAGGCGACGGATGGCGACATCTTCGTCCATGCCGCGGTCCTGCGGCGCCACGGCATGGAGTCGCTGGCGCCGGGCCAGAAGGTCCTGATCCGCCTGGCCGTGGGCGACAAAGGGCTACAGGTCACCGAGATCAGATCGGCTTGACCGCCGCCTGCCGGGGCGGGCACTTAGCACCATGGCGTTCAATCTTGGTACGCGGCGGCTGAGCCGCCGTCTGGTGTTCGGCGTTCCGCTCCTGCTCGCCGCGGGCAGCGCCTGCGGGCAGAGCGAGAACGACGGGGTCACCTTCGAGAAATCCTCGCTGGTGATCGTGAGCGGCGGCCGCGAGATCAAGTTCGAGATCGAGATGGCCGACACCGAGCCGCGGCGCACGCACGGGCTGATGTTCCGCAAGCAGATGGGCGCCTACGAAGGCATGCTGTTCGACTTCCACCGCGAGGAGCCCGTCGCCTTCTGGATGAAGAACACGCTGATCCCGCTTGACATGGTGTTCATCGCCGCCGACGGAACGGTGCGCCACGTCCACGCCAATGCCGTCCCGATGTCGACCGACTCGATCCCGAGCGGAGCGCCGGTGCGCGGCGTGCTCGAGATCAACGGTGGCACGGCGCGGCTGCTGGGCATCAAGCGGGGCGACAAGGTCAGGCATCCGATTTTCGGGAATGCGTAGGGCGTGAGGCCTGGATCTGGACGCGAGTAGCGTCAGGAGGGTCTTTCTGTTTTCACGACCCTCCCCCGTCTTCGGGGGAGGTGGCAGCGTCATACGCTGACGGAGGGGGCGAGCAACGCGCCCGCACTCTCCGGTTTCGGATCATGATCTGAAACGTGCTGGCAATCCGCTCGAGGGGAGTTCCGGGGACACAATACCAATCTAGGGGAGTTCCGAGGACACAACACCAATCCAAACGGTCCAGCCTTCGACAAGACGTGGCCACAGCAATCCATGATTGAAGTTAGTTTCGTGGACACAATACTCACCGGTGAACCGCTCGGTTCGAAGCGCTTCGTGACGCAGCTCGAGGAGCGGGTGGATCGCGTGCTGGCGCGACGAAGACCCGGGCCGAAGGCTAAAGAAGAAACGAGCTTGTGGAGTTAAGTATTGTGTCCCCGGAACTCCACTCGGCTTATGGTTATATGATGCTTTGCCCTAGTCGACTGGAGAGAGTTAGATGATCTGGCTGGGGATCGTCGGCGTAGGTGCCGCAGCCTACATTATTGGCTATTTCTGGATGAGTGCTAAATCGAGGCGAATTCGTTCGCAGCGTCAAAGCGGCACATTGGAATCCTTTCGTCAGGAATTTTTGGGATCAGGGCTTCACGAAGCCGCGATAGACCGCGCCTATAGTGATCTTACGGACTTCTGCACATACCATGTAGGTCGGCAAGACGTCCTTGAAGGCCTTGGATTTCTCCCCGAGGATTTTGAAGACTTAGTCGAGCGGCGTTGCCGAGAGTACGGAAATCCCGATGCCGTGCTTCAGAAGCTCACCCAGTTTCTACCGATAAGGACCGTGAATGACTACGTTCGCTTTCTCTCCGCCCTAATAGAAATGCAAAGACGTTAAACGTAGTTTAGCCAGCGCCGTAATCCAATCTATGGCGCGCTAGATGGACTCGAGCAGCCTGGCCACCACGACCTACTCGCCCGGCAGCGGCAGTATCCAGCGCACCGAGAGCCTGACCTACGACGCGGACTCTAACGTCACGCTCAGGAGTTCCGGGGACACAATACCAATCTAGGGGGAGTTCCGAGGACACAATACCCATCCAAACAGTCCAGCCTTCGACAAGACGTGGCCACGGCAATCCATGATTAGAGTTTGTTTCGTGGACACAATACTCACCGGTGAACCGCTCGGTTCGAAGCGCTTCGTGACGCAGCTCGAGGAGCGGCTGGATCGCGTGCTGGCGCGACGAAGACCCGGGCCGAAGGCTAAAGAAGAAAAGAGCTAGTGGAGTTAAGTATTGTGTCCCCGGAACTCCTGCTACGTTACCACCCCCACTGGAATATGGATCGACGCTAGACCTTTGGCCCGCACGGTTTTGTAGGCAGAGAATTGAGCCATGCTTTCATGGCCAATTGCTTAGAGGCATCCGATTTAAGTCAGCCAACGATATGTCGTTAGTAACGACCGTAATAGGGGATTGAGCGTGACGCGCGTAGGTTGGCGGGCATGGTCGCCGTTACCAACGCTCACTGTCCGTCGCGCGTAGCCTGCCATCCCAAGCGTAGCGAGGGATCCTTGCTCATCGACCGCCAAAGATCCCTCGCTGCGCTCGGGATGGCAGAGGCGCGGGTTCTGATGGCCCGCTTCGTGATGCGAGCCGTCAAGAGGGATGAGGGTGGAGTGTATCTGCCGGCAATTGCCGTGTATGCACCCGCTCGCGAGGAGCTCGCGAGCACTCGCGAGGAATGGGCCTTGACGCAGCCAGGCCAGCGTTTGGGGGCAATCCTCGCGACGATGTGTTTTTTCTTCCGAGCGGTTCAGGAGACGCATCAGGCTCATGAGAAATTGCCTCCGATGCCGATGGCGTCGGCCTCCGAGGCGATTCCTCCTGAGCAGGGCTTTTTTTCGAGACGCGCGGGGCGCAGCGAAAAAAGCTCCCTCGACGGCGCTCGGGATGACGGAAGGTTTGTTGGGCAGGGGGTGAGGCACGGAAAGCGGGAAGAATCGCGTCAAAGCCTTGCGCCACCGGCATCGGAGGTTTCCCGACCGGTCGGGAAACCTCGGGAAGCGCGGCGCCTAGCGCTTCAGCGCGCAGGTCATGCCGTCGCCGACGGCGAAAAGCGTGAGGTCGACGCGTTCGTCGGTCTTGAGCTTGGCGTTCAGCGCGCGGATCGCCTTGGTGTCCTCGTTGGTGTCCGAGGGATCGGCGACCGAGCCGCCCCACAGCACGTTGTCGATCAGGATCAGGCCGCCCTTGCGCACCAGCTTGAGGCAGCGCTCGTAGTAGGCGTCGTAGTCGCTCTTGTTGGCGTCGATGAAGGCCATGTCGAGCTGGCCCGTCAGGCCCTGCGCCAGAAGCCAGTCGAGCGTCTTGGTGGCGGGGCCGATGGTGAGCTCGATGCGGCTCTCGACGCCGGCTTCCTTCCAGTAGCGGCGGCCGATCGCGGTCCATTCCTCGCTGACGTCGCAGCACCAGAGCTTGCCGTCGGGTCCCAAAGCTTCGGCGACAGAGAGCGCGGAGTAGCCGGTGAAGGTGCCGACCTCGACGGCGCGCCGGGCACCCACGGCGCGGGCGAGCAGGGCCATCTGCTGGCCCTGGTGGGCGGAGATCTGCATGCCGGCCTGCTTCATCTGGCCGGTCTCCTCGCGCAGCCGCCGCTTCAGCGCGCTCTCGCGCAGCCAGTTGGCGTCGACATAGTCGGAGAGGGCGCCCTCGATCTTCGGCCAGGACTTCATTTCAATTACCTCCAATGTCATCGCGGCGACGGCCGCGGGAAGTCATGTCCTTCTCCTGAAGGAGAAGCTTATGACCGACATCAAGCAATTCGTGGACCGCTATATCAACATCTGGAACGAGCCGGACGATGCGGCGCGCCGGCAGACCATCCGGGATCTCTGGCAGGAAGACGCCCGGCATCTCGCGCGCACGCTCGAGGCGATCGGCCACGCTGGCATCGAGACGCGCGTGAAGAACGCCTACGACAAATGGGTCAAGGAGAAGGGCAACGTCTTCCGTCTGCGCGACGGCGTCGATGGGCATCACAACACGATCAAGCTGCGCTGGGACATGCTGCCCGCCTCGGGCGGCGAGGTGATCTCGGTGGGCTTCGACTTCCTGGTGCTGGGCGATGACGGGCGGATCCGCACCGGCTACCAGTTCATTGAAGCGTGACCGCGTGCTTCTTGAGGTCGGCGAGCGACACGACCTGCAGAGTCACGGCATGGGTGGCCTCGAGCACGACCTGAGGGGCGGCGCCGGCTTCGAAGGCCTCCCGCCAGCGATCCGCGCACAGGCACCAGCGGTCGCCGGGCTTCAGTCCGGCGAACCCGTATTGCGGCATGGGCGTGGAGAGGTCGTTGCCCGCCGCCTTGGAGAAAGCCAGGAACTGGGAGGTCATGACGGCGCAAACCGTGTGCAGGCCGCGATCTTCCGGGCCGGTGTTGCAGCAGCCGTCGCGGAAAAAGCCGGTCACGGGCTCGGTCGAGCAGGGCATCAGAACGCCGCCCAGGACGTTGATCGAGGGCAGGCGGCCGGGGCCGCCGCCGCCTTCTTCGGGGGTCTGGTCGAACATGACCCACTGTAGTAGAAGACGGCCCGCGTCATCCAGCATGTTACTGGGCAGCGGGTTGCGGCGGAGCGTAGCGCAGTCTGGTAGCGCATCTGGTTTGGGACCAGAGGGTCGCAGGTTCAAATCCTGCCGCTCCGACCACCGCGCCGGATGTCCTAGAAGAAGAGAGTGGAGTCGATGAAGGTTCGCATCTTCAAGCCGGCCAAGACGGCCATGCAGTCCGGGACCGCCAAGACCAAGGACTGGCTGCTCGAGAGCGAGCCCACGCCCAAGACGGTCGACCCGCTGATGGGCTGGACCAGCTCGCGCGACACGATGCAGCAGGTACAACTCTGGTTCCCGACCCTCGACGAGGCCAAGGCCCATGCCGAGAAGAACGGCTGGCAGTACACGGTCGAGCAGCCGCACTCGCGGCCGGTGCGGCCCAAGGCCTACGCCGACAACTTCGCGTACAATAGAGTCGGGCGCTGGACGCACTGACGGGACCCCGTAGCTCAACCGGATAGAGCACCTGCCTTCTAAGCAGGATGTTGCGTGTTCGAGTCACGCCGGGGTCGCCATTAGCCATGAGGACGGCGTTGAGCACACGGTCCATGCGGTATCGCAATCTTCTGGTGCTGGTCGCGGTGTTCGCGTCGCTGGTGGCGCTGGGCTGCTGGGACAACCGGCTGCAGATGGCGCGGGTCATCGACCAGGGTTACGCCGCGAATGCGCAGATTACCGGCGCGCAGTTCCAGCGCTCCGCGCCGTTTGCCGTCGACGGCTGGCGGCCGCGCTTCATCGAGCAGGCGCTGTCGGTCGACCTGCAGTGGCAGGGCCAGGACGGCAAGACCCACGTGCATCGCAAGGTGCCGGTCAGCGAGCGCTTCCAGAATTCGATCGTCGACGGCGCGCAGGTGAAGCTGATGACTGTGCCGATCAAGGCGCTCGACGACGAGGGGGCGGTGCCGGTGCTGGCGCTCGACGCGGCGCAGCGGCTGGAGTCGCTCAACAGCTGGCTCGCGACGTCGGGGTACATCGCGCTCGCAGGCTGGCTGCTCGCCGGCGCGATGACCTATTGGCAGCGGCGCCGGCCGGTGCCGGTGACGTCGGTGCCCAGGGCGGCGCGGGCGCCGGTCGAGATTCCGGGGCAGCGGCTGCTGATCGGGTTCGTGGCCTTCGCCGTGGGCGCCTTTTTGACCTACAACGCGGTCGAGATCAGCCAGCCCGGCGACGACGGCGTGAAGAGCGTGGAAGTTATGGCGGAGATCGCCGAGGTATCCGGCCCGCCGTACACGGTGCGGCTCGGCTGGAAGGACGGGCAGGGCGGCGTCCACCACTTCGGTCCGCTGCCGATCAGCGAGGAGTTCTGGAGCAGGATCACGCGCGACGGAAAGCTTGCGGTCCACGAAACGAAGGCGCGCGTGCACCTGGACGACACGATGGGCCGTCCGCAGATCCTCGACGACGCGCCCGGCGCGCGCTGGCAGACCAAGGCGGTGCTGGCGGGCGGGATCGTGTTCCTGCTCATCGGCGCGGGGTGCCTGCTGTCGGCGGCCCGGAAAATGCGGCAGGGCTGAAATAGCGGTTGAGAATGATTCGCACTTGAGCTAATTCACTGATAATGAGTTGCAGTATCGGTGGGGATCTCTGGTGATGCGTCGTTTACCCGTCAAGACAGCGTTGGTTGGTCTCCTGGTCGCGCCCGGCGCGATGGCGCAACAGACACTGGAGCAGGCCCAGGCCGCCCCGCCGCCCGACCCCAACCCGAGCCAGCCCGCGGCTCCCAGCGCCGCACCGGCCACGCTGGCGCCGGTCACCGTGACGGGCACGCGCCCGAGCGAAGACTTTGCCAAGCCCGCCTCGGCCCTCGATCGCATCGGCGACCTGCGCGACACGCCGCAGTCGGTGACGGTCATCACCAACGCCCTGATGAAATCCCAGGGTTCGACGTCGCTCACCTCGGCGATCTCGCGCGTGCCCGGCGTCACCGTCGGCGCCGCAGAAGGCGGCCAGATCGGCAACAACATCAACCTCAACGGCTTCTCGGCGCGCACCGACCTCTATCTCGACGGCATGCGCGACGCGAGCCAGTACTATCGCGATATCTTCGCCCTCGAGGAGATCGAGGTGCTGATGGGCCCGTCGTCGATGCTGTTCGGCCGCGGCTCGACCGGCGGCGTGATCAACCAGGTCTTCAAGAAGCCCTCGCTCACCCCGAAGGAGGAATTCAGCGCCTCGATCACGACCAACGGGCTCAAGCGCGGCACGGTCGACATCAACAAGCCGATCGACGAGCAGTCGGCTTACCGCATCGCCGCGATGCTGCAGCAGGGCGCACTCTCGACGCGCAACCAATCCGACGTGCTCGATTTCGGCGTCGCGCCTTCCTACAAGTTCGGCATCAACACGCCGACCGAGATCACGCTTTACGCACTGCTGCAGCACAATCACGACCAGCCCGACTACGGCGTGCCGCCGCTGAACTTCTATCCGGCGCAGGTCGGCCGCAACACCGCCTACGGCTTCAGCAGCGACCGTACCGAGCAGGACATCGTCTTCCTGGGCGCGCGGGTGCAGCACAAGTTCGACAAGGACGTGTCGCTGCGCAACCAGACGCAGGTGAGCTACGTCAACACCAACGCGCGCGAGACCGCGCCGCAGTCGGTCGGCACGGTGAATCCCACGACCGGTGCGTTCACGCCGGTGGGCGGCGGTCAGTCGGGGCTCCCGTTGTCGTCGCTCTACGTCCGCCAGCAGAGCCACGACCGCAACATCTTCCAGTGGTCGGTCTACAACCAGACCGAACTGAACGCGAAGTTCGACACGGGGTCGATCGGCCACGCCGTCCTGGCCGGAGTCGAGCTGGGCTACGAGAGCTACTACAACCAGAACTACGCGCGGAACGGGACCTGCGGCAGCACGGCGCTGTCGACCTCCAACTCGACCAACGGCTATGTCGCCTGCACGTCCTTGCTCTATCCCTCGGGCGAGGATCCGGGTGTGGCCCAGATCCCGACCAACCTCGCGACGGGGCAGGCCAAGGCGTTCGGCGGCTACCTCAACGACACGATCACGCTCATTCCCGAGATCAAGCTGGTGGGCGGCCTGCGCTACGACGTTTACTGGTCGCAGATCGGCAACACCATCAACCTCCAGAACACGACGGGCAACACCACGCTGGCCAGTGCCGAGCGCACCGACACGTTCACGAGCGTGCGCGGCGGTCCGATCTTCCAGCCCGACAAGGTGCAGACCTACTACGCGTCGTACAGCACCTCGTTCAACCCCTCGCTCGAGCAGCTCACCTCGACGACCGGCACCAGCGCACCGCTGCCGCCGCAGACCAACGAAGCCTTCGAGGTCGGCGCCAAGTACGACTTCCTGGGCGGCAACCTGCAGGTGACGGGCGCGGCGTTCCAGATCACGCAGAACAATGCGCGCTCGCAGAACAGCGACGGCACCTACACGGCGAACGGCACCGTCCAGGTGAAGGGCCTGCGCGCCGGCGTCACCGGCCGCATCACCGACGAGTGGCAGGTGTGGGGCGGCTACACCTACCTCGACGCGCGCATCGTCAACGGCATCGGCGTCGGCATGCAGGGCATGGTGCCGCTCAACACACCGCGCGACGCGGCAACGCTCTGGTCGACCTACACCTTCGCCAACACCTACGAGATCGGCGGCGGCGTGACCTACCTCGGCCAGCGCTACGCCAACAACACCAACACCGTGGTCGTGCCCGAGTTCTATCGCGTGGATCTCACCGCGGCCTTCAAGCAGCCGACCTGGGATATCCGCCTGAACGTGTTCAACCTGCTGAACACCTACAACTACGATGCGATCATCGCCTCGGACGGCGGCCGTGCGGTCCCGGGTTCGGGCACCACGGGCATGCTGACCTACGTTCATCATATGTAGGCCGCCATGCTCGTCTGCATTCCCAAGGTCCTCGATGCCTCGCAGCTGATCAGCGTGCGGGAGCGGCTCGACCACGCCAACGAGGGCTGGGTCGACGGCCGCGTGACCGCGGGCTACCAGGGCGCGCCGGTCAAGTTCAACCAGCAGATCGACGAGCGCTCGGAAGTGGCGCACGCCTGCCAGCAGATCGTCGTGTCGGCGCTGGAGCGCCATCCGATGTTCATCAGCGCCGTCCTGCCCAACACGATCTACCCGCCGATGTTCAACCGCTACGGCGAGGGCATGAAGTTCGGCGCCCATGTCGACGGCAGCCTGCGCCTCCATCCGCGCAACGGCAGCAAGCTGCGCACCGACGTGTCGGCCACGCTCTTCCTCACCAATCCGCAGGAGTACGACGGCGGCGAGCTGCTGATCGACGACACCTTCGGGCGCCACTCGATCAAGCTCGAGGCCGGCGACATGGTGGTCTATCCCGCGACCAGCCTGCACCAGGTGTCGCCGATCACGCGCGGCACGCGGACCTCGTGCTTCTTCTGGGTGCAGAGCCTGATCCGCGACGACAACCAGCGCAGCCTGCTCTACCAGATGGACACCGCCATCCAGCGCCTCAACCAGACCGACGCCGACGAGGTCGCGCGCCGCACGTTGATCGGCTGCTACCACAACCTGATTCGCGAATGGAGCGACACCTGATGAGCGGCTGCGATGACTGACCTGGTCGCGCCCTCGATGGGACGGCTGAGCGTCAACCGCCGGCTCGCGTTCGTGCGCTGGGTGCGCCGGACGCACGGCTGGTTCGGCCTGTGGGGCGCGCTGCTCGGCCTCATGATGGGCACCAGCGGCGTCTGGCTGAACCACCGCGCGACGCTGAAGCTCGAGCTGCCGGCGCAGACGATGATGAATGCCCAGCTCGCGCTGCCCGATCCCGCGCCCGCGACCTCGGCCGAGATGGCCGCCTGGCTGCAGGGCGCGCTGAAGATGGAGCGTCCCGCCAACTCCGTCCGGATCGAGCGCGCGCGCCCGGTGCCGTGGATGGAGCGGGGCGGTCCGGACAAGCCGCAGGAGAAGACCCTGATGCAGCCCGAGCGCTGGAGCTTCGCGTTCGGCGGTCCCAATCGCCTCGTGCAGGTCGAGTACTGGGCCGGCAACAGGTCCGCGAGCGTGCGAACGACCGCCAACGGCTTCTTCGCGACGCTCACCAACCTGCACAAGGGCGTCGGCATGCCGGTGCCCTGGATCCTGCTGATCGACACGCTGGCCCGCAGCCTGATCTTCCTGTCGCTGAGCGGCGTCATCCTGTGGTGGAAGACCAACCGCCGCCGCCGTGTCGGCCTCACGATCTTCGGCCTGTCGATCGCGGCGACCGTCGGCCTCGCGCTCTGGCCGCTGCAGACCTAAGCTCGGCCATGGTCAACCGCGCCGCCATCGACAGCTACAGGGAGCCGCTGAAGCCGCTCACGAAGCGCGTGCTGCTGGCGTCGGTGATCTTCTTCCATGTCGGCGGCGGCTACGCGCTCACCCTGATCGAGCCCGCGCCGCTGGTGATCGGCGACACCGCGCCGATGGAAGTGAGCTTCCTCAACGCGCCGCCGCAGACCGAGCCGCCACCGCCAGAAGCAACACCGGAACCGCCGCCACCGGAACTCGAGTCGATGATCGAGCCGCCGCTGCCCGACCTGCCGCCGCCCACGTTCCCGGTCGTGGCGCCGCCGCCCAAGCCGCAGCCGCCGAAACCGCCGCCGCCACAGAGACCCCGCGTGACGACGGTGCCGCCGACCGACACGCCGCCGCAGGCTTCCGCCGCGCCGCCCGCGGCGCAGGCCGGTCCCCGGACGGTGAACGCCGCGCAAGTCGGCTGGCTGGTGCGGCCCAACCCGATCTATCCGCTGCGCGCCCGCCGCGCCGGCAACCAGGGCACGGCGCTGGTGAAGGCCTGGGTCGATACCACCGGCCGGCCCTCGCAGGTCTCGCTGCAGAAATCCTCGGGCTTCCCGGAACTCGACGAGCAGGCGTTGAGCGCGGTGCGCGCGTCGCAGCTCGATCGCCTTCCCGAGCCGATGTGGGTCATCGCTCCGATCGCTTTCAATCTTCAGTAAAGAGGTACGTCATGGGTGCTGGATCTTCCCTGGGCTTCGGCCACTTCCTCGCGGAGTCGGACCCCGTCATCAAGACGCTGCTGGTCATCCTCGCGCTGATGTCGGCGATCTCCTGGTACCTGATCGTCATGAAGGGCATCAGCCAGATCGTGCGCCAGCGCCGCAGCGCGAAGTTCCTCGCCTTCTTCTGGAGCGCCACCTCGCTCGAGGCGGTCCAGAACGAGCTCACCGTGCACGGCGTGAACGAGCCGTTCGGCCATCTCACCGCGCATTCGCTGCACGCCCAGGCGCATCACGAACGTTATGGCGTGGCCAAGCTCGAGGAGGCGGGCAGCCAGCAGGAGTTCCTCACGCGCACCATCAAGAAGGTGCTCGACGAGGAGACGACGGCGCTCGAGAACGGCCTCACCATGCTCGCCACCGTGGGCGCCACCGCGCCGTTCATCGGCCTGTTCGGCACGGTGTGGGGCGTCTATCACGCGCTGGTCGCGATCGGCATGACGGGCTCCGGCATGCTCGACAAGGTGGCGGGCCCCGTGGGCGAGGCGCTGATCATGACCGGCATCGGCCTCGCCGTCGCGCTGCCCGCGGTCATGGGCTACAACTGGCTCACGCGCTCGAACCGCGTGCTCACCGCCAAGCTCGACGCCTTCGCCTTCGAGCTGCTCACGTTCCTGTCGATGGGCCAGTCGCTGGGCGGCGGCGCGCGCAAGGCGGGCGGCGGCGTCGTGCCGCTCGCGGCCGTGAAGTAAGGGGAGGGCGTCATGGCATTCGCAAGCTTCGACCGGAACAAGTCCACCTCGGCGCCGATGGCCGAGATCAACATGGTGCCGCTGATCGACGTGGTGCTGGTGCTGCTGGTGATCTTCATCGTCACCGCGCCGCTGCTCACCAACGCCGTCAAGCTCGACCTGCCCAAGGCCACGTCCGCGACCGACATCCAGAAGCCGGACAAGATCGAATTCGCGATCGACGCCAACGGCGGTCTGTTCTGGGCCGGCGAGCGCATCACGCGCGAGGACGCCGCGGCCAAATTCGTCGAGGAAGGCAGGAAGCGGCCGCAGCCCGAAGTCTATTTGCGCGCCGACCAGAACGCGTCCTACCGCTACGTGGCCGAGATGCTGGCCGACGCCTCGAAGGCGGGGCTGAGCAAGGTGGCCTTCGTGAGCGAGCCTGCCAAATAGAAGTTTCCCGGACCTTCCCGGCCGGTCGGGAAGCCTTCGATGGCGATACCATCGGCACTTTCCGCGATTCTTCCCGGTTTCCACGTGGGTGGGGGTGGCCCGTCATTGCTGGGAGCGCGGCACTCCAGTGGCGCGTCGTCTCATGCTCTTTGGGACCGCGAGCCTCTGGCTCGCTTCATGATCATGAGCGAGAGCGAATGATTGACCTGAGGTCATTCATTCGTAGGAAGGTCGCGGTCCGGAGGACAAGACGCGCCACTGGATTGGCGCGCTCCCAGTAAAGACAGGATGCCCGAATCGTCGGAAGGCATGCCGCACTTTCCGACCGCTCCCATTAAACAAATGGGAAAAAAATGGAAAACTCCCCTCCGGCACATCCCGCACAGAGGCGCTGCCGCTCTCGATCCGGCCCACTGTCCGGCGTCTCCTTCAGCCCCCGCGCTTCGCGCGCCAGACGGCGCAGAGGGTCCGGGTCCCCGAGAGTTAAGATTGCGTAAACCGCAACTACTGTCAAGCGCTAACTGCGCTGGCCCGCCAGCGCCACCGTCGCCACGCCCGCGCCGATCAGCAGCCCGCCGCCGGTGCGGTTGATCGCCCGGATCGCGCGCGGGTTGCCGACGAAGCCGCGCGCCTTCGACGCGACCAGCGCGTAGCCGAAGGCATTGGCGAAGGCCAGCACCAGGAACGTCGACTCGAACACCGCCATCTGCGTCCAGAAATCCGCGTGCGGATCGAGGAAGGCCGGCAGGAAGGCCACGAAGAAGGTGATGCTCTTGGGGTTGAGCGCGGTCACCAGCCAGGCATGGCCCAGCATCTTCGCCGCCGACACGACGTCGGTGCGCGGCGCAGCCTCGAGTGCGCCGCCCGCGCGCCAGAGCTTGATGCCCAGCCAGACGAGATAGGCGGCACCAATCCACTTCAGCGCTGTGAAGAGTGTTGCTGAAGCGGCAAGGAGTGCGCCCAGCCCCAGCATGGACAACGTCATGGCCGTGAAGTCGCCCAGCGCCACGCCGATCGCCATGGGCAGCGCCGTGCGCCAGCCCTGGCCCAGCGCATAGGACACGACCAGCAGCACGGTCGGGCCGGGGATGACGAGGAGGACGGACGATGCCGCGACGAAGGCGGCCCAGAGCGAGAGGGTCATTGGGAGGATGAAGCCACAAATGGGTGTGGGCGTCATCTCTTGGAGGAACTGTTGGAAGAACGGGTGCTGTTGCCGCAGGACGCCGAGCACGCCATCGCGCGGCCACAAATGACAAGTTGTCCAAACTGCACTTGTGCACGGAAGCGCGCACCGTCGAATTGATCTGGCTCAAGGCGGCTTTCCTTGAAAAGCTGGACACCTCTGCCATCGTTCGCCTTTCCGCTGCCAGCCGAAGGGCTGTTGTCTAAATTGAAGTGAGAGGAGGGGCGCTCCGCCTCGGACATGCCCAACGGTCAATCTTCCACCCATCTGTTTCGCCCCAAGCTGCTGACGACCTTCGTCGAAGGCTATGGAATCGACAAGGCCCGCAAAGACGTCATGGCGGCGCTTACCGTCGCCATCGTGGCGCTTCCGTTGTCCATGGCGATCGCCGTGGCGTCGGGCGTATCGCCGGAGCGCGGGCTCTACACCGCGATCGTGGGCGGCTTCCTCGTCTCGGCGCTGGGCGGCAGCCGCTTCCAGATCGGCGGTCCGGCGGGCGCGTTCATCGTCCTGGTGGCGTCGACCGTGGCGCGCCACGGGCTCGACGGGCTGCTGCTGGCCGTGCTGCTGTCGGGCCTGATGCTGGTGGTGCTGGGCGCCGTGCGGCTGGGCTCGCTGATCCGGCATATCCCGCATGCCGTCGCGGTGGGCTTCACCGCCGGCATCGCGATCATCATCTTCGCCAGCCAGATCCACGACCTCTGCGGCCTGCATCTCGCGGACAAGGAGCCGGGGCCGCTGCTGCCCAAGCTCGCGGCGCTGGGCGGCGCGTGGGCGACGCTTCAGCCCGCGGCCCTTGCGACCGGCGCCGCCGTCGCGGCGATCATCGTTATCGTGCGGCGGCTCCGGCCAACCTGGCCGGGCATGCTGATGGCGGTGGTGATCGCGTCGGTCGCGGTCGTGCTGTTGAAGCTGCCGATCGAGACCATCGGCATGCGCTTCGGAGAAATGCCGCGCGGCCTGCCGGCGCCTGCGTTGCCGGACGTGTCGCTCGACCGGCTGTGGCAGCTCCTGCCGGTATCGCTCTCCTTCACGTTGCTGGGCGGGCTCGAGAGCCTGCTGTCGGCCAAGATCGCCGACGGCATGACGGGCCGCTACCATCGCTCGAATATGGAGCTGGTGGCGCAGGGCATCGCCAATGTGGCCTCCGCGCTGTTCGGCGGCATCAGCGTCACCGGCACGATCGCGCGCACGGCGACCAACGTCCGGGCGGGCGCCTGCAGCCCGGTGTCCGGCATGCTGCATTCGGCGTTCGTGCTGGTGTTCCTGATCGTGGCGGCGCCGCTCGCCGCCTACATTCCGCTGGCGGCGCTCGCCGGGCTGCTGACCGTGGTGTGCTGGAACATGGCGGAGAAGGCCGAGTTCGCGCGTCTGCTGCGCGACTGGCGCTCCGCCCTGGTGCTGCTGGCGACGTTCGGCCTGACCCTCCTAGAGGATCTCACGACGGGAATCATCGCGGGCTGCGTGGTGGCGGCGGTGCTGGCCTTCGTGTTCCGGCAGAAGGTCGCGGAGGAAGGCGACCGCTGACGCTTGCCTGAGCCTCCGGGCTCAGTGACACAATCTCATGGCTTGTTTCGCGGCATTGGCGACGAGTTGCGCCGTGGCCTGGTCGCGAAAGTCCATCGTAATGCGGCTGCCGTCGTTGCGTGCGACATGCACGACCCAGAGCGGCGGCTGGATACTGGTGCCCCAAGTGGGATGCCCGGCCTTGAGCGTGCCTTGGTTGACGTCCTCGGCCATGCTGATCAGCGTGACCTCGGCGGCGGTGCCGAACTCGATACCGCTCTCCAGTTCCTGGCTCGATTTGCCGTTGATCCACGTGTGCCAGTGATAGCGCAGCTCGCAGCCAGAGGCGTCGACCGTGACGTTGCTTGCCTCGACAGTGAAGTTGGTGCTCCAGGTCTGGCCGGTCGAGGAGTCGTGCGTCGTGCCCGCATAGGCGATCTGCCCCTGGCGGGCCAAATGTCCGCGGATGATCTCGAGGGAGGCGCTGGGGGAAGGCGAATTCTGGGCGTGCGCGACGCCTGCGGCGAGCAACGCCATCGAAAAGAGGGCGTGCGCCCTGATACTGACTTTCATCGGAAATCCCCCCGGTTTGCCGAATCATTCGACGGTAAGCCGTCAATTTGACATCGACAAGTTTGGATCGCCTTAATCTTGACGCCGCAAGAGTCGAGGTTTTGGGATGGCTTATCACCACGGCGACCTGCGCGAAGCCCTGATCACGGCTGGCCGTTCCCTCCTCGAGGAGAAGGGGCTGACCGGATTCACGCTCCGGGAATGCGCGCGGCGGGCGGAGGTGTCGCACGCCGCACCCGCCCATCATTTCAAGTCGGTCGACGATCTGCTGGCGGAGATCGCCACGCAGGGCTTCGGCCAGCTGATGGAAACGATGGCGGCGGAGGCCAGGCGGGCCAAGCCCGACCCGGCCGCGCGGCTAGTGGCGCAGGGCGTGGGCTACATGGCCTTCGCGGCGGCACATCCCATGCTGTTCCGGCTGATGTTCTATCGCGAGACCGAGCGCTTCCAGACGCCGGCGCTGGCCGAGGCGGCGCGGGCTGCGCGCGCCCTGCATTATGCCGCCGTTGAGGCGGCGCTGCCGCTCGCGACGCGCGAGACGAAGGTGCGCATGTCGGACTTCGCCTGGGCGACCGTGCACGGGTTCATCACGCTGTTGCTGGAGCGCCAGATCGGCGAGGGTGAGAACGCCAAGGCGCTGCGGGCGCGGGGCGTCGCCATCCTGGCCGACATGGCCGAGACGGTGATGCGCGCGGGCGGCGTGCCGGATTAGCCGGACAGGGGGGCGGCTAGCGCAGGCTCAGGATGTAGCTGACCAGCGCATTGCGCTCCTGGGTGTCGAGCGAGAAGTCGGGCATGAGCGTGTGCCCTTTGGAGATGTAGCGGTCGATCGACTGCGCCGTCGTGGTGGGCCGGGTGGCGATATCCCGGAAGCTGGGCGCATTATCGGTGGCTTGGGTCTGGCCGGCTTCTACGATGTGGCAGGCCATGCACCAGCGCACGGCCAGGCGGCCTCCGATAGAGGAGTCCTGTGCGGACGCCGGCAGCGCCGGCAGGGCCGAGGCCAAGAGCAGCGCGATTGATTTTTTCATCTGTTGCACTCCGGTACCGATTATAGCGCGTTTGAGCTCAGGGCGCGCGCTCGACCGCGGCCGCGGCTTCGTTCCGCCGCAGGAACGGCAGCGTGAAGGGCGCATCGTAGTTCAGGGTGTAGGGCTCGCCCACCGGCCGCCACGGCGACGGAGCAAGGGCCGCCGTCAGCGCAGCCTGGCGCTGGACCCGGTCGTTGCCCCCTCCGGAATAGCGCAGGATCGCGATTGTCTCGCCGGGCATCGTGACGATCTGCACCCGCTGGTCGACCGGCGCTGGCG
>CAIWTJ010000142.1 GCA_903915535.1 Enhydrobacter aerosaccus
CGGGCGCCGATCATCATCACGCCGTCGGAGTCCTTCAGCACCGTCGAGCGCGCCGCACCTGCGCTCTGCGGATGCGTGTCGGGCAGCAGGCCCTTGGCCATGCTCATCGGCAGGAACGGAATGCCGCTCTTCTCGACCAGCGTCTTGATCGCCTCGTCGGCCTGAGCGTAGGCCGCGCCTTTGCCGAGGATGATCAGCGGCTTCTTGGCGGCCTTCAGCACGTCGAGCGCGCGCTTGACCGCGGCGGGGGCGGGGATCTGCGCCGGTGCCGGATCGATCACCTTGACCAGCGACTTCTTGCCCTTGGCCGCATCCATCACCTGGCCGAACAGCTTGGCCGGCAGGTCGAGATAGACGCCGCCCGGACGGCCCGAGACGGCGGCGCGATAGGCGCGCGCGAGGCCGATGCCGATGTCGGCGGCGTGCAGCACGCGGAAGGCCGCCTTGCACATCGTCTTGGCGATCGCGAGCTGGTCCATCTCCTCGTAGTCGCCCTGCTGCAGGTCGACGATCTCGCGCTCGGACGAACCCGAGATCAGGATCATCGGGAAGCAGTTGGTGGTCGCGTGCGCGAGCGCCGTGAGGCCGTTCAGGAAGCCGGGCGCGGAGACCGTGAGGCAGACGCCGGGCTTCTTGGTGAGGAAGCCCGCGATCGCCGCGGCATAGCCCGCGTTCTGCTCGTGGCGGAAGGAGAGCACGCGGATGCCCTCGGCCTGCGCCATGCGGCCGAAGTCGGTGATCGGAATGCCGGGCACGCCGTAGATCGTCTTGATGTCGTTCAGCTTCAGCGCGTCGATGATCAGATGAAAGCCATCCGTCAGGTCCTGCGTGTCGTCTGCCGTTGCGGTCTTGAGGGCTGCGTCAGCCATTTGCTTCCTCCCGTTCAATCCAAATAATCGACGTGCTTGGCGACGTGCTCCGCCAGGCCAAGCGCGTGCTGGCGGACCAGGTCCTCGGCACGCTCGGTGTCGCGCGCCTCGATGGCCTGGATGATGTTCATGTGATCGTGGATTGATCGGTCGACCCTGTCATCCTCTCCGATCGTGCTGCCCCTGATCATGCGCATGTGCGTGAACAGATTTTCGGCCAGCTGGATCAGCACGCTATTGCCGCTCAACTGGATGATGGCCTGGTGGAAGGCGATGTTCACTTCGGAATATTCGTCGAGCTTGGCGTGCAGCTTGTCGTCCTCGAAGGTGGCGAACATGCGCCGCAGGCCGGCGATGTCGGCGTCGCTGGCGGTCTGGGTGATGAGGCGCGCCGCCATGCTCTCGAGCGCGGCCCAGGCAGTGATCATCTCGATCACCTCTCTGCGGGTCTTGCGCACGATGTAGATGCCGCGCCGCGGCACCGAGCGCACGAAGCCCTCGCGCTCGAGCTGCGCCATCGCCTCGCGCACCGGGGTGCGCGAGATGCCGAAATCCTGCGCGAGCTGGCGCTCGTCGAGGCGCAGATCGGTGCGCGACCGATAGATGTCCGAAGACACGATGACGTTGCGCAAGGCGACATAGGCCTTGTCCTTGAAGGTCTCCCGACTGTCGATCGGAGACACGCTTAGGCGCGCGTCGCTCACGGAAATGCTGTCCTCCCCCTCAAATCCCCAGCGTTTTCCGCTTTTTCTCGATATATATTATTCATAATACCAATGGGTGAGCAATGCGCCCAAAGGCGTTGCGCTCACACTGCAGAAGGACAAGACTCACACCTGGGGAAATGACCGCCCGCAAAGGGCGGCATCAATGAACTTTAGGGTGGGAACTCAACAAATGACTATCGCCACAACGACGCCCGTGGCCCGGGCGAACCGCTGGTCGCAGCTATGGCTTGGCGTCCTCGCCATGGTCCTGATCGCCAACCTGCAATATGGCTGGACCCTGTTCGTCGATCCGATGCACGTCGCGCGCGGCTGGAGCCTGGCGGATATCCAGCTCGCCTTCGCCATCTTCATCGCCACGGAGACCTGGCTGACGCCGCTGGGAGGCTGGTTCGTCGACCGCCTCGGCCCGCGCAAGGGCCCGCCAATGATGATCGGTTTGGGCGGCGCGCTGGTCGCCATCTCCTGGATCATCAACGCCTATGCGACTTCGCTGACGGGTCTATATATCGGTGCGGCGATTTCCGGCACCGGTGCCGGCGCCATCTACGCGACCTGCGTTGGTAACGCCGTGAAGTGGTTCCCGGATCGGCGCGGCCTCGCGGTCGGCCTGACCGCGGCGGGCTTCGGCGGCGGTGCCGCCCTTACCGTCGTGCCGATCGGCATGATGATCAGCAGCCTGGGCTATGCTCAGACCTTCCTTTGGTTCGGCATCGGCCAGGGAGCCGTATTGCTGGCGATTGCGCCGCTGATGCGCGCGCCCTACGAGGGGGAGCTTCCGAAAATGGCGGCACCCAAGGTCCAGCAGACCACGCGCAGCTATTCACCGGGTGAAGTCTTGCGCAGCCCGATCTTCTGGCTGCTGTATGTAATGTTGGTGCTGATCTCCGCGAGCGGCCTCGTGGTCACCGCGCAGATCGCGCCGATCGCCAAGGACCTCGGTCTTTCCAAGGTGACGCTGATTCTCGGCGCCTCGGTGTTGTCAGTGGCGCTCGTGGTCGACAGTGTCATGAACGGTACCGCGCGCCCGTTCTTCGGCTGGGTGTCCGACAACATTGGCCGCGAAAACACGATGATGATCGCCTTCACCCTGGGTGGCCTGAGCTATCTTTCGCTTGGCTACTTCGGCACCAGCCCGTGGCTCTTCGTGATCTGCGCGGCGCTGATCTTCTTCACTTGGGGCGAGATCTTCAGCCTGTTCCCGTCGACGTGTACCGACCTGTTCGGCAACAAATACGCCACCACCAATGCCATGTTGCTCTACACCGCCAAGGGCACCTCGGCGTGGCTGGTGCCGCTCGCCAACATGTCGAAGGACTCGAGCGGTAGCTGGAACAACGTCTTCCTCATGGCAGCGGGTGTGAACTTCGCCGTGGTGGTTGCTGCCTGGCTGATCCTGAAGCCGGCACGCAAGCGCATGGCGTAGTGGCCGCTTGCGTCGGGGCGGGAGCACCCCGACAATCGCTGCCATGGCTCCGGGGGCGCGAAGCGTGGATGGTCTCAAAATAGTCTTCGACTCCTCGGAGGAGGGACCCGCGATGGAGCGGGTGAAGGCGTCGCTGATCGCCTTCAACTTCGCTGCGACCGGCATTTCGGCTTACTACCCCGTCAACTATTACCTGCGATCTCCCCGCGACGAACTGATGGGCGGCCTGACCGGCATGATCTGGGGCGGCTGGCTGCACGTGTCGTTCCTGTGGATCGACGAACTGGTGCGCGGCAAAGGCTACGCTACCCGCCTGATGGACGAGGCCGAGGCCTATGCCCGGGAGCGCCATTGCCGCTGGGCCACCCTCGACACGCATTCCTTCCAGGCGCGGCCGTTCTACGAGAAGCGCGGCTACGAGGTCATCGGCACGCTCGACGACTATCCCGAGGGCCACAAGAAGTTCTTCCTGAAGAAGAAGCTGACGGCCTAGCCGTCATCCCGGGCGAAGCCGAGGGATCTCTCTCGAGCCCGGCGAAGACAGGCCCCTCGGCTTCGCTCTGGGCGACGGATCAGGTCAGCTCTTTCAGCTTTTTGTCGACGGCGAGCATGTCGATCCAGCTCTGACGCTTGCTGGCGGGCGTGCGCAACAGATAGGCGGGATGGAAGGTCGGCATGGTCGGGATCTCCGTGCCGTCGTCGAGGCGCACGCTGGTCCACTTGCCGCGCAGCCGCATGATGCCTTCGGCGGTGTCGAGCACGGCCTTCGCCGCCGTGCCGCCCGCCAGGATCAGCAGCTTCGGCCGGACCAGCTCGAGGTGACGGCGCGTGAAGGCAAGGCACATCGCCTGTTCGGCCAGCGTCGGCGTACGGTTGCCGGGCGGGCGCCAGAACAGGATGTTGGTGATGTAGAAGCCGTCGCCGCGGGTGAGCCCGATCGCCTCCATCATGCGGTCCATGAGCTGGCCGCTCACGCCCACGAACGGCTTGCCGAGACGATCCTCGTCGGCACCGGGCGCTTCGCCGATGATCATCACGGGCGCGGACGGCAGTCCGTCGGCGAACACCGTGTTCTTGGCGGTGCGCTTCAGCGCGCAGCCTTCGAAGGCGCGGATCGCGGCTTCCAGGTCGGCGATCGTGGCGCAGCCGGCGGCAAGGGCGCGTGCATCCTCGACCACCTGCGGCGATTCGAGGGGCACGGGCGCGCGCGGCGCGGCAGCCGGTGAGGGGGCTGCCGGACGGAACGGCGTCGGGGCCGTCGGCGCAATGGAAGGAGAAGGTGCGGCGGCCGGCGGCTGAACGACGAGCGAGAAGCGGTCGATCGCCTCCTCGCCGATGGTCTCGTCGAGGCCCTGCTCGACGTACCACTTCAACAGCGAAGCGGGGTCTTCCAGCGCGGGAAGACTCTCTTCCATCACAGGCCCTTCAAGAAGGCGGCGAGCATGGGCGCCCACATCGCAGCATCGGCGTGACTCGCCATGTGCCCCTTGTCCGACGGCATCTCGATATAGGTGAGATCGACTCCAGCCTTGCGCATGTCGAGCGCGTGGGCGGCGCAGTCGGTGAGATCGAACAGCTTGTCGGTCTTGGAGATAACATACAGCACTTTGGTTTTCTTCAGCCGGTCGTACTGCTTGGTGATGTCGAAGCCATCGATCGCGCGCCGCAGAGTGACCAGCGAATGGCCGTCGTAGACCTTCGCCCAGCTCTTCGCGGCGACCTTGGCGTCGGCTTCCGTTGCGCCGTAGTTCAGCAGCGTCTCGTAGCGAATCTGCTCGAGAGTGGCGGGAATGCCGCCGTTCTCGTAGTACCAGCCGCCGTTCCAGTTCGGATCGCTGGCGAGCCGCTTCTGCAGCGCCTCGAGGCCGCCGAGCCGGCCGGGCGCACGCGGCGCGGTGACGGAGGCCGCGATGCCCTTCATGAATCCCGGGTACGACGCCGCCCACTGGAATGACTGGAAGCCACCCATCGACGGACCGATAACGGCGACAAGACTCTTCAACCCGAGCGAATCGACCAGCAGCTTCTGGCTGGCCACCATGTCGCGCAGCGTGACCTCGGGGAAGGTCGGGCCGTAGGGCTTCTTCGTCCTTGGATCGATCGTGTTCGCGCCGGAGCTGCCGTGCGCGGAGCCGAGGGCGTTCACCGACACGACGAAAAGCTTGTCGGTGTCGACCGCCTTGCCGGGGCCAATCAGGCCGTCGAACCAGCCGGCGGAGCCTTCCGGCACGCCGCGTCCCTGCTGGCCGGGGGCATTCCTGCCCGCAGCGTGATGGCTCGAGGTGTAGCCGTGCACAACCAGGACGCCGTTGTCCTTCGCTGCATTCAATGTGCCGTAGGTTTCGTAGGCAAGCTCGAGCACGGGCAGCGTTTGCCCATTTTCCAGCCGAAAATCGTGCGTCGTGAAGAGTTTGCTCTCGATTCCAGTCAGTTCGGCCACGGGATTGCCCCTTTCGGCGGGTAGCGATGTTGCGCCCGACAGGCTATTTAGCACGTCAAA
>CAIWTJ010000143.1 GCA_903915535.1 Enhydrobacter aerosaccus
ATGCGGACCGCGAGCCTCCTACGGAAGAATGACCTGAGGTCAATCTTCCGTAGGAGGCTCGCGGTCCGGAAGACTCAAACCAGCTTCACGCCGACGGCGAGGCCGGCGGACGCCGCGAACTCGCCGGCGCCGACCTTGGGGCCGTCGGCGGGCTGCACGCGTGTGATCTTGATGCGGCCGTCGGGGCAGACGACGGTGAAGCCGTCGGCTTCGACCGCGACCACCTCGCCGTACTTGCCGCCGATGCCCTTGGGATCCTTGGCCGGGATCGCCGTGACGTCGAAGACCTTCAGGATCTTGCCGTCGAGCGTGGTCCAGGCGCCGGGCGCGGGATTGCAGCCGCGCACCAGCGGATCGATCTGGCGCCACGACTTGCCCCAGTCGATGCGGGCGATGTCGGCGGTCGCGCGGCCTTCATACGTGGCCTTCGATTCGTCCTGCTTGATGCGCGGGGCCTTGCCCGCCTTCACCAGGTCGACCGATTCCAGCATCGCGTCGACGCCCATCGGGAACAGGCGCTTGAAGTAGACCTCGCCCATCGTGTCGGTCTTGCTGAGCGGCGTCTTCTTCTGCAGGAGCACGTCGCCGGTATCGAGGCCGTTGTCGGGCCAGAAGATCGAGAGACCGGTTTCCTTTTCACCGAGGATGATCGGCCAGTTGATCGCCGATGCGCCGCGGTATTCGGGAAGGAGGGACGGGTGATACTGGATCGAGCCGTGCGTCGGCACGTTCAGAAAGTCCTCGGGCACGAACAAGGTGACGAACGCCATCACCTGGAGGTCGGGCTTCAGCGCCTTGAACTCTTCGACGACCTCGGGCTTGCGGTATGACGCCGGCTGATAGACCGGCAGGCCCGCCGCGACGGCCGCTTCCTTCAGCGGATCGGGCTTCGCGCCGGGCTTCTCCGGGGCGACGTAAACGGCGACGACATTGTCGCCGCGCTTGAGCAGGGCCTCGAGCACGGCCTTGCCGAAGGCCTGCTGGCCATGGACTACGATGCGCATGTGTTTACTCCGCGGCGACGGCTTTTGGCGCCTGTCCCGTCGCACCGGATGCCTTGATCTCGGCAATCTCGCGCGGCGTGAACTTCAGCACCTTGGTGAGGATTTCGTCGGTATGTTCGCCCAGCAGCGGCGAGCGTTCGACTTCGGTGATCGAGTCGGAGAGCTTGATCGGATTGCCGACCGACAGGTACTTGCCGCGCGTCGGATGATCGACCTCGACCACCGTGCCGGTGGCGCGCAGCGACGGGTCCTCTGCGATCTCCTTCATCGACAGGATCGGGCCGACCGGGATGTCGAGCGCGTTGCAGGCGTTCATGACGTCGAACTTGCTGAGCGTCATGGTCCACTGCTCGATCGCGCCGAAGATCTCGGTGAGGCGCGGCAGGCGGGCCGGCGGCTTGGCGTAGTCGGGATGGGTCTTCCACTCGGGCTTGCCGATCAGGTCGCAGATCTTCTCCCACACCGGCGCCTGGGTGATGAAGTAGATGTAGGCGTTGGGATCGGTCTCCCAGCCCTTGCACTTCAGGATGACGCCGGGCTGGCCGCCGCCCGAGTCGTTGCCGGCGCGCGGCGTCGCCTCGCCGAACGGGATGCCCTGGCCGTACTGCGTGTACTCCTTCAGCGGGCCGGCCTTGAGGCGCTGCTGGTCGCGCAGTTTCACACGGCACAGATTCAGAACCCCGTCCTGCATGGCGCACAGCACCTTCTGGCCGCGACCGGTGCGGTTGCGCTGGTAGAGTGCCGAGACGATGCCGAGCGCGAGATGGAGACCGGTGCCCGAATCGCCGATCTGCGCGCCGGTGACCAGCGGCGGGCCGTCGAGGAAGCCGGTGGTCGAAGCCGAGCCGCCGGCGCACTGCGCCACGTTCTCGTAGACCTTGCAGTCCTCGTAGGCGCCCGGGCCGAAGCCCTTCACCGAGGCCGCGATCATGCGCGGGTTCCACGAGTGGATGCGTTCCCAGGTGAGGCCCATGCGGTCGAGCGCGCCCGGCGCGAAGTTCTCGACCAGCACGTCGCAGGTCTTCACCAGGCGCTCGAGCACCTTCATGCCCTCCTTGCTCTTGGAGTCGAGCGTGATCGAGCGCTTGTTGTGGTTCAGCATCGTGAAATAGAGGCTGTCCGCGCCCGGGACATCGACGAGCTGCCCGCGGGTAATGTCGCCCACGCCGGGACGCTCGACCTTGATCACGTCGGCGCCGAACCAGGCCAGCAGCTGCGTGCAGGTCGGGCCCGACTGGACGTGCGTGAAGTCGAGGACCTTGACGCCCTGCAGCGCCTTGCCGTCCTGGCCCCACGGCTTCTTCGACATTTTCGGCGCAGCGGTTTTCGCCGGAGCCTTCTTGGCCACGACCTTCAGCGCCGGCTTCTTCGCAGCCTTGGCTTTCGCCTTCGGCGCGCTCTTCTTCACGATCTTCTTGGTCTTGGCCTTCGCGGCCTTCTTCGCGACTTTCTTCTTCGCCATGGTCGTCCCCTTATTTCTTCTTCAGCTGGCTTTGCGGATTGAGATTGCCGATGCGGCCCGACTCGCTGCCGGCGGCCGGATCGATCGCGGCGTTGATCAAGGTGGGCTTGCCGGAGTCCATCGCGGCATTGACGGCGCGCTTCAGCTCGTCCGGCGTCGTGGCATGCACGCCCGTGCCGCCGAAGGCCTCCATCATCTTGTCGTAGCGCGCGCCCTTCACGAACACGGTGGTCGCAGGATCGCTGCCCGCCTTGTTCTGGTCGGTGCCGCGATAGATGCCGTCATTGTTGAAGATGACGATGCAGACCGGGAGGTTGTACCGGCAGATCGTCTCGACCTCCATGCCGGAGAAGCCGAACGCGCTGTCGCCTTCGATGCAGAGCACCTTGTTGCCCGTCTCGACGGCGGCGGCGATCGCCTGGCCCATGCCGATGCCCATCACGCCCCAGGTGCCGACGTCGAGCCGCTTGCGCGGCTTGTACATGTCGATCACGCCGCGCGTCAGGTCGAGCGTGTTGGCGCCTTCGTTGACCAGGATCGCGTCGGGCCGTTCTTTGACGATGGTACGCAGCACGCCCAGCGCCCCGTGATAGTCCATCGGGTTGTTGTTGTTCATCAGGCGCGGCGCCATCTTGGCCACGTTCTCGTCGCGCTTGGCCGTGACCGCGCCCATCCAGTCCGACGGCGCCTTGGTCCAGCTCGAGCCCATGCCCTCGATCAGGGCCGCGACGCAGGAGCCGATATCGCCCACGACGGGTGCCGCGATCTCGACATTGGAGTCCATTTCCCTGGGCTCGATGTCGATCTGCACGAACTTCTTGGGCGCATCGCCCCAGGTCTTGCCCTTGCCGTGGCTGAGCAGCCAGTTGAGGCGGGCGCCGATCATCATCACGACGTCGGAGTCCTTCAGCACCGTCGAGCGCGCCGCGCCCGCGCACTGCGGATGCGTGTCGGGCAGCAGGCCCTTGGCCATGCTCATCGGCAGGAACGGCACGCCGCTCTTCTCGACGAAGGTCTTGATCGCCTCGTCGGCCTGCGCGTAGGCGGCGCCCTTGCCGAGGATGATCAGCGGCTTCTTGGCGCCCTTCAGCACGTCGAGCGCACGCTTGATCGACGCCGGGGCGGGGATCTGCGCCGGGGCGGCGTCGATCACCTTGACCAGCGACTTCTTGCCCTTCTCGGCGTTCATCACCTGGCCGAACAGCTTGGCCGGCAGG
>CAIWTJ010000144.1 GCA_903915535.1 Enhydrobacter aerosaccus
CTGCGCCGCGAGCTGCCGTTGCATACCGACGTGCCGCACGAAGGCGACGAGATCGACCGTCCGTTCATCCTGGTGACGCCGGGCGGCGGCGGCGACGGCGACGCTCTGGTCGACTGGGTGCTGTCGGCCTACGAGAGCGATCCCAACATCCCGTACGGCGCGGTGATCGTGTTCGGCCCGTTCATGTCGGCCACGGCCCGCGAAGGCTTCAAGGAACGCGCCGCGAAGTTCCCGCACATCCGCACGCTCACCTTCACCAACAACCTCGGCGCCCTGATGCAGCGCGCCGCCGGTGTCGTGGCGATGGGCGGCTACAACACCTTTTGCGAGATCCTGTCGTTCGACAAGAAGGCGCTGATCATGCCGCGCACGCGGCCGCGCCTCGAACAGTTCATCCGCACGCGCGCCGCGCGCAATCTCGGCCTGATGGAAATGCTCGACGCCGAGAAGGGCCGCGATCCACACTTCATGGCGACGGCGCTGCGCCATCTGCCGCAGCAGCGCGCGCCCAGCGACGCCATCGTGCCCGGCCTGCTCGACGGCCTGCCCAACGTCATCAAGCTCGTGGCGCGCGCGCTCGCCAATCCCCATCGTGGCCCCGCGTCGATCGAGCCGCCCGCCGCGCTCGAGACGCCGGTGGCAGATGGGCTCGCCCTCGAGGCGTTGCGGGCGAAATCCTGAGCTAATCCTGACGACGACGGTGTTTCATGGTTGAGTCTAAAGACGCGCACATTGCGGTCGTGGTCAAATGCTGGCCGCGCCTGTCCGAAACCTTCATCGCCCAGGAGATGGCGGGGCTGGAGGCGCGCGGGCTGAAGCTCGTGATCTATTCGCTGCGCCTGCCGACCGATCCCGCGATCCATCCCGTGCATGCGCGCGTCAAGGCGCCGATCGTCTACCTGCCCGAATATCTCAAGAACGATCCCTTGCGCGTGCTGCGCGCGTGGTGGAAGGCGCGCAAGCTGCCGGGCTACAAGGCCGCGCGCGACCGCTTCTTCCACGACCTCAAGCGCGATCGCACGCCCAACCGAATCCGGCGCTTCGGCCAGGGCCTGGTGCTGGCGGCGGAGATGCCGGCCGCGATCGAGCGCATGTACGCGCACTTCATCCATACGCCTGCGTCGGCGACACGCTATGCCGCCATCATGCGCGGCCTGCCGTGGAGCGCCTCGGCGCATGCCAAGGACATCTGGACCAGCCAGGAATGGGAGCTGAAGACCAAGCTCGCCGACATCGACTGGATCGTGACCTGCACGCAGTACGCGCGTGCGCGTCTGGATGAGCTGGTGAGCGACCGCAGCCGGCTGCGCCTCGTCTATCACGGGCTCGATCTCGCCAACCTGCCCGCCCCGCCGCTCGAACGCTCGCGCCGCGACGGCTCCGACCCGAAGGATCCGGTGGTGATCCTGTCGGTCGGCCGGCGCGTTGCAAAGAAGGGCTACGACGACCTGATCGCCGCCCTTGCGATGCTGCCCAAGGACCTCAACTGGCGTTTCGAGCACATCGGTGCCGGCGTGCTGGGCGATTCGGTCGTGCACATGGCCGAACAGGCGGGCATCGCCGACCGCTGCGTCTGGCACGGGGCTTTGCCGCAGAAGACGGTGTTCGAGGCCTACCAGCGCGCCGACATCTTCGTGCTGGCCAGCAAGACGGCCAGCGACGGCGACCGCGAGGGCATGCCCAACGTGCTGCAGGAGGCGGGCTATCAGCATATGGCGATCGTCTCGACGCGTTCGGCCGCGATCGGCGAATTCGTGCACGACGGCGAGAACGGGCTGATGGCGGACGCCGCCGCGCCCGATCAGCTTGCCGTGGCCCTGGAAAAGCTCGCGCGCGATCCCGAGCTGCGCACGCGCTTCGGCCGTCGCGCCAACGAGATCGTGCGCACCCAGTTCTCCTACGAGGCGGGTGTCGATTTCATCGCGCGCGCCCTTGCCCAGCCCCGCGGCGCGAGCCTCGCGGCGCAGCTCGAAGTACCCGAGGCCCGAGCGGCCGAATAGCCATGCGTGTGTTGCTGCACACGCCCCTCAAGCCGCCCGATCATCCGGTGCCGTCGGGCGACCGTGAAATGGCCCGCGGGCTTGCGCGGCTGCTCACGCGCCTCGGCCACAAAGTCGTCATGCCGGCCGGCAGTCGCGTGGCCCAGGGCGTGCCCGAGCCCGAAGAGCACATCGCGCGCGAACGGCGCGCGCGCCAACAGGCGGCGCGCCTGATCGCGCGCTGGCGGTCGTTGCCGGCGCATCATCCCGAGCGCTTCGACCTGTGGTTCACCTATCACTGCTACTATCGCAAGCCCGACTGGCTGGGGCCGATCGTCACCAAGGCGCTGGGCGTTCCCTACGTGATCGCGGAGGCCTCGCACGCGCCGCAGCGTGCGGTTGGCGCGACCCGGCTGGGCCACCGCGCGACCGAGCGCGCGCTGGCCGCCGCCGACCTCGTGATCACCGTCAATCCGCGCGACGTCGCGGGCGTCCGCACGCGCCTGCGGCCGGGCGCGCGCCAGGTCTGGTTGCCGCCTTTCATCGATGTCCGCCCCTATCTCGCGGCGCGCGCGCAGCGAAAGAAGAACGAGGTGCCGCTGCTGCTGGCCGTCGGCATGATGCGCACGCGCGACAAGCTCGAGTCCTATCGCGTTCTGGCGGCGGCCTTCCACCTGCTGGGCGACCGGCCGTGGCAGGCCGTGCTGGTGGGCGATGGCGCCGCGCGCGCGGAGATCGAAGGGCTGATGGCGCCGTTCGAGTCGCGCATCCGCTTCGCCGGCGCGGTCAGCCAGGACGAGCTGCTCGCGCTTTATGCGTCGGCCGATCTGTACGTCTGGCCCGCGATCAACGAAGCCTATGGCATGGCTTTTCTCGAAGCGCAGGCGTCAGGCGTCCCCGTCGTCGCGGGACGCACCGGTGGCGTGCCGGCTGTGGTGGCCGATGGCGTCGCGGGCGTGCTTACGCCGATCGGCGATGCGGCGTCATTCGCGGCGGCGATCGGCCGTCTGCTCGACGATCCGAAGGAGCGCGCGCGTCTGGCGGCCAATACCGCCGGCCGCATTGCTGCACGCCACGACGATCGCGCCGCGGCGCACGCGCTGGCGGCAGCACTGGGCACACTTCGATGAGCGGCGTTGCCTTCGCCCTGGTGCGGCACGCCTCGACGGTGTGGAACGAGGAAGGGCGCCTGCAGGGCATGACGGACACGATCCTCAGTCCGGAAGGAGAAGCCGATGCGCGACGCTGGCGCCTGCCGCCGCCGGCCGACGGCTGGAAGCGCGTGTGCAGCCCGCTGAAGCGCGCCCGCCGTACCGCCGAACTCTTGCAGCCGGCTGCGCCGGTGTCGGTCGACCCGCGCCTGCGCGAGATGAGTTTCGGCGCCTGGGAAGGCCGCACCATCCTCGAGTTGCGCGAGACCGTGGGCCCCGCCTTTGTTGCCGCCGAGAACAAGGGTCTGGATTTTCAGCCGCCGGGCGGGGAGTCGCCCCGCACCGTGATGGAACGCATCGCCGGCTGGACCGCCGAGATCGCCGAACAAGGCGAGCCCATCGTTGCCGTCTCGCACAAGGCCGCGATCCGCGCATTGCTGGCGGCGGCAACCGGCTGGGACATGATGGGCCGTCCGCCGGTGAAACTCGACTGGCGTTCGGCGCACTTCTTCTACGCCGAGCGGGACGGCAGGGTGCGCCTCGATCGCCCCAACGTGTCGCTGGTGCCGGCATGAGGGCCGCCTTTGTCGACTCCCTCCCCCGAGACGGGAGAGGAGAATGAGCGTGCGCACATGAACCGGCGCGTCTTCTTCTATGTGCAGCACCTGCTGGGCATCGGCCATCTTCGCCGCGCCGCGACGTTGGCGCGCGCCCTGGCGCGGAGCGGCTTCGACGTGTTGCTGGTCTCGGGTGGCGCGCCTGTCGCGGGCCTCGATGCGGGCGGCGCCCGATTCCACCAACTGCCGCCGCTGCGCGCTCGCGACGAAGGCCTGCGCGAGCTGTCGCAGCTCGACGGCACGCCGCTCGATGACTCCTTTCGCGCGCTTCGCACACAGGCGTTGGTCGGGCTGCTGCGCGCCGAGCAGCCGGATTTCCTGATCACCGAGCAGTTTCCCTTCGGCCGCACGCAGTTGCGCTTCGAACTGCTGCCCTTGCTTGAAGCGGCGAAGACGCTGGTCAAACCACCGCGTATTTTGTCGTCCGTGCGGGATGTGCTGCGCGAATCGGCCAGCGCCCAGCGCATCGCTGAAACCGTCGAGACCTTCGAGCGCTACTTCGACGGCGTTCTGGTCCACGCCGATCCGGCGCTCGTCAGCCTCGACAAGAGTTTTGCCGGGTGGGATCGCGTCAAGGATCGCGCGTACTACACCGGATACGTCGTCGAGACCGAATCGCTGCCGGCGTCCGCGACGAACTCAGGCGAGGTCATCGTGTCGGCGGGCGGCGGCGCGGTCGGCGGGCCGCTGCTGCGCGCGGCGATCGCGGCGCGCCCGCTTACGTCGCTGTCGGGTCGCCCTTGGCGGCTGCTGGTCGGCGACAATCTTCCCGATGTCGACAGAGCAACCCTTCGGGGCGGCGATGGCGTGGAGATCGAGCCCGCGCGCAAGGATTTTACCGCACTGCTCGCGGGTTCGACTTTGTCGATCAGCCAGGCCGGCTACAACACTGTCGTGGAAACCCTCGTTCATGGCGATCGCGCCGTTCTCGTGCCCTTCGCCACCGGGCGCGAAACCGAGCAATGGCGGCGCGCGCAGGTTCTTGCCGACCGCGGACTGGTCCAGACCGTGTCCGCAGAGGGGCTCGATGGTCCAGCCCTGGCCGCGGCGATCGAGCGAGCGCTGGCGGGGCGCTCGATCCGGAGTTTCCCGCGGTGCGACGCCAATGGCGGACCGGCCACGGCATCTCTGCTGGCGAGCATGGCATGAGCGACTGGACCGCCTTCGACGATGAGGTCGCGCGCTGGCGTGACGCCGGTCAGGAGGCCGAACTCTGGTGGCGCGACGACGACGCCGTCGATGTCGGGCCGGCGCTCGACCGGCTGCTGCAGATTCATCGTGCGACGGCGGCGCCGCTCGCGCTCGCCGTGGTGCCGGCGCAGGCGACGGTGGCACTGGCCGCACGATTGACCGATGAGCCGATGATCGATGTGCTTCAGCACGGTTACGCGCACGTTAACCATGCCATCGGTACGGAAAAGAAAATCGAGCTCGGCCTGCAGCGGCCAGCGATGTTCGTCCTGGGCGATCTCGGCACCGGCTGGATGGCGCTGGAGCGGCTGTTTGGGCCCAAGGCGTTGCCTGTCCTCGTGCCGCCATGGAATCGCATTGCGCCACCGCTCGTGCCGGCCCTGCCTGAAATCGGCTTCCGCGGCCTGTCGACGTTTGGCGCCCGCAAGCGCCCCGATCCCGTGCGCGGCCTGCGTCAGGTCAACACGCACCTCGATCTGATCGACTGGAAGGGCGGCCGCGGGTTCGTGGGCGTTGGACCGGCGCTCGATGCGCTGGTGCGGGCATTGGGTAACGCGCGTACAGAGAACCGGGAGCCGGTCGGCATCCTCAGCCACCATCTTGCGATGGACGAAGGGGCTTGGGATTTCCTAATGTCGCTCTTGGGGAGACTAAGAACAATGCCGGGACCAAAAATCAGCCCGGCGCACGACTTATTCGCGTCACGGGAGGCGCGCGGTTGAGTTCCGCTGATCTGCGTTATCCGCGTCAGACGCTCTGGGCTGACTATATCCGCGCGACGGCGGGCGTTGTGCTATGCGGCGCGCCGCTGGTGGCGCTGGACGTCAATCGCTGGATGGCGCTGCTGCTGGGCGCCGGCTTCCTGCTGTTTGTCGTCTTTCTGGCACGGACTGCGTTGCGGCAAAGGACGCGCTACGTGCTTGCGGCCGACACGCTCTGCGCCGACGGTCCGGCCGGTACCCTGGTCGAGTGGAATCGGCTCGATCGGCTGAAGCTCAGCTATTATTCGACCAAGCGCGACCGCAGCGATGGCTGGATGCAGCTTGCCGTCGGCTCGGCGGGTGGGCGGACGATCAAGATCGATTCCGCGCTCGAAGGCTTTTACGATATCGTCGAACGGGCCGCCGCAGCGGCCGAGGCAAACAAGGTCGAGCTTGGGACGGCGACGCGGGCCAATCTCAAGTCGATGGGGATCGCAGTGGCGGAGCTGGAAGAGTCGGTATGAAGGATCTGCTGCGCGTCGAGAATTTGACGGTCGATTTCGGCGTCCACGAAGGGACGCTGCGGGCCGTCAACAACGTCTCCTTTTCCATCCCGCCGGGCGGCACCCTGGCGCTGGTGGGCGAGTCGGGATCGGGCAAGTCCGTCTGCAGCCAGGCGATCATGGGTCTGCTGCCGCGCACAGCGACCATCGCCTCCGGATCGATCCTGTTCCAGGATCCGCGTGACACGGCGGACGCCGTCGATATCGCCAAGCTGTCGCCCGCCGGTCCCGAGATGCGCGCGATCCGCGGCGGCGAGATCTCGATCATCTTCCAGGAGCCGATGACCTCGCTGTCGGCGCTCCACACCCTGGGTGACCAGATCGGCGAAGCGGTCGAACTGCATGGCGCGCACGGCGGCATCGGCGGGCCCGATCGCAAGATGAGCCGCGCCGAGATCGACGAGATCGCTGTTGCGATGCTGCGCATGGTGGGCTTCCCCGATCCCAAGCGCGCGCTCAAGACCTACCCGTTCGAACTGTCGGGCGGCCTGCGCCAGCGCGGCATGATTGCCATGGCGCTGGTGTGCCGGCCCGCCCTGCTGATCGCCGACGAACCGACCACCGCGCTCGACGTCACCATCCAGGCCCAGATCCTCCGCCTCATGAAGGACCTGCAGAAGGAACTGGGCATGGCGCTGCTGATGATCACCCACGATCTCGGGGTGGTCGCCAACGTCGCCGACGATGTCGTGGTCATGTATCGCGGCCAGGTCGTCGAGTCGGGCAACCTGAACGACATTTTCCGCGAGCCGAAGCACGACTATCTCAAGGCGCTGCTGCACGCCGTGCCGCGCTTCGACATGAAGCCGGGCGAGCGGCTCGAGCCGATCCGCGAGATCAAGGCGGCGACCGGCCATCTGCTGACGCAGAAGGTCGAGGTCAAGCCGACCGAGAACTTCAATCCCAAGGCGCCGGTGCTCAAGGTCCGCCATCTCACCAAGACCTTCCGCATCCGCAAGGCCGACACCCTGCTCGAATCGTTGATGGGCGGCGGCACGACCAAGAGCGTGCGCGCGGTCAACGACGTGAGCTTCGACGTCGAGCGCGGCGAGTGCCTGGGCCTCGTGGGCGAGTCGGGTTGCGGCAAGACCACGCTCAGCAAGATTCTCATGCGCGGCATCAACGCCGACGCGACGTCCGAGGGCGGCCGTATCGTGTTCGACGACTGGGGCCGCAAGACCGACGTGCTGGCGCTGCAGGGCGACGATCTCAACCGCTTCCGCACCAAGCTGCAGTTCATCTTCCAGGACCCGTTCGGCTCGCTCAATCCGCGCATGACGGTCTACGACATCCTGGTCGAGCCGCTGATCATCCATAAGGTGGGCGACGACGCCTATCGCCGCGAGATGGTGGGCGAGCTGATGGAGCTGGTCGGCCTGGACCGCCGCCATCTCAGCCGTTATCCGCACTCCTTCTCGGGCGGCCAGCGCCAGCGCATCGGTATCGCGCGCTCGCTGGCGCTCCGGCCCGACATGGTGATCTGCGACGAGCCGGTCTCCGCGCTCGACGTGTCGATCCAGGCGCAGATCCTCAACCTGCTCAAGGACCTGCAGAAGAAGCTCGGCCTCACCTATCTCTTCATCTCGCACAACCTCGCCGTGGTCGACTACATCGCCGACCGCATCGCCGTGATGTGCGCGGGCCGCCTGGTCGAGCTGGCGCCGGCGGGCGAGCTGTTCAAGAATCCGATGCACCCCTACACGCGCGCCCTGCTGTCGGCGGTGCCGATCCCCGATCCCGGGCGGCGGCTCGACCTGCGCGCGCTGATGGAGGGCAAGGCGTCCGATCCGATGCAATGGCCCGAGCCTTACCGCGACGACGGCAGGGCGCCGCTCTACTGGACCGAAGCCGAGCCCGGTCACTACGTACGCATGACGCGGGAGGGCTGACATATGCTGCAGTACGTCGTCCGCCGCCTGTTGCTGATGATCCCGACGCTGTTCGTGATCAGCTTCCTGGTTTATTTCATCATCGACCTGCCGCCCGGCGATTGCGTCACGTCGCAAATCGACGAGCTGGTGGCGCGCGGCGAGCCCGACGCCCTGAAGCGCGCCGAGGAGCTGCGCCATCTCTACGGGCTCGATCATCCGCTGATGCACCGCTATCTGTCGTGGGTGGCCGGCGTCTTCCGCTGGGATTTCGGGCTTTCCTGCCAGGACACGGTGCCCGTGAAGGACCTGATCGGCGAGCGCATCGCGCTCACTATGATCATGGAGGCGGCCACCATCGCCTTCATCTGGATCGTGTCGTTCGTGATCGGCGTCTATGCCGCCACGCATCAATACAAGCTCGGCGATTACGTGGCCTCGTTCTTCGGCTTCATCGGCCTCGCCGTGCCGAACTTCCTGCTGGCGCTGGTGCTGCTCTATGTCGGCAAGGTCTACTTCGGCCTGTCGATCGGCGGCCTGATGGATGCGCAGTATCTCGAGAAATCGATGAGCTGGGACAAGGCGGTCTCGATCCTGCAGCATCTCATCATCCCGGTGATCGTGATCGGCACCTCGGGCACCGCCGGCATGATCCGGCGCCTGCGCGCCAACCTGCTCGACGAATTGCAGAAGCAGTATGTCGTGACGGGCCGCGCCAAGGGCCTGTCGGAGTTCAGGCTGCTGGTGAAGTATCCGCTGCGCCATGCCATCAACCCGTTCGTCTCCGATATCGGGCATCTCATTCCCGAGGTGATCTCGGGCTCGGTCATCGTCTCGGTCGTGCTGTCGCTGCCGACCACGGGACCGATGCTGCTGGGCGCGCTCAAGACGCAGGACGTGAACCTGGCCGCGACCTTCCTGTTGCTGGTCGCGGTGCTGACGGTGATCGGCATGCTGGTTTCCGACCTGCTGCTGGCCGCCCTCGATCCGCGCATCCGCTTCGGCGCCGCCGGGGAGAAGTGAGACGGACATGACCGACACGGCCCACACTCCCCCCGCTCGCACGCCCACGCCGCACTACGTCAACGACGCGCCGTGGGATCCGTACGTCTCCGAGAAGCTTACGGCCGAGCAGGAAAAATACTATATGGCCGGGCAGTGGAAGCTGATGTGGTGGCGCTTCCGCCGCCATCGGCCCGCCGTCGTCTCGGCGCTGTTCCTGGCGTTCATCTACTTCACGACGATCATCAGCGAGTGGGTCGCTCCCTACGATCTGCAGACGCGCAACATCAAGTATATCTTCGCGCCGCCGCAGGGCGTTCACCTGTTCCATGACGGCAAATTCGTCGGGCCGTTCGTCTACGAGCTCATGATCACGCGCGACATGGACACGCTGCAGCGCGTCTACAAGCCGGACACGACCAAGCCGCAGCCGCTGCGCTTCTTCTGCAGCGGCGACAAGTACGAGTTCTGGAACCTGGTCAACGGGTCGTTCCACTTCGTCTGCCCGGCCGAAGGCGGCACGTTCTTCCTGGCCGGCACCGATCGGCTGGGCCGCGACATGTTCAGCCGCATCGTCTATGCCGCGCGCATCTCGCTCACCATCGGCCTGATCGGCATTGCGTTGTCGTTCACGCTCGCGCTCATTCTGGGCGGTCTCGCGGGTTACTACGGCGGCTGGGTCGATCTCGTCGTCCAGCGCCTGACCGAGATCCTGAAGAGCTTCCCGCATCTGCCGCTGTGGCTCGCTTTGTCGGCGGCGCTGCCGGTGACCTGGTCGCCGCTGCTGATCTACTTCGGCATCACGCTGATCCTCGCGCTGCTCGACTGGCCGAGCCTGGGGCGCGCCGTGCGCGGCAAGCTCTTGTCGTTGCGCGAGGAAGACTATGCCGCCGCCGCCCTGATGATGGGCGCCACGCCCGCGCGCATCATCGGCCGCCACCTGCTGCCGGGCTTCATGAGCCATCTGATCGCCTCGGCGACGCTCTCGATCCCGTCGATGATCCTGGCCGAAACGGCGCTGTCGTTCCTGGGCCTGGGCCTGCGCCCGCCGATCACCTCGTGGGGCGTGCTGCTGAATGAGGCCACGGACATCAATGTCGTGGCCGTGAACTGGTGGCTGATGCTACCGGTCGCGCCGGTGATTCTGGTGATCTTGGCGTACCAGTTCCTTGGCGATGGTATGCGGGATGCGGCGGATCCTTACGCTTAAGGCGCGTAGCGCCTTAAGCGGGCGGGCGGCAGCGGCTGCAGGAGCGTAGCGACGAAGCCGCGAGAGCCCGCACCGTGCAGAATGGGTAAGAATCTTTCTGCGCCTAAGCCTATGAAATACTTAACTATTCTGCACGGTGCGAGCTCTCGCGCCTATGAAGGCGCTGCCGCTCGCCGCCGCCTGTGAAGGCGTCCAAGAAACCTTGCTTTTGCCCCATTTGGGCCTAGCGACGGCCATGCCCCACTTCCATCTTCCTTTTGTATCTCCCCCGAACGTGGTCCCCCCAAAGCCACGTTCTAGCCTCCTCGGAGGCGCTTCGGCCGCCTTGTCACTCTCCCCCACAAGGCGGCATTTTTCTTTTTGGGCGTGCTACCAACAGCCCGCATGACGACCGCTGCCCTTCAGGTGACGGACCTTGCCTGCCGTCGCGGCGGCCGGCGGGTGTTCGACGGCCTTTCCTTTTCAGTCAAAGGCGGCGAATTGCTGGCGCTGACCGGCGCCAACGGCAGTGGCAAGACCACACTCCTGCGCGCGCTGGCCTCGCTCGGCCGCGCCGACGCGGGCACGATCGTGTGGCAAGGCGCCGACATCGCCTGGCTCGGGCATCTCGACGGGCTGAAGGGCGATCTCACGGTGCGCGAGAACATCGACGTGGCCGAACGGCTGCGCGGTGTCACGCCCGACCGGCAGCGCATCGAAGCCGCACTCGCGTCGTTCGATCTCGCCGCATTGGCATCGCGCCCAGTGCGCACGCTCTCCGCCGGCCAGCGTCGACGCACCGCGCTCGCGCGCGTTGCGGCTTCGCAGGCCAATGCGTGGCTGCTCGACGAGCCCTTCAATGCGCTCGACATGGCGTCGCAGAAATCGCTGCGCGCGGTGCTGGCGCAACACCTTGCGGCGGGCGGTCTCGCGATCGCGGCCACGCATGTGTCGCTCGACATGCCGGGCGCACGCTCGCTCGAGCTCGGCGCATGACGGCGTTCGCCGCGCTCTTCCGGCGCGACCTGCGGCTGGTGCTGCGGCGGCCGGGCGATGTCGTGGTCGTGCTGGCGTTCTTCGTCGTGGCGACGACGCTCTTCCCGCTCGGCATCGGGCCCGAATCGAACCTGCTGGCGCGCATCGCGGGCGGCGTGCTGTGGGCGGCCGCGCTGTTCGCCGCACTGCTGTCGCTCGAGCGGCTGTTCGCGTCGGACTACGAGGATGGCGCGCTCGATCTCCTGCTGCTGGCGCCGGGTGCGCTGGAGCTTGCCGTGCTGGCCAAGTGTGCCTCTCACTGGATTGTGACCGGCCTGCCGCTCGCCCTGCTGGCGCCGCTGCTGGGCGTGGCGTTCGGCCTCGACGGCCAGAGCCTGGCCGCCGTCGCGCTCACCCTTCTGGTGGGGACGCCCACGCTGTCGCTGATCGGCGGCCTCGCGGCCGCGCTGACGCTGGGGGCGCGCAAATCCGGCGCATTGCTGGCCCTTTTGGCCCTGCCGCTCTGCGTGCCGACCGTAATTTTCGGCACCGGCGCCATCGAGGCGATTGCGACCGGCGAGGGCTTCGGCGTTCACCTGGCCATCCTGGCCGCCCTCGCGCTGATGGCGCTGGCGACCCTGCCCTGGGGCATAGCCGCCGCATTGCGGCTGGCCGGCGAATAAGACAAAACCGCCCCGATGGCCACGCTGCATTTCCTCGCCAACCCCGCGCGCTTCCGGCGCTTTTCGGCGCGCGTGCTGCCGGCGCTGTCGGTCGTGACGGCGCTCGCGGTGGCGGTCGGCCTGGTCTGGGCGCTGGCGATCGCGCCGCCCGACTACCAGCAGGGCGAGACCGTGCGCATCATGTTCATCCACGTGCCCGCGGCCACGATCGCGATGGGAGGCTACGTGCTGCTGGCGGTGCTGGGCGCGTCGCTGCTGGTGTGGCGCCACCCGCTCGCCGCGTTGATGGCGCGGGCGACGGCGCCGGTGGGCGCCACCTTCACGGCGGTCGGCCTGATCACCGGCTCGCTGTGGGGCCGGCCGATGTGGGGCACGTGGTGGGTGTGGGACGCGCGGCTCACGTCGTTCCTGCTGCTGTTCTTCCTCTTCCTGGGCCACATCGCGCTCAGCAACGCCTATGACGATTCCGAGCGCGGCGACAAATCGGCCTCGATCCTGGCCGTGGTCGGCGCGATCAACGTGCCGATCATCAAGTTCTCCGTCGACTGGTGGAACACGCTGCACCAGCCCGCCTCGATCATGAAGCTGGGCGGGCCGTCGATCCATCCGACGCTGCTGTATCCGCTGCTCTGGATGATGGCGACGTTCGCGCTGCTGTTCGTCGTGCTGGTGCTGCTGCGCACCGACACAGAGATCGATCGCCGCCGCCTCGAAGCGGCCGAGGCCGCCGCGTGAGCTACGCTGTTTTCATCTGGTCGGCCTACGGCGCGACCGCGGTCGCGCTGGGCGGACTCGTGCTAATGTCTCTCCTCGCGCGCCGCAACGTGCGCCGCGAATTGAGCGAGCGCGGCCTGGAGCGCAAGCGGTGACTCCCAAACGTCGCCGTCTCTGGTTGCTGTTGTCGTCGCTCGGCGTGCTGGGCGTTGCAGCGGCGCTGGTGCTGTATTCGCTGAACGACAATCTCGTCTTCTTCTATTCGCCGAGCCAGGTGGCGCAAAAGCATCCCGGACCGGAGCGGCGCTTTCGACTGGGCGGGCTGGTGGTCGAGGGCAGCCTGCAGAAGAACGGCCAGGAAGCGCGTTTCAAGATCACCGACCTGAAGGGCGAGCTGCCGGTCGTCTATCGCGGCCTGCTGCCGGATCTGTTTCGCGAGGGCCAGGGCGTGATCGCCGAGGGCACGCTGGGCGCCGACGGCGTCTTCATCGCGCGCGAGGTGCTGGCGAAGCACGACGAGAACTACATGCCGCCGGAAGTCGCGAAGGCGCTGAAGGAAAGCGGCCGCTGGCAGGAAGGGAGCGGCAAGAAGTGATTCCAGAGTTAGGCCACTTCGCGCTCATCCTGGCGTTCGCGGTCGCGATCGTGCAGGGCACGCTCCCTCTCATCGGCGCGTCGCGCGGCGACGTCAGGCTGATGACGCTGGGGCGGACGGCGGCGCTGACGCAGGCGTTCCTGGTGATCCTGTCGTTCGGCGCGCTGATGCAGTGCTACGTCACGTCGGATTTCTCCGTGGCCAACGTCGTCGCCAACTCGCACTCGGCCAAGCCGCTGCTCTACAAGATCAGCGGAACGTGGGGAAACCACGAGGGCTCGATGATGCTGTGGACGCTGATCCTGGCGCTGTTCGGCGCCGCGGTCGCGATCTTCGGCCAGAACCTGCCCGACACGCTGCGCAGCCGCGTGCTCGCCATCCAGGCGCTGATTGGCGTGGGCTTCCTCGCGTTCATCCTGTTCACGTCCAACCCGTTCGAGCGCCTCTCGCCCGCACCGTTCGATGGCAACGGCCTCAACCCCGTGCTGCAGGACCCGGGCCTCGCGTTCCATCCGCCGATGCTCTATCTCGGCTATGTCGGCTTCTCGGTGACGTACGCCTTCGCGATCGCCGCGCTGCTCGAAGGCCGCGTGGATGTGGCGTGGGCGCGCTGGGTGCGGCCGTGGACGCTGGCCGCGTGGTGCTTCCTCACGCTCGGCATCGCGCTCGGCAGCTGGTGGTCCTATTACATCCTGGGCTGGGGCGGCTTCTGGTTCTGGGATCCCGTCGAGAACGCGAGCCTGATGCCGTGGCTGGCCGGCACCGCGCTGCTGCACTCCGCCATCGTGGTCGAGAAGCGTGACGCGCTGAAGAGTTGGAC
>CAIWTJ010000145.1 GCA_903915535.1 Enhydrobacter aerosaccus
TGTTGGGCAGCAGCGGGCCAATGATCGTCCACTCGGGGTCCGTCAGATCGAAGCGTGCCATCGTGCAAACTCCTTCGCTTCAGGAGTTAGAATCACAGTTCGCCTCGCCGCGGAATCCCTTTATGAGTACAGAACCTAGCCCAAGAGGCCCGCGCCAACGTTCACCATGAGCGCCAGCAGGGCGGTGTTGAAGACGAACGACACGATGCCGTGGATCAGGGTCATGCGCCGCATCGGCTTCGAGACCGTGTTCACGTCGCCCGTCTGCGCGGCACAGCCGATGACGAAGGCATAATAGGCGAAGTCGCCGTAATCGGGATCGCGCTTGCCGGGGAACTCCAGGCCGCCCGAATGGCCCTTCTTCTCGGGTTTGTAATAGAGATTGGCGTAGTGAAGCGTGAACATCATGTGGGTGAAGGTCCATGACAGGATCACCGTCAGTCCGGTGACGGCAATGGCCAGGACGGGCGTGTCTGGCGCCTTCTTCAGGATCGCCAGCTCGGTGAAGATCGCGGCAAAGCTCGCCGCCGCGCTCAGCACTACCAGCATCACGATCACCCAGTCCGACTCGTCGTAGAGCTCGGCCCGGTTGTGGCAGGTCTCGACCGTCGACCGCGCCATCATCACGAAGGCGAAGCCAACATAGATCAGCGCGGTAAGGTCCCAGCCCATCAGGATCCGCGTCACCAGGCGCATGTGATCGGGCAGCACCGCGAACAGCAGGATACCTGCGGCGATGGACGCCAATAGGCGGCGCCGGGCGAGCAGGAGGCGGCCGGCGCGGGTGTCGTTCAGTGCCATGATCTCTCCCTTGGGGGCCGGCACTCTGCCATAAAGTGCCGGCATGTTGTTCGACGCGATCGATCTCGGCGCCACCTTCGTCTTCGCCATCAGCGGCGCGACACAGGGGGTGCGTCACCGGCTCGACCTGTTCGGCGTATTGGTCGTGGCCTGGGCGGCCGCGGTCGCGGGCGGCCTGGCGCGCGACCTGCTGATCGGCGCGGTGCCGCCGGTCGCGATCTCCGATTGGCGCTATCTCGCGGTGGCGGCGGCCGCCGGCCTGCTCGCCTTTGTCGCCTCCGAGCCCATCGCCCGGCTGAAGCGGCCGGTCCAGCTGTTCGACGCGGCGGGCCTCTGCCTGTTCGCCGTGACCGGCACCCAGAAGGCCCTGGCGCATGGGCTGGAGCCCGCCATGGCCGCCATCCTGGGCATGATCACCTGCATCGGGGGCGGCGTGGCGCGCGACCTCCTGACCCTCCAGGTGCCCAGCGTGCTCCGATCCGAGCTCTATGAGGTGGCGGCCCTGGCGGGCGCGGGATCGATCGCGCTGGGCTTCTGGTTGGGCCTGCCGCCCCTGCCGGTCGCCTTGCTTGGCGCCGCCCTGTGCCTTTTCCTGCGCCTGATGGCGATCTACCGCGGCTGGCATCTCCCGGTCGCGGGCGGCGCCAGTAGGTCCTCTTCAGAAACTGACGAAAATTAGGGTCGCAGAACTGTAATTCATTCCGCCCGAACCCTTGCCGGTCCTGTGGATGAACGCTAAACACTCGCCCGTCATTTTGTCGCAAGCGGCGCGGGGGAAAAGCAGCATGGCGACGGTCAAAAAAGTCAAACCGGCGGCGATTGCACCAGCTTTAAAGCCGGCGTCTAGTAAGTTGAATGGTAAGGCTATTTCGGCGAATACCACAGGCACGCCGGAGGCTCGGGAGACCGCGCGCCTGCTGCTCGAGATCGAGGCCATCCACTGCCGGCCGGACAACCCGTACATCTTCACATCGGGCCGGGCGAGCCCGGTCTACATCGACTGCCGCAAGATCATCTCGTTCCCCGAAGCGCGCGCAAAGATCATGCAGCACGCCTTCAAGGCGATCGAGAAGTCGATCGGCTGGAGCAAGATCGACGTGGTCGCGGGCGGCGAGACCGCCGGCATCCCGTTCGCCGCGTTCCTGGCGGCGCTGGCCAAGAAATCCATGGTCTACGTCCGCAAGCAGCCCAAGGGCTTCGGCCGCATGGCCCAGATCGAAGGCGAGCTGAAGCCCGGCAAGCGGGTCCTGCTGGTCGAGGACCTGGCGACCGACGGCGGCAGCAAGCTGGTCTTCATCGATGCGCTCAAGAAGGCCGAGGCCAAGGTCACCGACTGCTTCGTGGTCTTCCACTACGGCATCTTCCCGCAGAGCGTCGAGACACTGGCCGTGGCCGGTGTGAAACTTCACGCTCTCGCCACCTGGTGGGACGCGTTGGAAGCCGCCCAAAAGGGTAAGTATTTCGACGAGAAGGGCCTCGCCGAGACCCGCGCCTTCCTCGAGGCCCCCGAGCAGTGGTCCGCCAACCACGGCGGCCGCCCGCCCGCGCCGCGGCTGACAGGCCGGTAAGCCCGCTTTAGGGTGCGGCGGAGATGATCCGCCGCCTTCTGTCGCTTGCATTCCTCGTCCTGGCATCTCCGGCTTACGCCGCAGACGAGCTGGTGATCGGCATGAACAGCTCGCCGGGCACCCTCAACCCCTTCCTCAATTCGTCTCTGGCCGGTGCGTTCATCAACGCCATGACCGAGCGGCCGCTCAGTGCCTACGACGCCAACTGGAAGCTGGCCTGCTTCGTCTGCACCGAACTTCCGACTGTGGAGAACGGGCGCGCCCGCGTCGTCGACCTGCCGCCCGACGACAAGGGGGCCGTCAGGAAGGGCATGGAGATCGACATCGAGCTGAAGCCGATGAACTGGGCCGACGGCAGGCCGCTCACGGCCCGTGACTTCCAGTTCACGATCGACGTCGGCAAACATCCCAAGAGCGGCGTGCCGTCGACCGAAGAGTATCGGCGCATCGTCAAGTTCGAGAGCAAGGACGACCGGCATTTCACGCTGACGAAGGATCGCGTCACCTTCGACTACAACGTCCTCGACTTCCTGCCGCTGTCCGCCCACGTCGAGAAGCCACTTTTCGACGCCGATCCGTCGCAGTACCGCCTGCGCACGACCTACGATGCCGATCCCGCGAATCCCGGCCTCGCCTTCGGCCCCTATCGCGTCGTCGAAGTGGTTCCCGGCACCCGCATCGCGCTCGAGCGCAACCCGCATTGGACCGGCCAGCCGCCGCAGTTCCGGCGCATCCTGATCAAGTTCTTCGAGAATTCCTCGTCTCTCGAAGCCAACCTGCTGTCGGGCAATGTCGACTATGTGCCGGGCGAAAGCGGCCTCGCCTTCAGCCAGGCCCTGGCCTTCGAGCAGCGCCATGGCGACAAGTACAATGTCGTCTTCAAACCGTCGCTCACCTACGGCCACATCGACGTCAAGCTCGACAATCCCCTGCTCGCCGACATCCGGGTGCGGCGCGCGATCGTGATGGCGATCGACCGCAAGACGATCTCGGACACGCTGTTTCACGGCAAGCAGCCGGTGGCCGATGGCAACGTCAACCCGCTCGACCAGATGTTCAGCCCCTCGGCACGTCACTACGACTACGATCCCGCCGAGGCACGCCGGTTGCTGGATGAGGCCGGCTTCAAGGAGGTCGCGAATGGGATACGCCAGAATGCGAAGGGCGAGCGCCTGTCACTCGTCCTTGCATTTGCCAGCGGCAACCGCATCAACGACCAGGTGGCCCAGGTCCTTCAGAGCGAACTGCGCCGCGTCGGGATCGAACTACGCCTGAAAGCCGCTCCGGCCCGCATCTACTTTGCCGATTTGAGGTGCCGCAAGTTCGACAGCCTCGCCTTCTACGCCTGGGTCACGAGCCCGGAGAGCGTGCCGCGCACGACGCTGCATTCGACGGAGATCCCAACGGCAGACAATAACTGCAGCGGCCAGAACTACCCGGGCTACCGCAATCCGGAAATGGACAAGGCGCTGGACGGCGCGGAGCGCGAACTCGATCCCTTGAAGCGCAAGGCTTTCTTCGCAGATATCCTGCGGCTCTATGCCGACGACCTGCCCGTGCTGCCGATGTATTTCCGCGTCGACTCGTTCGTGATCCCCAAGCCGCTCAAAGGCATCGTGCCGACCGGCCACCAGGGCAGCACGTCCCAGTGGATCGAAACCTGGCGCTGGCAGGACTGACGGATGGGCCGCTATCTCGCCTCGCGCGCCGCCGAGATCGTGATCACGCTCGTGATCATGAGCTTCATCGTCTACCTGCTGATCGGCCTGATGCCGGGCGACCCGATCGACATGCTGGTCTCGGGCAATCCCAGGATGACGAGCGAGGACGCCAAGCGCCTGCGCGAACTCTACGGCGTCGACCGCCCCCTGCTCGAGCGCTACCTCGCCTGGGCACAGCAGGCGCTGAGCGGCAATTTCGGTTACTCGCGCTCGCTCAACCGCCCAGTGCTGGCGATCCTGTGGCCGCGGCTCCTGAACACGCTCGAACTCGCGGGCCTCGCCTTCGTGATCTCGACCGCCATCGCGCTGCCGCTCGGCGTCTGGGTCGCGGCGCGGCCGCGCAGCAAGGCCGACTACATGGTCAATTTGTTCTGCTTCGCCGGCATCTCGGCGCCGACCTTCTGGCTCGCCCTGCTGCTGATCTCGCTCTTCGCCGTGAAGCTCGGCTGGCTGCCGGCAGGCGGCATGGCCGACCCGCGCGCCGGCACCTCGTTCCTTGCCGCGGTCGGCCAGAACGTGCGCTTCGCGGCATTGCCGGTGGCAACGCTCGCCATCATCCAGCTAGGCATCTACACACGCTTCATGCGCGGCGCCATGATCGAGGTGTTGCGCCAGGACTATGTGCGCACCGCGCGGGCGAAGGGCGCGTCCGAGCGGCGCGTGCTGCTCGGCCACGCCTTCGCCAATGCACTCGCGCCCGTACTCACGATCCTGGCACTTTCCTTCGGTTCGCTGTTCTCGGGTGCCATGATCACCGAAACCATGTTCGCGTGGCCGGGGATGGGCGCCACGATCTATCAGGCTATCCAGACCAACGACTTCAACTTGGCGCTGGTCGGACTGCTGCTTGCAACCTTCGCCACCATTGTCGGCAACCTGCTGGCCGATCTCGCCCTCGTCGCGGTCGATCCGCGCGTCTCTATCGTGGACCACGCATGAGTGTCGCCCCCAGCCCCACGCGCCTGCTCTGGCGCCGCTTCCTGCGCCATCGCCTCGCGGAAGTGTCGCTTGTCTTCATCGTTCTTCTGTTGATCCTCTCCCTCGCAGCGCCCTGGATTGCCCAACTGCGTGGTATCGATCCTTCGATGACGGATCTTCATCACCGGCTCGAAGCGCCGTCGGCGCACTATTGGCTCGGCACCGACGATCTCGGCCGCGACCTCTTCCAGCGACTGCTCGACGGTGGACGCGTCTCGCTCCTGGTCGGCATCGCGGGCGCGGTCCTCTCCGCGATCCTGGGGGCGCTGATCGGCGTGGTATCGGGCTATCTCGGTGGCCGTCTCGACAGCGTACTGATGCGGCTCACCGACGGCGTGATCGCGCTGCCTCTCTTGCCGCTCCTGATCGTCTTGGCCGCCATCGACCCGCGCAAGCTCGGCATCTCCCTCGACACCGCTCAGTCCGAGACTTTCGCGCTTTACCGTATCGTCTTCATCGTGGCGCTGACCGGCTGGACGACGGTGGCGCGATTGGTGCGCGCCGAGACGCTATCGCTGAAAGAGCGCGATTTCGCCCGCGCGGCCCGCGCGCTCGGCGCCCGCCCCGTCCGCATCATGCTGCGTCACATCCTGCCCAATGCCATGGGCTCCCTGGTGGTCGCCACCAGCATGTCGATCGGCGGTCTGATCCTGCTCGAATCGACGCTGTCCTTCCTGGGCCTCGGCACCCAGCCGCCGGCAGCGAGCTGGGGCAACATGCTGACCGGCGCACAGGAGTTGCTGCAGGAAGCGCCATCTCTCGCGGTATGGCCCGGCCTGCTGATCTTCCTGACCGTGATCGCCTTCAATTTCCTGGGCGACGGATTGCAGGACGCGCTCGATCCGCGTAGCGAGCGGCGCTGATGAACTACACGTTTCAGTTCCGCGACGTCTTCGCCGCCTCCGACCTGCTGCTCGACGGGCTCTTGCTGACGCTCGAGCTTTCGATCGTGACCATGATGAGCGGCCTGATCATCGGCATCTCGGGCGCGGCGGCCCGCGTCTATGGCCCCGGCTGGCTGCGGCGTCCCGTGGCCGTCTATGTCGAGGCGATCCGCAACACGCCGCTGATCGTGCAGCTCTTCCTGATCTTCTTCGGCCTGCCGAGTGCCGGCATCAAGTTCGACGCCGCGACGGCTGCCATGCTGGCGCTGTCGATCAATCTCGGCGCCTATTCGATCGAGATCATCCGCGCCGGCCTCGAAGCCATCCCACGCTCGCAGATCGAGGCAGGCCAGTCGTTGGGACTGAGCGGCCCGCAGATCTTCCGCTACGTCATCATCTTCCCTGCGTTGAAGCTGATGTATCCCGCGCTCGCCAGCCAGTTCGTGCTGCTGATGCTGGCCACCTCCGTCGTGTCGCAGATCTCGGCGCAGGATCTCTTCCACATGGCGTCGATCATCCAGTCGCGCACGTTCCGCGACTTCGAGGTCTATATCCTCGTGGCCGCTGCCTACCTGGTGCTGGCCCTTGTGTTCCGCCTGCTGTTTGCCGCGCTCTACCAGCTCGTGTTCGCGCGCCCCAAGAGCAGCCGATGATCCGGGATTTCACCCTCAACGACGTGCTCTACCTGGTCGCGGCCATGCGCTGGACCCTGGCGCTGACGGCGATCGCGTTCATCGGTGGCGGGATCGTCGGCCTGTCGGTGGCGCTCCTGCGCGTCTCCGCCATGGCGCCCCTGCGATGGATCGGCACTGTCTATGTGCACGTCGTGCAGGGCACGCCGCTGCTGGCCTGGCTCTTCGTGTTCTTCTTCGGCCTGTCGATCGTGGGCGTCGAGGTCTCGCCGTGGATCGCGGCGGCCGCCGCCTATTCGATCTATGCCGGCGCCTTCCTGGGCGAGATCTGGCGCGGCTGTCTGCAGGCGATCCCGAAGACCCAGTGGGAGGCCGGCGCCTCGCTCGGCCTCGGTATCGGCGCGCAGCTGCGCTGCATCATCATCCCGCAGGCGGTCCGGCTGGGCATCCCGCCCACCGTCGGCTTCCTGGTGCAGCTTATCAAGAATACCTCGCTGGCCGCCGTCATCGGCTTCGTCGAGCTGACCCGCGAGGGCCAGCTCACGACGGCGGTCACCTTCCGCCCCTTCACCGTCTATCTCACCGTGGCCGCCCTCTACTTTGCGCTCTGCTTCCCGCTGACGCAGGTATCGCGGCGTCTCGAACGGAGGCTGCATGTCGCTCGTTGAACTGAAGGACGTGGTGAAGCGCTACGGCCAGAACCAGGTGCTGAACGGCGTCTCCCTCACCGTCGAGAAAGGCGAGATCATCGCCATCATCGGCCGCTCGGGCTCCGGTAAGAGCACGATGCTGCGTTGCGTGAACGGCCTGGAGCCGATCCAGGGTGGCAGCGTCTCGTTCGAAGGCACCAAGGTGAACGATCCCAACACCGACCTGCGCAAGCTGCGCCAGCACGTCGGCATCGTGTTCCAGAGTTTCAACCTCTTCCCCCATCTCAGCGTGGAGAAGAACATCACGCTCGCCCCCAAGGTCGTGAAGGGCGTGGCGCCCGCCGAGGCACGCGCGCTCGCGGAATCGGTGCTTCGCAAGGTGGGGCTGGCCGAGAAGATCGACGCCTATCCCGATCAGCTCTCGGGCGGCCAGCAGCAGCGGGTGGCAATCGCCCGGTCGCTGGCGATGCAGCCAACCCTGATGCTTTTCGACGAGATCACCTCGGCGCTCGACCCCGAACTGGTCGGCGAGGTCCTGAAGACCCTGGAGGAGATGGCGCGCGACGGCATGACCATGATGCTGGTGACCCACGAGATCGGCTTCGCCCGGCGGGTTGCCAACCGGGTCGTCTTCATGCACCACGGCAAGATCTGGGAGCAGGGCCCCGCCGCCGAAACCCTCGGCAAGCCTGCAACTCCCGAACTCGAGACCTTTCTCAGCGCCGTCCTGCATTGAGGGGGAACCCGCACGACGACCGAGCGTTAGGCTCCGATGACAATGAAACCCATGTTTGCCGCAGGTCTCGTCCTGTCCCTCGCGCTCGCCGCATGCGCTCCCAAACCTCTCGCGGAAAAAAAGCCCGCACCCGACTACCAGATGAAGGTCGCGCAAGTCGCCCCATCGACCAACAAGCAGCTTTGTTACGACGAACAGTCTCTCGCCACGTATAATGCGCGCATGATGCAGCAGGAGCTGGCCGTGGGCACTTTGTCCTGCCAGAACGCCGACGGAAGCCGCATGTTCAGCAAGGAATATGGCGACGTGCTGGCCAAGTTCAGCGGCGATCTCTCCGCAAACGCCGTCGAAATCAAGGCCATCGCCGCCAAGCGGCGCCTCAATATGGATGTGCTCGTCACGGAATTCGCCAACCGTGAGGCACAGCGGCGCAACGAAGATCCGGAATACTGCTCGCGTCTGAAGCGGGCGTTCGCCTGGGCCCTGTCGCCTGACGTGACGTCGCTCTCCCAGGTTCCGCCGCCGCACGATCTCGGCCCCGAGATGAACGCGCTTCCGTGCTCGAAGTGAACGGTCTCGAACAATAGGAAGCATCGGCGCGGCTGTGCTATTGAGAGCCTCACGCCATGCCCATTTCGACCCGCCTCGTCGTCCAGATCTCCGTCATCCTGCTCGCCATCGGCCTCATGACGCTGCTGGCGATCGTGGGGACGACGATCTGGCTGAACGAGCGTGCTCAGGTCTATTTCGATGACGTGATCGAGGCCCGCGATACGCGCAGCGCCGCTGTGGAGCTGCGGAGCGGTCTGGAAGCAGCCGAATCGAGCCAGCGCGGCTTTCTCGTGAGCGGCAACGAAATCTATCTCGCGCCCTTCGACAATGCCAAGGCGTCGGCTCGCCGCCAGTTCGACCGGTTGCAGCAGCTGCTGCGCCCTTACCCCGAAACGGCGCCGATGCTGCAACGGCTCTCCGCCGTGGTTGACGCGAAGTTCGCGGAAATGGACCAGACGGTCAGCCTGAAGGAGGACCGTCGCGACGAGGAAGCGCTCGCGCTGCTGCGCACCAATCGCGGCAAGGCCCTGATGGACGAAGCCAACGTCTTCCTGTCGGGCATCATTCGCACCGCCGACGGGCGCCTGACAGCAGGCGTCGGCGAGCAAAAAGAGAACGCAGCGAGGCTGCGCCTGATCTCGCTCCTGGGCGGCCTGGTCATCGTGCTGGTCGTCGGCGGTGCCGTGATCACGGTGGCCCGCTACACGACCGAAATCGCGCAGGCACGCGACGAAGTCCGCCGCCTTGCTTCCGGCCTCGAAGAGCGCGTGCAGTCGCGCACCGCGGATCTCGCCAAGGCGCGCGACCATGCCGAAGTCCTGCTCGCCGAGGTCAATCACCGCGTCGCCAACAGCCTGTCGCTCGTGGCCTCGCTCGTGAAGCTGCAGGGTAACGCCCTCACCGACCGGGCCGCCAAAGACGCCCTGGACGAGACCTACGCGCGCATCTTCGCCATCGCTTCGGTCCACAAGCGCCTCTACAGGGCGGGCGACGTCCGCTTCGTGGATCTCGACGAATACCTGTCCGGCCTGCTCGACCAGCTCTCGACATCGATGCGCAACGAAGGCTTGGGCGCGTGGCTTCGGTACGATCTCGAACCACTGAAGCTGGCGACCGACGCCAGTGTAAATCTGGGCGTCGTGGTCACGGAGTGGGTCACCAATGCCTTCAAATATGCATATCCGGACCGCAGCGGCGAAGTGCGCGTGCGTCTGAAAGCGTTGCCGGGCGGGCGCGCAGAGCTCGTGGTTGAAGATGACGGCGTTGGGCGTCAGGGCGGCATCGTAAAGGGAACAGGTGTCGGTACCCGGCTGGTCACGGCGATGGCGGGCACGCTGCGGGCCGAAGTCGAATATCTCGCGCGCGACCCCGGGATGGGCGCACGATTGGTGTTCCCCCTCCCCTCCGCCTGATACACTTCCGGCATGAAGATGTCGGTGGCAGTCCTCTCGATTTGCGTGCTTGCCGCGAGCGCTGCCGCTTCGATGGCTCAGGATGGTCCGCCAGGCATCACCGCGCCGACAGTATTTCCGCCCTTCAATGCGGCCGCTCCCGCCTGTACCGCCCCGCCCGGGCTTCAGAAGATACTGGGCTTCGCGCAGGACAACGAGCGCCAGTTCATGCAGGGCGTCTCCCGCGGTCTCTCCCTCGCGGCCAAGGATCGGGGCCTCGAATATCGGGTGCTGCTGGCCGGCAATGACTCCCGGAAAATGATCGAGCAGGTACAAGGCTTTCGCCTTGCCGCTGTCGGCGCGGTGGTGGCGGCCCCCGTCGATCCACCGTCACTCAGCCGGAGCCTGCAACAGGTCATCTGGTCGGGCGCCTATGTCGGCACGGTGGTGCCGCCGCCTGCGACCTCCATTCTCAACGCACCGCAGTATCTGACCGGAAAGGTGCTGGGCGATGCCGCGGCCGTCTACATCCGCACCAAACTGCGCGGCAAGGCCAAGGTCGTCCTCCTGACGCACGACAGCCTGCAGTTCCTGGCGCCGCGCTTCGTGGCAATGCGCGATTCTCTGAAATCCATTCCCGGCGCGGAGATCGTGGCCGACCTCTCGCCGCAGACCGTGAACAACGAGGGCGGTGCCGCCGCCATGCGCACCATCCTGCTGGCCCATCCCAGCGTCGATGTCGTGCTGGGCGCGGATACGGTCGTGCTCGGCGCGCTCAGCGCCCTGCGCGCCGCGGGCAAGGCGCGACCCGATCAGTTCCTGGGCGGCATCGACGGCGAGCCCGAGGCCGTCACGGAGATCAAGAAGGGCGGACCGTACAAGGCCAGCATCAGCCTGGCGTCACCGATCTTCGGCTATGCCATGGGCCAGCACGGCGCCGACTGGCTGGAGGGCAAGAGTATTCCGCAGGCGATGGACATCCTGCCCACCGCGCTCTCGCTCGAAAATATCGCGAAATACGAAGCCGACCTCGCCGACCCCGCGGCGGTCTATGCCGATCCGGCAAGACGCGCCGCCTATCTCAGGATGTACGGCAACATCTGCTACGACACCCGCGACCAATACGTGAACTTCCCGTGGTCGTCGGAGCGGACGGTGACGACACCGTCCCGCTAACCGGCACCCTGAACGGTGCGACAGGCGTCTTCGATGGTGGGGAGCTGCCCATCCACGTGCCCACCGACGTCCTTCAACATCTTGGCGAAATTGTCTCTCGCCACCTTGTCCTGATCGTTGCCGAGCAGCGCGCCGCCCACCTTCTTCAGGGCATCGATCTCCGCCCCGGAGAGTGACCAGCTCGTTGCAATACTGTGGAAGGCCTGCCGGCATTTTTCGTCCCTGATGCCGTCGAAGTCGACCGGAAGGAAAGTCGTGTTCCGGGCAACCGCCCGCAAATTCGCCTTGAGCTTCGGATCCTGCGCCTGGGTGGCGAACTGCTCGAGTTCGGCAAGAAGCAACGTGCGCAGCCGCTCCGCCGTGCTGAAGGTCGCGCGGTCGATCGACGAGTCGACCGACCCCAACGCCATGTCCAGAAGGCCTGGGGTTTCCGGACTACTGTCGAGACCCGATGGCTTGAAGCTCCGGGCGTTCACCATGACGAAGACGACTTTCTTGATCTTGCCCTGGCCCATGTCGTTGATGAGGTCGAGCGTGTTGTCGCCACCGGTCAGCATGCGGTACGGCTCGGCAACCCCCAGATTGTCGGCGATGCCGCCATCCAGCAGATGGATGTACTGTTTGCTGCCCGAGGCATAGGCGGAGGCGGCTCTCGCCCAGGCCACGCGCGAGGGATTGACGTACCAGCTGCTCTGCAGCGCATCCCTCACCCCCGGTGCCCTGCCGGGCGCGCTCGGGGTGCAATAGTTCTTCAGCGTCACGGGTGACAGGGCGACCGGAAAGGCCGCTGAAGCGGCCACGGCGGTCGAAAGTTTCATCGTGCCCAGATCGCTGCACAACAGGTTCATCGTGTAGGTAGTGAAGGGAAAGGGCACGCCTTCCACCATGTCGGCGGCATTGAGGATCAGGTAAGGCCGGCGCCGACGTTGGACCAGATCCTCGAAGGTCTTGCCCTGGAAGAGCTGACGGTCGAGATAGTCGATCAGCAGGTCGATCCGTTCCTTCGAAGGTGTCGACAACACCGCAAGGCTGAACGGGTTGAGGATACTGCCGATCAATGGCGACATGCCATCTCTGCGGAGGAAGGAGCTTTCGAGCGTATCGAAGCCGTCCTTGCCGTAGAGCGCGAAATATCCGGCGGTGACGCTGCCGCCCGATACCGAGGAGACGATGTCCACCTTGTCGGTGAGACTTTGCCCCGACGGCAGCTTGATCCGGTCCATTGCCTGGAGGACCGACATTGCGAGCGCCGCCGCCCGGGTTCCGCCGCCGGACGCGGTAACGATGACGAGGGTGTCGTCGCCATCGGGCAAATATTTCAATTCGTATTTGGCCTGGGCATTCGCGCTGGTGAGCGCCTGATTGCGCACCGGGTAGTCGCACGCCGCGAGCATCACGGATAGCAACAGGAACAGAGCGGCGCGACGCATCAGATGGGCTCCGGCGGCGACACGGGGTCCAACGAGATCTTCAGGTTCGTTCCGTCCGGCACATCCTGTACCTGGGCGCGAAAGTCCACCGCATTGCTGAAGACCGTCTCGAACGTATGTGATCCGGCGGCGAGGATGATCGTCACCGGCGCCAAGCCCTTGCTGTTCTCGTAATCGCCACCAACGTAGATATTGCGTCCGGCTGGCGCCTGAACCTTCACAAAGATCATGGATCCCCCCTTGATCAGCGTCGTGGTGCGCAGGGTAGCAGGGTCGAGGCTGTCATTGCTCGCCAAAATTGCATATGACGGCAGCCGCAGCGATCCTGAGTCGCCCTATTGGGCGGCCTCAGCCTCGGGAATCCAGCTCTTCTTCTCGCCTTCGTAAATCGCACCGGGATTGCCGCGGACGGTGGTGCGCCACATCATGCGCTTCTCCCGGTCGGCGTCGTACCAGGTCGCCGTATGGATCAGGCAACGATTGTCCCACACCAGCACGTCGCCTTCGGTCCATTCGTGGACGTAAACGAACTCCGGACGCGTGTAGTGAGTCATCACCTCGTCGAGCAGCTTCGCTCCTTCGCCATGCGGCCCCGGTTCCATCCCGACGAACGGTCCCTCGAACCAATCCATCTGGCTCGCCTCGCAGAGATAGATCGCCTTACGGCCGGTGACAGGATGAGTGCGCACGACCGGCTGCGGCCGCGACCGCTCGTGCGGCGCGAAAGGACCTGGCGTCTTTCCGGCAAGCGCGGAGGCGCGATCGCGCCCCGAACCAGGTTGCGCATGCAGACCTTCCAGGGAGGCGATCCGCTCCTTGAGATGCGCCGGCAGCGCGTCGTAGGCGAGCGTGCCCGAGGCAAAGAGCGTCTGCCCGCGTTTGCGGTCGACGGGCAGCACGGCATAGAAGAGCGAGATGTCTGGTGGCGGCCGGCGATAGCTCTGGTCGGTATGCCAGCCCTCGCGCTGCGGATACTGGACGGGGAATTTGCCGTCCGGCGTGAGGAGCGGCGACGGCGGGTCCGGAGGGCGCCGGAAATTCGGTACCATGTTGGTCACCTGGAAGATTTCCGGAACCTCGTCGTGCGCCAGGATCATCCGTGTGAGCAGCCGGCGGTAGTCCTCAACCTCGGGACCGAAGAGATAGCTGAGTTTCACCAGGAGCTGCGGCGCCGCGGTGATCTCGCCCAGGCCCGGGATCAAGAGCAGCCCGCCCGCATCGGCCAGCACCTGCGGCAGGCCCTCCGGCATCGTTTCGCCGAGCGGCCGGGACAGCCGTACCGTGGCGCCGAACGCAGCGCCCGGCAGCGGCATCGAGATGTCGATTGGTGCGGTCATGGCTTTCTCCGGGCTTCCACTCCGCTGGTGCCTCATTCAAGATCGATGCCGAAATAGGGACATTGGGGGAGCAAATCATGAAACGCATCATTGCGGGCCTGTTGGCCCTTTCGCTCGCGGCCTTCACCGGCACCGCGGCCAGGGCCGACGCCTTCGAGGATATCCTGAAGAAAGGCGTGGTGCGCATCGCCACGCCGCTCGACGTGCCGCCGATGGGCTCGCAGAACGCCCAGCGCGAGGCCGAAGGCTTCGACATCGAACTGGCCGGCATGGTCGCCAAGGCCCTGGGCGTGAAGCTCGAGATGCAGCAGGTCACCGGCGCCAACCGCATTCCGTTCCTGATCACCAACAA
>CAIWTJ010000146.1 GCA_903915535.1 Enhydrobacter aerosaccus
CGGCGCCACCTCCCCCGAGACGGGGGAGGAAAAGAATTTGAAGAGAGGAAACAGTCATGCCCGCGTCACAGCATACGAGCCCGAAGTCAGACATCGCGATCGCGCAGGAGGCCAGGAAGCGGCCGATCATGGAGCTCGCGAAGGAGAAGCTCGGCATCGCGCCCGAGAACCTCGATCCCTACGGCCACTTCAAGGCCAAGGTCTCGATGGACTACATAAAGTCGCTGCAGTCCAAGCCGAACGGCAAGCTGATCCTGGTCACCGCGATCTCGCCCACGCCCGCCGGCGAAGGCAAGACAACGACGACCGTGGGCCTCACGGACGCGCTCTGCCACATCGGCAAGAAGGCGATGCTCTGCCTGCGCGAGCCGTCGCTGGGACCCTCGTTCGGCATGAAGGGCGGCGCGGCGGGCGGCGGTTACGCCCAGGTCGTGCCGATGGAGGACATCAACCTCCACTTCACCGGCGACTTCCACGCCATCGGGGCGGCGCACAATCTCCTGTCCGCGCTGATCGACAACCACATCTACTGGGGCAATGCGCTGGGCATCGACGGCCGCCGCGTGGCCTGGCGCCGCGTCGTCGACATGAACGACCGCAGCCTGCGCCAGATCACCTCGTCGCTGGGCGGCGTCGCCAACGGTTTTCCGCGCGAGGACGGGTTCGATATCACCGTCGCGTCGGAAGTCATGGCGATCTTCTGCCTCGCCAAGGACCTCGAGGACCTCAAGACCCGCCTGGGCAACATCATCGTGGCCTACACGCGCGACCGTAAGCCGATCAAGGCGTCCGAGCTCAAGGCGCACGGCCCGATGGCCGTCCTGCTGAAGGACGCACTCTCGCCCAACCTCGTGCAGACGCTCGAAGGCACGCCCGCCTTCATCCACGGCGGCCCGTTCGCCAACATCGCGCACGGCTGCAACTCGGTGCTGGCCACGACGACGGCGCTCAAGCTCGCCGATTACGTGGTGACCGAGGCGGGCTTCGGCGCCGATCTCGGCGGAGAAAAGTTCATCGACATCAAGTGCCGCAAGACCGGCCTGATGCCGGACGCGGTCGTTCTCGTGGCCACCATCCGCGCGCTGAAGATGCACGGCGGCGTGAAGAAGGAAGATCTCAAGGTCGAGAACCTGAAGGCGCTCGAGGCCGGCATGGCCAACCTGCAGCGCCACGTCGAGAACGTGAAGAAGTTCGGCCTCGAGCCGGTCGTCTCGATCAACCGCTTCAGCGCCGACACCGACGCCGAGATCGCGCTGGTCAAGTCCGCCTGCGCCAAGCTGGGCGTCGAGGCGGTGATGGCCGATCACTGGGCCGAGGGCGGCAAGGGTGCGGCCGACGTCGCGCGCGCGGTCGTGAAGGTGATCGACGCGGGCAAGAGCAAGATGAAGCTGCTCTATCCCGACGACATGCCGCTGGTGGAGAAGATCCGCACCATCGCCAAGGAGATCTATCGCGCGAGCGACATCTCCGTGCCGAAGGCGGTGCGCGACCAGCTCGCCTCCTTCGAGGCGATGGGCTTCGGCAAGGTGCCGGTCTGCATCGCCAAGACGCAGTACAGCTTCTCGACCAACCCCGACGCCAAGGGCGCCCCGGTCGACCACGTGGTCGCGGTGCGCGAAGTGCGGCTGTCGGCGGGCGCGGAGTTCGTGGTCGCGGTGTGCGGCGACATCATGACCATGCCCGGCCTGCCCAAGGTGCCGGCCGCCAACTCGATCGACATCGATTCGACCGGCAAGATCGTCGGACTGTTCTAGGGCTCAACCTCATCCTGAGGAGGCCGCGCAGCGGCCGTCTCGAAGGATGGGAACGAGCACCTTGTTTGTGGCCCACCCTTCGAGACGCATCGCTGCGCGATGCTCCTCAGGGTGAGGTGGGAGGCTAGGGGAGCAAGCGATGACACCCCTTCACGCGGCGTGGGCGGCGCTCACGCCCCACCTGAAGATCCTGGAGCCGCTCGCGTTCCCGGCGGGCGACTGGGCGCTCCTCGAGCGCCTGCACGAAACGTTCAACGACCGCGACGCGCAGACCCGGCTGCCGATCCCGATCGCCCGCTTCCGCCCGACGGCGGCCCTGGAGATCCACGAATACGCCAAGCGGTTCGACGACGTGCAAACCGTCACCATCGACGACCGCTGGTACGAGGAGAAAGTGGGCGGCCCGACCGCCGACGCGATGGCGTATTACGCGCACCTCTACAACGACGACGTCGACCTGCTGATGGGCGTGCTCGTACCGCGGGCGCGCTATCGCAAGGGCCACTACGCCTACGGCAAATTCACGGTGCCGCAGCCGCACGGCCTGCACACCGACCATAGCGCCGAGGACCCGGCAGCCGCGGGCGAGCCGATCTGCATCGCCCGCATCGAGACGCTGGGCACGCACTATGTCGCCGGCGACTACCGCAGCCACGACGCCGCGACGCAGAGCATGCTGAAGGCGCTGCGCTACTGGATCGCCGTTCCCGAAGGCCGGCCGGAAGAGATCTTCGAGGAGCTGCTGAAGCGCGGCACGCTCAGGACCATGCCGGTGAACCATTTGATGCTGATGGTGGCCGGCAACGCCTCGGACGACACGCAGGTCACGCAGCACATCGCCGCCACCCCGCCCAAGGGCGGCCTGCACTCCGCGTTCTTCCAGAGGCAGTACAGGCTCGTCTGAGAGCGCGTCAGTCCTTGTAGACCTCGAGCGCCTGCATCATGCCCAGCTCCTATAAGTGCACGTGCTATCGACGATATGATCCCGTCGCGGGCGTATATCGCCCCGCAGTGTATTCACCGCCAGCCGATCCAAGCATGTGATCCAACGGACAATAGACGCCAATCCGAACATACTAGTTCGGCGCATTAACGAGAGCGTCGCCGCCTACGCTATGCCTCGCGTCTACGGCCGAGCTGTCGAAACCTTCATTGACCGTTGTATGCGGCAGCCGGAAAACATTCATGAGGCAATAAAAAGGGTCCTAGAAGAGCCTCCACACTCGCCCTGACATTGCGACAGCTACGATTTCGCGCCTCTCCAATCTCGTCTAGTCTCCCCCCAGAAATCAGGAGGAGACCCCACATGAACGCCCCGTCGCCCGCCCACAAGCCGGCCGCCAAGCCGCCTCGCCCCGACCTCGACGCCGAGCTGAACAACCTCGCGATGTCGAAGGAGGCGCAGCCGCTGTTCGACGCGGTGATGAAGCACATCGAGGAGAACGTGGCGCCGATCACCGAGGAGTTCTTCAGGCTGGGCGAGGGCCGCAAGGATCGCTGGACGTGGGCGCCGGGCCAGCTCGAGCTGCTGCAGACGGCCAAGGACAAGGCCAAGAAGGCGGGCCTCTGGAACTTCTTCCTGCCGACGTCGGAGATCGGCCGCGGCCTCACCAACCTCGACTACGCCTATATCGCGGCCGAGCTGGGCAAGCATCCGCTCGCGTCGGAGTCGCTCAACTGTTCCGCGCCCGACACCGGCAACATGGAAGTGCTGGAGAAGGTCGGCACGCCCGAGCAGAAGGAGAAGTGGCTGAAGCCGCTGCTGAACGGCGAGATCCGCTCGGCCTACGCCATGACCGAGCCGAACGTCGCCTCCTCCGACGCCAAGAACATCGAGACGCGCGCCGAGCTGGTGGGCGACGAGTGGGTGATCAACGGCGAGAAGTACTACATCTCCGGCGCCGGCGATCCGCGCTGCAAGATCATGATCGTCATGGTCAAGACCAGCCCCGAGGCCTCGCCGCAGTTCCAGCAGTCGCAGATCCTCGTGCCGATGGGCACGCCGGGCCTCGAGATCCTGGGGCCGATGCACGTGTTCGGCCAGGACCACGCGCCGCGCGGCCACATGCACCTGCGCTTCAAGAACTGCCGCGTGCC
>CAIWTJ010000147.1 GCA_903915535.1 Enhydrobacter aerosaccus
AAGGCTCTGAAGCGGCTCGGACACCATGTCGCGCCAGCCGGCGGCGAGCCAGACCCAGGCACGGTCGACCGGGACGCGCCGGATATGCGGCTGCGGTGTTGGAAAGACGGCGATTGTCTCGCGCATGGCGTTTTCTCCCGGGCCAAGTCGTAAATTGCCGAGGGACGCCGGCCTTGGCTTTGATCCACGTCAAGGGCAGGTCGCGCGGTCCTATCTAGATTGCCCGCAACGAGTTCGCGGGAGATCGAATGTCCAGCCAAGCTGCCCTGTTGCCCGGCCGTCGTCCGGCCCCATCCTATGTCGAGGATGTGATCCGCACCTCGATGGTGCTGACAATGTTTTGGGGCGTCATCGCCTTCACGGTCGGTGTCGTCATCGCAGCCCAGCTCGTCTGGCCGCAGCTCAGCTTCGACAACGAACACCTGACCTTCGGCCGATTGCGCCCGCTGCATACGTCGGCTGCCATCTTTGCCTTCGGCGGCACGGCGCTGATCGGCACCGCTTTCCATATCGTGCAGCGCACCTGCCGGGCCCGGCTGTTCGGCGGCGCTCCGCTCGGCTGGTTCATATTGCTGGGCTACCAGTTCTTCATCCTGACGGCCGCCATCGGCTACCTGACCGGTGTGACGCAGGGCAAGGAGTACGCGGAGCCGGAATGGTACGCCGACGCCTGGCTGACCGTCGTCTGGGTTGCCTTCCTGATCGCCTATCTCGGCACCGTCCTGAAGCGCGAAGAGCCGCACATCTACGTCGCCAACTGGTTCTATCTCGCCTTCATCGTCACCATCGCGATGCTGCATATCGTCAACAACCTGGCGATGCCAGTGTCGTTCGGTGGCGCCAAGAGCTACGGCGCCTGGGCCGGTGTGCAGGATGCGATGATCCAGTGGTGGTACGGCCACAACGCCGTCGGCTTCTTTCTGACGGCCGCCTTCCTCGGCATGATGTACTACTTCATTCCGAAAGCGGCGAACCGGCCGGTCTACTCCTACCGCCTGTCGATCGTGCACTTCTGGTCCCTGGTGTTCATGTACATCTGGGCTGGCCCGCATCACCTGCATTACACGTCGCTGCCCGACTGGGCGCAGACGCTTGGCATGGTCTTCTCGGTCATGCTGTGGATGCCGTCCTGGGGCGGCATGATCAACGGCCTCATGACGCTGTCGGGCGCGTGGGACAAGCTGCGCACCGATCCCGGCCTGCGCTTCTCCGTGACCGCCGTCGGCTTCTACGGCATGGCGACCTTCGAAGGTCCGGTCATGTCGATCAAGGCCGTGAACTCGCTCAGCCACTACACCGACTGGACAATTGGCCACGTGCACTCTGGTGCGCTGGGCTGGGTCGCGTTCATCGTTTTCGGCACGATGTACTACCTCGTGCCGCGCCTGTGGGGCCGCACCACCATGTGGTCGACCCGCCTGATCGGCTGGCACTACTGGATCGCGACGGTCGGCATCGTGCTCTACATCACCTCGATGTGGGTCAGCGGCATCATGCAGGGCCTGATGTGGCGCGCCTACGACGAGCTGGGCTTCCTTCAGTACTCGTTCGTCGAGTCGGTTGCCGCCATGCATCCCTTCTATGCGATTCGCATGCTGGGCGGCCTGTTCTTCCTGAGCGGAGGCCTGCTCATGGCCTTCAACATGTGGCGCACCGTGCGGAGCCAACCGGAGACGGTCGGCACCGACGGCCGCACGGTATTTGCGGCCTAGAGGACATACGATGATTTTCCGTCACGCGACGATCGAGAAGAATGTAATCCTGATGCTGGTGCTGACGCTGATCACGGTATCGATCGGCGGCATCGTCCAGATCATCCCGCTGTTTACGATCGAGAGCACGATCGAGCGCGTGGAGGGCATGCGTCCCTACACGCCTCTCGAGCAGATGGGCCGCAATATCTACACCCGCGAGGGCTGCTACCTCTGCCACAGCCAGCAGATCCGGCCCTTCAAGGACGAGGTCGAGCGCTACGGCCACTACAGCCTGGCGGCAGAGAGCATGTACGATCATCCGTTCCAGTGGGGCTCCAAGCGCACGGGCCCCGACCTGGCGCGCGTCGGCGGCCGCTATTCCAACGACTGGCACGTGGCGCATCTTGTTTCGCCCCGCGCGGTCGTGCCGGAGAGCGTCATGCCGGCCTACCCGTTCCTGGCCGAGAGGCCCCTCAAGTACGACGACGTGGCTGACCATCTGAAGGCCCTGCGCATGACGGGCGTTCCCTATTCAAACGAGATGATCGCCAAGGCACGCGCCGATCTCGAAGCGCAGGTCAATCCCGATGCCGATCCGACGGACCTGCTCAAGCGATATCCGAAGGCGGTCGTTGGCAAGTTCAACGGTGAGTCCCCGCAGGTGACGGAGCTTGATGCGCTGATCGCCTATCTGCAGATGCTGGGCACCTTGGTGCCGATCAGCAACATCCCCCCGGAACGGCTGCGTCAGTGAGGCAATGATCATGGACATGAAAATCATCCACGAAATGCTCGCCACGCTCTGGACGGTTTGGGCCGTCGCGATCTGCCTGGGCATCGCGTTCTGGGCGCTGCGCCCGGCCAATCGTACGCGCTTCGAGAACGACGCGCGCATTCCCCTCAACGACGAACGGTAGGGCGCCGACCATGCCGACCAAGATTGAAAAAGACGCCATCACCGGCCGCGACACGACCGGCCACGAATGGGACGGCGTCAAGGAACTGAACACGCCGCTGCCGACCTGGTGGGTCTATACTTTCTACGCCTGCATCGTGTTCGCTGTGGTGTATGCGGTGCTCTATCCGTCGTGGCCCTGGCTTTCGGGCCATACGACAGGCCTGCTGGGATACACCAACCGCACGCAGCTCACCCAGGATCTCGGCGAACAGGCCAAGGGGAGGTTCAAGTTCGTCGATCGCATCCGCACCGCATCGTTCGAGGATATCCGCAAGGACCCAGAGCTGTTCAACTTCGCGCTGGCGGGCGGTCGTTCGGCCTTTCAGACCAGCTGCGTGCAGTGCCATGGCGCCGGGGGCGCGGGCAGCAAGGGCTTTCCCACGCTGGTCGATGACGACTGGCTGTGGGGCGGCAAGATCGACCAGATCTACAGGACGATCCAGTTCGGTATCCGCAATACCAACGACAACTCGCGCCAGACCATGATGCCGCGGTTCGGCGCCGACCAGCTGATGACCGCGGCTCAGGTCGCGGCGGTCACCGATCATGTCCTGAGCCTGTCCGGAAAGGGCAAGTCGACGCCCGAGGGCGCCAAGCTCTTTCAGGATCAGTGCGCGGCCTGCCACCAGGCGACAGGCAAGGGCAACCAGGAGATGGGCGCTCCCGACCTGACCGACGGGATCTGGCTGTATGGCGGAGACCGCGACAGTGTCTATCGCACGATCTTCTACGCGCGAAACGGCTCCATGCCGGCGTGGAGCGAGCGTCTCGATCCCGCAACGATGAAGATGCTGGCCCTCTACGTCCACGCCCTCGGCGGCGGGAAGTAGGGCGTGGGGACGCGTAATGGATGGCGAGACCTCTCTTTACGCGCCCCGAGTCAGGGTCTACCCGCGTGCCGTCTCGGGCACCTGGCGATGGGTGAAGTGGGGCGCGCTCGTCCTGCTGCTCGGCATGTACTACGTGGTGCCGTGGTTGCGCTGGAATCGCGGGCCGGGAGCTCCTGACCAGGCGATCCTGCTCGACCTCGACGGCCGGCGCGGCTGGATCTTCGACATCGTGCTGTGGCCGCAGGAAGTTTACTTCGTCACCGGCTTCCTCATCCTGGGCGCGTTCGGCCTGTTCCTGGCGACATCGCTGTTTGGTCGCGTGTGGTGCGGCTTCGCCTGTCCGCAGACCGTTTGGACCGACCTCTTCATGCTGGTGGAACGGCTGATCGAGGGTGATCGCAACGAACGCATGCGGCTCGATCGCGGGCCGCTTTCGGTCGCGAAGGCGGCAAAGAAAGGTCTCAAGCACCTGGTGTGGCTGGCGATCGCGGCAGCGACCGGTGGCGCCTGGGTTTTCTACTACGTCGATGCCCCCAGCACGCTCTTCAAGATCTTTCGCGGCGAGGCATCGACCGAGGTCTATGTCTTCATCGGCCTGCTGACGGCTACGACCTATACGCTGGCTGGTTGGGCGCGTGAGCAGGTCTGCACCTACATGTGCCCGTGGCCGCGCTTCCAGGCGGCGATGCTCGACGAACAAAGCGTCATCGTCACCTATCAGAAGTGGCGCGGCGAACAGCGCGGAAAGCACAAGGCGGGCGACAGCTGGGATGGGCGCGGCGACTGCGTCGATTGCCGCCTGTGCGTCAACGTCTGTCCCACCGGGATCGATATTCGCGACGGCCAGCAGCTCGAGTGCATTGGCTGTGGACTTTGCATCGATGCCTGCAACGAGACGATGGCCAAGGTCGATCGACCGGTCGATCTGATCCGCTGGGACACACTTGCGCATCAGGAGGAGCGTGAACGCGGGCGGGCTCCTACTGCCTGGCGCCCGATTCGCGCCCGCACCCTCCTGTACTCGGCTCTGCTGGCGGTGGTGGCCGCAGTCATGATCGCAGCCTTTGCATGGCGCAGCGATATTGATGTGTCCGCCCAGCGTGATCGCAGCCCGAACTTTGTGCGCTTGTCCAACGGCGACGTTCGAAACGGCTATACGGTCAAAATCTCGAACAAGCGGCAGGAAGACCGGCGCATACGCCTTGGCGTTCGGGGCCTGCCCGATGCTGCGATCGCGATCACGAACGCGGCCGATGAACTCGCCGGCCCGCCTCATCTTACGATCCGCGCCGATGCCGTCGGGACCTATCGAGTGCTGGTGACGATCCCCGCGGCGAAGGCGCCGGCGGGATCGATGCCGCTCTCCTTTTTCGCTGTCGACGACGCGGGCCGCGAACTTGCGCGCCACGAGTCGGCTTTCGTCGGCCCGGGCCGATAGGAGATCTGCATGTCGTTTTCTTCCTCTCGCATTCATCCCGTACCATTGACCTTCATCGCGGGCTTCGCCGTCGTCATCGCCGTCAACGGCATCATGATGTGGCTGGCCATCGACTCCTTCTCCGGCCTCTACAGCAATCACGCCCGCGACCACGGGGTTACCTACAACCGAGTCATTGCCGAGCAGAAGGCCCGCGACGGTCTCGGCTGGAAAGTCGCGACATCGTGGCAGCCGGAGTCGCAACGTCTGGGGCTTTCGCTGGCCAATGCCGACGGAAGTCCGCTTGCCAGTGCCCGGGTTTCGGTGGAGCTCGTCCGGCCGGCGGAAAAGCGGGCGCCGATCGACGTGGATCTGAACAATCTCGGTAATGGGCGATTCGGCGCCAAGATCGACCTGCCGATCCGCGGCAGCTGGGATCTCGACATCGCCGTAGAATCGAATGGACAGCACTACGCCATCACCAAGCGGGTCTTCCTGCAATGACCGATGTGGCGCTCGCCAGCTTCGCGGCAGGCGCGCGAGAGCGCCCGCGCTGTGCGCATTGCGGCGAGCCGTTGCGCACGGGCGGTGACACCGCCTTCTGCTGCGCTGGCTGCGCAAGCGCCCACGCCATCATCGGTGCCGCCGGACTCGGCTCCTTCTACAGGAAGCTCGAGGACACCCGGGCGCGCCGCCCGGTGCCGCTCGAGACCGATTTCCGGACTTTCACACGCGATCTCGGAGACGATTGCTTCGCGCTCGACCTTCTGGTCGAAGGCCTGGATTGCGGCGCCTGCGTCTGGCTGATCGAGAGCCTGCTCGCCCGCAACCCCTCCGTAATCGTAGCGCGGGTCAACCTCTCCACCCGCAGACTGGCCCTCAAATGGCGCGGCGCCGCCGCCGATGCCAACGCTCACGCCGGACTGGTCGCCGCCCTTGGCTACGTTCCGCTGCCGTATCTCACATCCGATGCGCTCAGTCGGGAAGACAGCCAAGCGAGCGAGCTGCTGCGCAGCCTGGGCGTGGCAGGGTTCGCCGCAGCCAATGTCATGCTGCTCTCGGTCGCGGTCTGGTCGGGCCACGACGGCTCGATGGGCGAGGCGACCCGCACCCTGTTCCATTGGCTGTCGGCCGCGATTGCCCTGCCAGCGATCGCCTATGCCGGCCGGCCGTTCTTTCGCTCGGCCTTCACTGCGCTCAGGGCCGGCCGGACGAACATGGACGTGCCAATCTCGATTGGCGTGACGCTTGCCTGCGTCGTCAGCCTGCACGAGACCTGGATCGGTGCAGAGCACGCGTTCTTCGATTCGGCGATCACGCTCCTGTTTTTCCTATTGATCGGTCGTTACCTCGACCACCGCGCCCGCGGCCGCGCCCGTCGGGCTGTCCAATCCTTGATGGCGCTGTCGAACGGCAGTGCGCAGGTGGTGCATGCCGATGGGGTCACGGAGGTGGTGCAGATCGAGCGGCTCGTCCCGGGTGACACGCTCCTGGTGGCGGCCGGCGAAAGACTCGCCGCCGACGGCACGATTGTTGGCGGAAAGTCGTCGCTCGATGCCTCGTTGATCAGTGGCGAGAGCCTGCCCGTGCCCGTCGAGGCCGGCGACAAGGTCGTGGCGGGCATGGTCAATCTCGGGGCACCCCTGCTGATCCATGTGACGGCCGCTGGCGAGCGCACCGTGCTGGCCGAAATCGTGCGCCTCGTCGAAGCCGCTGAGCTGGGACGCTCGCGATTCGTCGCGCTGGCCGATCGTGTGGCGCGCGCCTATGCGCCGGTCGTTCATCTCACGGCGCTGCTGACCTTCATCGGATGGGTGGTGGCGGGCGGACTTGCCTGGGATCGCGCGCTGGTGATCTCGACGGCCGTCCTGATCATTACGTGTCCGTGCGCGCTGGCTCTCGCCGTTCCGGTGGTGCACGTCGTCGCGAGTACGCGCCTACTGAAATCCGGTGTGCTCTTGCTGTCTCCAACGGCCCTCGAGCGGCTGGCGGAAGTCGACCACGTCGTGTTCGACAAGACCGGCACCCTGACGTTGGGGCGCCCCGAACTGCTGCCGGTCAACGACGATGCGGCGCTCTTCCTTGCCGCAGGCATGGCCGCCAGCTCGCGGCACCCGCTCGCGAGGGCGTTGTTGAGAGCGGCGCCGCGCGCGGCGATCGTGGACGGCGTGATCGAACATGCTGGCCAGGGACTGGAGGCAGGGTCGGCAAGACTCGGCTCGGCCGCATTCTGCGGCATTTCGACGGCACCGGATGACGGCCTCTCCGAGATTTGGCTCGTGCGACCGGATTGTGAGCCGGTGCGCTTTGCGTTTTCAGATCGCCTGCGGCCGGATGCTGCTGACGTGGTTGGAGCCTTGCAGCGCCTTGGTCTATCCGTCGAACTGCTTTCCGGCGATCAGCCGCAGGCTGTGGCGGTCGCCGCAGCGAACGTCGGCATTTCGCAGGCACGGGCAACCGTGGGGCCGGCAGGCAAGGTGGCGCATCTGCGCGCGCTGGCGGCTGCCGGCAAGAAAGTGCTGATGCTGGGCGATGGTCTCAACGATGCGCCGGCGCTGGCTGCGGCCCATGTGTCTATCTCGCCAGCGGGAGCCGCCGAAGCCACCCAGAATGCAGCGGACGCCGTCTTCCAGGGGGACGCGCTTGCCCCGATCATCGAGGCGCTCGCCGTGTCGCGCCGTGCGAGCCGCGCGGTGCGCCAGAACCTCGCTCTGGCGCTGGCCTACAATCTCGCCGCTGTGCCTCTTGCGATTGCCGGAGCGGTAACGCCCCTGATCGCGGCAATTGCCATGTCCTCGTCCTCGCTTTTGGTCATTGTCAATGCGCTGCGCCTTGGCGTGCGGCGTGGGCGGATGTGATGGACAGTTTGCTCATACTCGTTCCCGCCGCGCTGACGCTCGGTCTTCTGGCGCTTGCGACGTTCCTTTGGGCGCTGGCGCACGGCCAGTTCGACGACCCGGAAGGCTCGGCGGAGCGCATTTTGTTCGACGATGAAGAATAGGAGAAAAATGATGTCACACTGGATCATGGGCATTCTGGCCGGAATTGCCGGCCTCATCGGGCTCTTTATGTCGGGCGCGGCGCGCGACCCCGCGATCTTCTGGTTCGGCCTCAGTCTCTCGACCTTCGGCGTTCTGTTCTGCTGGTGGATGATCAAAACCGCCTACGACGAATCCGAAGCGGGCTGAGAGGGGTTGATCCAGATCATGGGCGCTGTCGCCGGTATGAGCGACAGTCGGCCCCGTCGGCATCAACTGGAGCGCAGCATGGCCCTGAAGAAGATTCGGCTGGAAATGGCCCGGACTCCCAAGTTTCCGGAAGGAAATCCTCGATGCGGATATGAGTTCACTGCGCCGCTCGATGAGGCCGGCAAGCTCGATGCCGTCAATTGGGCCGCCACCAAGTCACAATGCAGCGTCCATCGATTCTCGGACGACGCCGATGATGAGCATGGTGTGCTGCTCCATCATCGCGGCAAATGGGTGTTCTCGTATCGTGCAGGAGAGGAAGACGACGAGCCGATCTTTCGTTTCGACTCCCATGTCTTCCGGCCGGGTGAGTATGTGTCCGTTACCGAGCACGACGGCAAGACCTATCCGTTTCGCATTGTCAGCGTGCATCCCGTATTGGCCGCAAAGGCCCATTGATCTGGGTCAATGCCGGTCCTATCCGGTCGTTCGAATCTGACGCATGCGTAACTTTCTGTATCGATGCCCCGTTACGATGTTGAACGTGCAGGGAACGATCGCCACGGGCGATTATGAGGGCCAGACCTACGTGACGCAGTCGTGCCTGGCCTGCGGCGGCTTTCACCTGATCGATCCGCTCACGGGAAAATCGCCTGAACGATCGAAGAAGTCACGCCGTCGCGACCCGGATTCCCCGAAATGAGGAGGAGGCGGTTGTGAGCCAAGTCTCGGAAACTATTGTGCGCCGGAACCGGGCGGCGACCGCCGTCCTGGCGGCCCTCATGGTTCACGGCCGCAAAGGCAAAGCGGGGTTCACCCCGGACTTCGACTGGCTTGCCGGCATGCTGTCCTATGTCGAAGAAGTCGCGACACGGCAGCACTACCGATTTGAGGAAACGTGGCTTCTGAAACCGCTGGAGAAGCTTACGCCGGAGCTGCGCCCCCAACTCGCCCGCATGCGTCGCGATCATATCGGCTCCGGTGGATATTGCAGCCGCATGGCCGAATCACTGGGCCACTGGAAGCGAGGCTGGCCCAGGGCGGTCGACCAGTTTCTCGACAATGCGCGCGATCATCACCGTCTGAGTGTCGGCCATGGGCGGCTCCTGCGCACGGCCATCATTCCGGCGGCGGAACGATGCTTCGCGCCCGAGCATTGGACTGCGGCGGCGGCAGCCCTGACCCGTTCCGAGGATCCTGTTGCGCTGAGCCTGGTCCGTAGCGAGTACGAAGCCGCACTCTGTCGAAGGATGGGCCGGACGGTCCCACCATTGCCGGCGTTTGGCCGGGTTGATCCCGATCAAAGCGCTGCACAGGTGTGACGCACAACTGTACAGGCAAAGCTCTGGACGTGAGATGGAAACGAAGGAGGTCTATTTCCTGGTGCTTGTGTGCGTCGCGTTCGGTGTTTTGCCGCGTCCCTCATAACGCGCCCGCTTCACGAGAAAGCCCACGCGCGCTCTGCGGGGCGTAACAGCCCAAAATAGCGTTCTCAATCCTCCCCGGCGTCCGCTGCGCGCGCCGATACGCCGAAGCTCCTGACCACTCTGTCGGAGGGGTGTGGGTTTTCTGGCCTACGGGAGGATATTGTCGCCGGCCTGACTGTCGCGCTCGTCGAGTTGCCCTTGTCGATGGCCCTCGCGGTCGCCTCCGGCATCACGCCCGAGCCCAGCCTGTTCTTGCTTTCGCCAGTCGCGGGAAATGCCTCCCGCTGGCGCAGCCGCCGGACACCGGACTCAGGCGGCTCTCGCTCCTTCCAATTGGGTCGCGGCCCGGGCGAACAGCCGGTATTTCACGTCGACGACGGAGAGTTCCCGCGCCCAGTTCACCAGGTCGCCCCACGGATCGTTGAGCTTGCCGAGCCCGCCCACGATCGCCACCACCGTGCCCAGCTCGATGCGCCCTTCGAGGGCGAGCCAGCCGCCGGCTCCGAGAGCGGCGGCGACGGACAGATGGTGCATCAGGTTCATCAGCAGGTTCATCAGATACTTCATCCAGTAGATGCCCATGTTCAGCCCGAAGATTCTCTCGACAGCGGAGTGTTGTGTGCTTCCCGGCGCTTCGGTCACGCCGTTGGCAATGGCGCCGCTGATCTCGCGCTTGAGCAGAATTCGATCCCGCGCCCGGCGGTTGATCGCGCTCTGCAGGAGCGGCACTAGAATCGTCTGAGGAATGAAGAATGCCAGCCCCAACAGCGCCAGGGACGGCTGCAGAACGAACATGTATGCGATCACGCTGACCAAGATGCCGCCCTGCATAAGCGGCTCGGAAACGCTCAGCGCAGCGAATCCGCCGATCGGCTCGGCTTCCTCCAGGATCAGCGCGATCTCGACGCCGGCCTCCATGCCGTCGTCGCCTTCAAGAACGCGCCGGCGCAGCCCACGCACGGTGCTCTCGGCGACCCATCCGCGATAGACGTTCAGGGCAAGCTTCAGCGACTGTTCTGCAAGACTGACGCCGGCGTAGGCTGCGGCGAGCCATAGAATTGCGGAGAACGACCCCTTGTGAGCGAGATCGTTGACGATGCGGCGCTGCAATTCCAGAGGGGCGGTGCTGAGCAGGAATACCGTGGCGGACAGCAATGCGAGGGCTATCTGGTGCCGGCCGGTGTAGCGCAGCACGAAGCCGAAGATCGTCCGCGGCATCTCAGGCACGACGCTCAACGGCCTTGATGGCGTTGCGTATGGCGTCGATCAGGGCACTGTCGGACAGCGGCTTTTCGAGGAGATGGTGAATGCCGAGTTTTGCGGCCCGCGCACGAAGGTCCTTGTTCGTGCGGCCGGTGATCATGATGACCGATCCGGTCATGCCGCGCTCGCGGAGTGCCGCGGTGAGTTCCAGTCCGTCCATGACGGGCATTCGATAGTCGACGACCAGACACGCGAAGGAAGGCAGGCTTTGCTCCTCAAGGAAGGAAACGGGGCCGTCATAGATGCGCACCGACAGTCCCTCGGCCTCCAGGGCGAATTTGAGTGCGCTGCGGACAGCGGCATCGTCCTCGACGATGCAGACCACATCCGACGTTCCCGGCATTAAAGAATCCTTCTTGCGTAACGCCTTGGAGAAGTCTTGCTTCCTTAGCGCTATCCGAAGGGTCGAGAATTGATCTAACGCAATCCGGCGTCAGGCCCAATGCCGGCCAGTAGTGCCATGCGCACGAGCGCCGACAGGCTGTCCGCGCGCATCTTGGTCATGACGTTCGCTCGGTAGATTTCGACGGTGCGGGCGCTGATGCCGAGGTCGTAGGCGATGATCTTGTTCGGTTTGCCCGCGACCAGTCCGTCCAGCACCTGACGCTCGCGCGCCGAGAGAAGATCGAGCCGGGATTGGATTTCGGAGCCGGCCGCGCCGCTGTCCCGCTCGCTGCTGCGGCGTGCCAGTGCGGCCCTGATGGCCGTGAGCATGACTTCGTCGTCGAACGGCTTCTCGATGAAATCAAGTGCGCCAGCCTTCATGGCTTCGACTGCCAGCGCGATGTCGCCATGGCCGGTCATGATAATGACGGGCAGAGTGCTGCCGGCAGCCTTCAGGCGCCTCTGCATCTCGATGCCATCGATCCCGGGCATGCGCACGTCGGAGACGATGCAGCCATCCTGGATACCCGGGAGTGCTTTCAGGAAAGCTGCTGCCGACTCATGAACCCGTACGGCAAGGCCTGTGGTGCTGAGCAGGAAGGCAAGGGACTGCCGCACATCGACGTCGTCGTCGATGACGTGGACGACTTGGCTATTGGGCAAGATCCACCTCCTCCTGCTCGTCTGACGCGTGCAACGTGAAATGGAAGGCCGCTCCGCCCTGCGACGGTGCATCGACCCAGATCTTGCCGCCATGGGCTTCGACGATTGTACGGCAGATCGAAAGACCCAGACCCATTCCCTTCTCCTTGGTTGTCACGAAGGGTTGGAACAACTGGGCGGCAACGGCCGGTGCCAGACCCGGACCGGAGTCGGCCACCCTGACCTCGACCATATCGCCGGTTTGCATGCTGGTCGTGATCTCGAGCTTTCGCGGCCCGTTATGGTCGGCCAGGACCTCGATGGCGTTGCGAATCAGGTTCACCAGAACCTGCTGAATCTGAATGCGATCCGCCAGCACGGCGCTTGCGCGGGAGTCGAGTCGAAAGGAGACGGAGATGCCGTTCTCCCGGGCGCCTATCAGGGCAAGCGTGCTGGCATCCTCGATGAGTTTCGGAAGATTCTCGGCCTGGCGTTCACTGTCGCCGCGTGCCACGAACTCGCGAAGCCGCTGAATAATGCGGCCGGCGCGCAAAGCTTGGTCGGCTGCCTTGGACAGAGCGTCGCGCAGGGCGGGGGCCGGGGCGTCACCTGCCTTCTCGAGAAGACGATGGCATCCCTTGAGATAGTTCGTGATGGCGGTGAGCGGCTGGTTGATCTCATGGGCAAGTGTCGACGCCATTTCGCCGAGGGCCGTGAAGCGCGACATGTGCGTCACTTCCGATTGCAGCTCCTTGAGACGGCTTTCTGTCATTTGCTGGTCGGTGAGATCGCGGATGAAGCCGGTGAAGTAGTGCCCGTCCGCAGAACGGAGCTCGCCGATCGTGAGATGCATCGGGAAGGTCGTGCCGTCCTTGCGTTGGCCCACGACAATGCGTCCGATACCGATGATGTGGCGAACACCCGTCTCGAGGTATCGCTCGAGATAGCCGTCGTGTTGCTCGCGATGCGGTGTTGGCATGAACCTGGAGATATTTTCCCCTGCCACTTCGTCCATCGTGTAGCCGAACAGTCGCTCCGCAGTGCTGCTGAGTGATTCGATCCGGCCGCGCCCGTCGATGATGATCATGGCGTCGGGCACCGTGCGCAGGATCGAGCGAAGGCGAGCCTCGGTGCCCTGCAACGCGAGCGCGAGGGCGGACTGCTCGTGCGCGGAAGAGGATGCCGGTTCGGTCGCGTGATGGACGATCCATCGGGGCTCGTCGTCACCGGTCACCATCGGCGAATTGACGACCTGTAGAAGCCTCTGGTGGTGCTGGCCAGCGTCGCCTGTCTTGAAGAGCCCGGGCGCCATCTGATGCGGTTTGCGGGTTTTCAGAGCCGCCAGCAGCGAGGCGACGAGGGGTTCCAGGGAATCGCTTCCGTGAAAGGCGTCCCGGATGTCACGGCCAACGAGATCGGGCGGCGATATGCCCATCAAGGCGAGGTAGGGACGGCTGGCGGCCGCGATCTTCAGCCTCGACGAAAACAACAGGACAGGACTTGGCAGTGCCGTGACGAAGGCCGCCAGCTCTGAGGGTAGGGAGACGCTTTCGTCCACTTGGTGCATTGCTCTCGGGCAAACACCCTACCAGCAAATGCACCTCGTGACGAACGCCACCGCAGGGTTCCGTCTCAGCCGTGCGACAGGACGTGCATGTGGACTTCCACCGACTTGATGCCGGGAACATTCGCCGCCGCCAGCCGGTAGGCTTCGAGGATCTCGCTGCTCGGCACGACTCCCCAGAGATGCGCGACGTTGCCATTGACAACGACATCGCCGCGCCGTGCGACGGACCAGCTATGCCCGGTCACGGCAGCCGTGACGGCGCTATGCAGAAGCTCCGCCGTGGAAAGAGCCGGTGGCTCGGCCTTTGGCGGGAATACGGCCGCTGCGGGCCGGCGCGACAGCAGCGCCTTCAGGAGGTCGACCCGGCTCACGACACCGACCACCGACTTGTCCCGCGTGACCGGCAGCCGCTTCACACGCTGGGTCGACATCAGCTTGGCCACTTCGACGAGAGGCATGTTCTCGTCGACGGTCAGGACCTTTTCGGTCATCACTTCGGTGACGGGCCGCGCGAAGCTGCTGGCGATCGATGCTTCCTCGCGCAGCTCGCGGTCCCATGCCTCGGAACGGGCATGCCGGATCAGATCGGCCTCGCTCACGATGCCTATCATGATGCCGTCCTTGTCCAACACCGGCATGGCGCTGACACCGGTGTTGACCAGCAGTTCCACGGCCTCCTGCACGGTCGCGTCGTAGGTGAGCGAAGTAATTCCTTGCGACATCACATCCTTGGCCCTCATCCACTCTCTCCCTGAAGTGTTGCAGATGACAAATTAATCTCGCGGCGGAATGCACGCTTTGCGTTGGATCAATCCTCGCCCGCATCCGCAGCGCCTTGATGCCGTAAGTGAGGCCGTCGAGGAACTGGGTCAGCAGATCGATTTCCGCGTCGTCGAAGGCGTCGGCCTGCGACGCGTAGATTGTCAGGGTGCAGATCGCGGCTTTCGACACACGCAACGGAAGAGAGATGCCCGTGAGGTCCTGCTGCACCTTGATCGCGCCGGTCTTGAGCGCCCTTCTACGCGGCCAGGTAGGGCTTGACGTAGATCAATGTGGACTTGGCCTCATGGAGCACACTGCGTCGAAGTTCACTCATTACCCAAGAGGCTTCCGTGCTGCACGCCAAAGCGATCGTCTGGATGGATTCTTCGGAAGCGCATGTCTTTCGCTTCAATGCCCAGGATGTCGAGAAAGCGCGGCTCAAGGCGCACAGGCCGTTTCGAAAGGTCCACCACAAGGCGGGTGCGATCGGGGCAGGACATGAACCTCTCAACACCGCCTATTTCAACGAGGTTTCTGGAGCGCTCGAAGGAGTCCATGAGTGGCTCTTGACGGGGCCACACGGCGCAAAAGAGCAATTTCTGGCCCACGTTCGGCATCATTTACCGATGCTCGAGAAGAGCCTGTATGGCATTGAGACCCTCGACCACCCCACGGACGGCCAGCTGGTCGACCATGCGCGGCGGTTCTTCAAGGCCGCCGACCGAATGCACGTGCAATGAGAAGATGGGGCGCGCTGGTTCTGGCGTTGGTGCCGCACTCCGGCTTCGCCCAGGATGTTCAGAACGGTTCGGCAATTGCCGGCCGGTGGTGCGCGAACTGCCACACGGTCGAGCGCGCGCCGGCCGGAGCGAGAGCCGATAGCGTGCCGAGCTTCGTCGACATCGCGAACAGGCCAAACACTTCAAAGGAGTCGCTGCGCGCTTCGATGACGGGACAACATGGGCGAATGCCCGATTTTTCACTGACGAACGCCGAGATGAACGACCTCTCATCGTACCTGCTTAGCTTCCGGAAGTGATCGTTCGTCTCTGATCGGCAGGAACTCCCCGTCGACGATCATGTTTATCCGTCAGCATTGGTCGCGAACCCTCAGGCTGCAGGGGACCGAGACCCAACGGCGACGAATTGATTCCCTCCTCAGGTTGACCCAGATCAATTCATTGCAGACCTCACGGATCCATCCTCCGCGCTCCTTGAATAATCACACAGGTGTCACATGCTCTCTCAGCAAGATGTTCGCCGGATCCTGGGACGTCTCGAAGATGCCAAGGTGACCAAAATCCTCGAACTCGCGCCGGAACTGTCGGACGTCGAGAGTGCCGCAATGTGCCTGTCCGGAAACCACGACGTGATGGCGAAAAGCGCCCATCATACGTCCGCGCTGGCCGAGGCGATCGTCGAGATCGTCTGCCTTGGCGAGGAAGGCCCGGCACCACGGTAGATGAACGGCAAGCAGCGTCCACCGATACCCGCGGATATCGGCGCGGACCCACAATCGAGCGCTGGTCCGGCGATCGACGATGCCATCGGGAAAATCGTCTCCAGCAGCAATTACTGGCCGGCGGACGAAGACCTTGGCTTCCTGCAGACTCATGAGGCTCGCGGCCTTCGGCTGCAGTTGGAGTATCTCAAGGCCGATGCAATCATGCGACGGCAGCGAATTGCGAACACGATCGTAGTGTTTGGCAGTACGCGCATCGCAGAACGCCAGGATGCCGAACGGCAGGTCGAAGAGAGCAAGCGCCGACTGGCAGTCGAACCTGACAACAGCGATTTCAAGCGAGCGCATATCGCAGCCAAGCGGTTGCTGACAAAGAGCAAGTACTACGACGTTGCCCGCGATTTGGGCCGGACGGTAGGGCTTGCCGGGGTCAATCACGAGCGTGGCCATACCGTGATCATGACGGGTGGTGGGCCAGGGATCATGGAAGCGGCCAACCGCGGCTCTACCGACGTCGGGGCGCTGTCCATTGGGCTCAATATCACGCTGCCCCACGAACAGTTCCCGAACCGCTACGTCACACCAAATCTTTGCATCCAGTTTCGATACTTTGCGATGCGCAAACTCCATTTCGCGCTGCGCGCCAAGGCGCTGGTCGTCTTTCCGGGTGGCTTTGGGACGATGGACGAGCTGTTCGAGATTCTCCAGCTTTTGCAGACGCGAAAGATGCCGCCCATTCCCGTGGTGCTGGTCGGGGAGGACTACTGGCGCAAGGCCTTCGATGCCGATTTCCTCGTCGAGGAGGGCGTCATCGACGCCGAGGACCGTGGCCTCTACTGGTTTGCCGAGACAGCCGAGAGTATCTGGTCCGGGATTTTGGGATGGCACGAGACGCGGGGGACGCTTCTGCTGGAACCGAGCGACGACCCGCCGTGAATTTGTCCTTTCACGGTGCTGCGGAAACCGTCACCGGCTCCTGTCATCTGCTGGAGGCCTGCGGCGTCCGCATTCTGGTCGACTGCGGCATGTTCCAGGGCGGCCGCGAACTGCAAGAAGACAATGCCGCTCCTTTTGGATTTGACGCCGCGTCCATCGACTATGTCCTGCTGACGCATGCTCACCTGGATCATGTCGGTCGCCTACCTCTCCTCGTCAAACGGGGATTTCGGGGCGAAGTCATCGCGACTTCCGCGACTTTCGAACTTGCGCGCCTGGTGATCCTCGATTCTGCCCATTTGCAAAGCGAAGACGCCCGGCATCATCGACATTCTCGCAGCTCCAAAAGAGAGTCCGACGATTGCGAACCGCTTTACTCGATGCTCGATGCACTCGACGCGATCGGACGATTCGGCCGCTCGGCCGAATATGGCAAGGTGATCCCGATCGCTTCCGGAGTCCGTGCGACGTTCTTCGATGCCGGCCACATTCTCGGTTCGGCGAGCATTCTCGTCGAAGCCAACGAAGGCGGGCGCGAAAGGTCGATTCTCTTTTCCGGCGATATCGGCAATGACGGTCGTCCTCTTTTGCGCGCACCCCAGACGCCGGCCGCAGCCGAACACGTAGTGATGGAGGGCACCTATGGCGACCGGTGTCATCGACCGTTTGCAGCCTCCGTTGATGAATTCTTCGACGCAATCAACTCGACTCTCGCGCGCGGCGGCAATGTGCTCATACCGACCTTCGCCCTAGAGAGGACTCAGGATATCCTCTATTTCCTGCACGAAGGCATTGCCCAGGCAAGATTGCCCGCAACCTTGCCCGTCTTTCTGGACTCGCCCATGGCGATCTCGGCGACGGAAATCTTCCGCCGCCATCCCGAGTGTTACTCTTCCGGGATGGCCGGCCGATTTGCGGCGGGGGCCGATCCGTTGAGCGTTCCCGGACTGCGCATGACCCGGGAAACCCTCGAGTCAATCGCCATCAACCGGATCCACGGTGGAGCCGTCATCATGGCGGGGGCCGGCATGTGCACAGGCGGCCGCATTCGTCACCATCTTGCGGGCAACCTCGGCAACGCTGCGGCCGGTGTCGTATTCGTGGGATTTGCAGCCCTCGGGACGTTGGCCCGCCGCATCGTCGATGGAGCGCGCACTGTCAGGATTTTAGGCGAAGACATTACCGTTCGGGCTCGTATCCATACGATTAACGGATTCTCGGCCCATGCTGACCAGCGGGAGCTTGTCGCCTGGCATAACCGCATCGGCGGCACAAAGATGACTTTCCTGGTTCACGGCGAGGCATCGGCAATAAGCGAGCTCGGAACACATCTCGCCCCAAGCCGGATCGAAATTCCGAAGCTTCACCAGGTCTTCCGCTTGTGACGCCTACGGTGATGCGGCGGGCGTGCGGCCATGCGCTATTCGCCGAACGCACCTACGATCTCGCGATCGCTGGTGCCTTGAAGATCGGCCCCGATCGCGCCCCGTTTCCAAAGCCCGAGCGCGCGTCTTCCGTCGATGGCGCGAGCTGAACTGCGCCAACTGCGCTGACCTCTTCGTGCCGGAACCTCGCATAAGATGGCGCGTTGATTTCTCACCAGGTCCGCATGCTTTGCGCTGCCCGCCTGAGACTCCCTCCGAAGGCCGCCCTCACAGGCGGCCTTCACCCTGTAGGGCCTATGGTGTCGCCGCGCTCTCTATGAAGCATCCGCCATGGGAGCCCGCGAGCCACTGGCTGGCTTCGGCGACGGGAAGACCAGAACCCGGCGGTCCGCGTCGGCAATCGAATGAGGCGCAGCCGCATCGTGGCGTTTGGGCCGGGACGTACGGAAATTGCCTCAGGGCGCAGACAACGTTTGAAGCACCCTGCAGGAGGAAGTCGCGCCGTTCCTCGGGCACTCCTCGATCAGCGGTGCCATCATTCTCTCGATCGCGGTGAGGGTGGCGCGGCGGTCGGAATCGGCCGCGACCCCGGGATCGGCCAGCTCTTCGCGGATTGCGTCGAGGTGGCGGGTCGCGACGCGGAGCGCGTCGCCACAGGTGACCATGCCGCCCCTGGCGCCCAGCAGCTCGGCGATCGCTTCGAGGGAGAAGCCCATGTTGCGGGCGCGGCGGATGAACTTCAGGCGCTGAAGGTGGTCGCGGTGGTAGCCGCGGCGGGCGTTGCGTCCCGCGATGCGTCGCGGCGGCGGCAGGAGGCCTGCCTCATGATAACACTGGATGGACTCGACATCGACGCCGGACGCAATCGCAAGTCCCGCAATCGTGGCGAGGGCAGGAGCTGGCATGGCACGGGCTCGCCTTCGACGACACAATTTATGCGCCTCCCGGACCGGGAGG
>CAIWTJ010000148.1 GCA_903915535.1 Enhydrobacter aerosaccus
ACGAAGGCGCAGGGCGTCTCGCCCCATTTCTCGTCGGGCTTGGCGACCACGGCCACGTTGGCGACGGCGGGATGCTTGATGATCACGCCCTCGACCTCGATGGTCGAGATGTTCTCGCCGCCCGAGATGATGATGTCCTTGGACCGGTCGCGCAGCTCGACGTAGCCGTCCTCGTGCAGCACGCCGAGATCGCCCGAGTGGAACCAGCCGTGCTCGAACGCCTCGCGCGTGGCCTTCGGGTTCTTGAGGTAGCCCTTCATCACGAGATTGCCGCGGAACATCACCTCGCCCATGGTCTCGCCGTCGCGCGGCACTTCCTTCATGGCGACCGGATCCATCACGGTGACGCCGTCCTCGGCCGCATAGCGCACGCCCTGCCGCGCCTTGAGCCGCGCACGCTCGGACGAGGGCAGCGCATCCCAATCCGTGTGCCACGAGCAGATGGTGGCCGGGCCGTAGACCTCGGTAAGGCCGTAGACGTGCGTCACCTTGAAGTTCTCGCGTTCCAGCGCCTCGAGCACCGCGGCGGGAGGCGGGGCGGCCGCGGTCATGAACTCGACCGTGCGTTTCAGCGGCCGGCGCTCGCCGTCGCCGGCGGCGATGATGAACTGCATGATGATCGGCGCGCCGCACATGTGGGTCACGTCGCTGTCGGCCAGCGCGTCGTAAATCGTCTTCGCATTGGCGCGGCGCAGGCAGACCGACGTGCCGGCCACGAGCGCCAGCGTCCACGGGAAGCACCAGCCGTTGCAGTGGAACATCGGCAGCGTCCAGAGATACACCGGATGGGTGCCCATCGCCCATTGCGTGGCGTTGCCGTAGGCCGAGAGCGTGGCGCCGCGGTGATGGAACACGACGCCCTTGGGATTGCCCGTGGTGCCCGAGGTGTAGTTGAGCGAGATCGCGTTCCATTCGTCGGACGGATACTGCCACTCGTAGTCGGGATTGCCGGTGGCGATGAACTCCTCGTAGGTCGTGTCGCCGATCTGGGCACGGTCGTCGCACAGCGGATCGTCGATATCGACGACCAGCGGCTGGACCTTGGCCTGCGAGAGCGCCTCGGTGACCACCTGGTGATACTCGCGGTCGACCAGCAGAACCTTGGTCTCGCTGTGGTCGAGGATGAAGGCGATCATCGCGGCATCGAGGCGGGTGTTCAGCGAATTCAGCACGCCGCCCGACATCGGCACGCCGAAGTGCGCCTCGTACATCTCCGGTATGTTGGGCGCCATGATCGCCACCGTGTCGCCGACACCGATGCCCATCTGCGCCAGCGCCGAGGCCAGCTGCCGGCAGCGCGCATAGGTCTCCGACCACGTCTGCCGCCGCTCGCCGTGAATCAAGGCGAGGTGATCGGGATAGACACTGGCCGTGCGCTCCATGAACTGCAGCGGCGTGAGAGCGGCATAGTTGGCGGCGGTCTTGTCGAGATCGCGCTCGTAGATGTTATGAGCGGCCAGCGCTGCCTTGGGCGGCGCCGGGCGCGGGGAGGGCATGCGGGCCACCGAGGTGCGGTTCTTGGCCGAGCGGCGGAACGAAGGACGAGCGACCGGCTTCGGAGAGGCGATTTTCTTCGGTGCCGCTTTCTTCGCGGCCGCCTTCTTCACGGCAGGCTTCTTCGCTTTCGCCGCCTTGCGGTTGGCGGGACGTTTCGTTTTCGGTGCTTTTCTCTTCGCCATGCCGTGGTTCCCATGCGCGTTCGACGCAGCGCCACGGTATACTTGCGGCATGATGAAGGTCGAGATGAATCGAATCGCTTGGTTCGCACTTGCGGTAGGCATGGTGTCCTTCGGCGCATCGGCCGAGACCTGGCCCGACAAGTCGGTCCACATCGTCGTGCCGCTCACGGCGGGCAGCGCCACCGACGTGATGGCGCGCACGCTGGCGGCGCAGCTCTCCGAGCAGTTGGGGCAGCCGTTCATCGTCGACAACAAGCCGGGGGCGGGCGGCACCATCGGCATGGGCGCCGTGGCCCGCGCCAGGCCCGATGGCTACACGATCCTCGTGCAGTCGGCCTCGTATACGCTCACGCCGATCACCTATCCCAACACGCCCTACGACGTGCAGCGCGACCTGGTGGGAGTGACGCCTTTGGCGCAGTTGCCGCAGGCGCTCGTGATCTCGCCGTCGAAAGGCATCACCACGGTGCAGCAGCTCGTCGCCGCGGCCAAGGCAAAGCCCGGCGCTTTCACCTATGCATCCGCGGGTGTCGGCACAGCCAACCAGCTCAGCGCCGAACGTTTCCGCGTCGGGGCGGGCATCGATGCGCTGCATATCCCGTTCAAGGGCACGCCCGAGGCGGTGACCGAGGTGATCGCGGGCCGGGTCGACTATTACTTCTGTCCGGTGAACGTCTGCCTGCCGATGATCACCGACAAGCGTGTGCTGGCGCTGGGCATCGGCAGCTCGAAGCGCGCGATCGCGTTGCCCGACTTGCCGACGACGGTCGAGCTCGGTGTCCCCGAGTCCAACTACGACTTCTGGGTGGGCATGTTCGCCCCGTCCGGAACGCCGCGCGAGATCGTGGACAGGCTCTACGCGGAAACCGTCAAGGCCTTCGCGAATCCGAAAGTGAAGGAAAGCTTCGCCCAGCTTGGCGCCGAGCCCGATCTGCTCGAGCCCAAGGCCTTCGACGAGCGAATCAGGAAGGAGATCGCGACCAACGCGGCTCTGGTGAAGGCCTCGGGCATTCCGATCGCGCCGTAGCGGGCGGCTACTCCAGCTTGAGGTCGAGCTCCCTGATCAGGCTCGCGAAGTAGACCTTGTCGTCGGCAACCTGGCGTCCGAAGTCCGGCGCCGATTGATGGTGCGCGGTCTGGGCCACCAGCGTGAGCTTCTCCTTGATGTCCGGCTGGGCCGCAGCTCTCTCGATTTCCTCGGAGAGGCGCGTGACGATGTTCGCGGGAGTGCCCTTGGGTGCGAACAGTCCGAACCAGCTGCGCTCGCGGAAGCCTTTCAGGTCGAGACCGAGCTCGCGTGCCGTTGGCACGTCGGGCAGGTCGGGCAGGCGGGCCGCGCCCTCGGTCAGCACCACTCGGCACTTGCCCGACTTGGCGTAGGGCACGAACGAGGGATCGAACACCATCTGGATGCGGCCGTCGAAGACGTCGCCGACGGCATCGACGATGGTCTTGTAGGGCGAGTGCTGCATCTTGATGCCGGCCGCGCGCGTCAGGACCTCGCCGCTCAAGTGCGTGATCGTGCCGAGGCCGGAGGAGCCGTACCAGTATTCGCCGGGGTGCTGCTTGGCCAACGCCGCGAACTCCTGCCAGTTTGTGGCGCCCAGCTTGTTGGTGATGGTGACCGTGAAGATCGGCGTCGACAGGCGCGCGACAGCCGCGAAGTCGTCGGGATTGTAGGTGACCTTCCGGACTGCGGGCGTGATCGCCATGATCGCCGTCGGCGACAGCAGCAACGTGTGCCCGTCGGCCGGCGCCGTCGCCACCATCTGCGCACCGACGCCGCCCGAGGCGCCGGGCTTGTCCTCGACGATGACCTGCTGGCCGAGCGCGGCCGCCAGCCGTTCGCCGTAGATGCGGGCGACCTGGTCGGCGGAGCCGCCGGGTCCATAGGGGACGATCAGGCGGATCGGCCGGGTGGGCTTCCAGTCGCTTTGCGCGCGTGCGCCGCCTGCCAGTGCGAGTGCGGGCGATGCAAGAATCAGACGGCGTTTCACGCTCTATCCTCCCTCTTGTCAGTTGGCCGATCCTAGCGCATCAAATGCGCGGGAGGACCAATGACTGAAGGCGATAAATACCGCGCCCTGCATGCGCGTTCGCTGAGCGATCCGGAAGGATTCTGGGCCGAGCAGGCCCAAGCGATCGACTGGACCAAGCGCTGGGACAAAGTGCTCGATGCGTCCAAACCGCCCTTCTATCGCTGGTTCAAGGGTGGCGAGCTCAACGCCTGCCACAACGCGCTCGACCGGCACGTGGAGGGCGGTCGCGCCGATCAACTGGCGCTGATCTACGATTCGCCCGTCACCACCTCGAAGCAGAAGTTCACCTACCGCGAGCTGCGCGACCGCGTGGCCGCGATCGCCGGCATGATCGCGGCCCAAGGCGTCGGCAAGGGCGACCGCGTCATCATCTACATGCCGATGATCCCCGAAGCGGTGATGGCGATGCTCGCCTGCGCGCGGCTGGGCGCGGTGCACTCCGTCGTGTTCGGCGGGTTCGCGGCCAAGGAACTGGCGAGCCGCATCGACGACTGCAATCCCAAGCTCGTGCTGACGGCCTCGTGCGGCATCGAGCCCAACCGCGTCGTTCACTACAAGCCGCTGCTCGATCAGGCGATCGACATGGCCAAGCACAAGGTGCCTCGGGTCATCCTGTTCCAGCGGCCGCAGGAGACGGCGTCGATGGTCGCCGGCCGCGACCTCGACTGGGTCGAGACGGTAAAGGGCGCGAAGCCTGCCGCCTGCGTGCCGGTGGCGGCGACCGATCCGCTCTACATCCTCTATACGTCCGGCACGACCGGCTATCCCAAGGGCGTTGTCCGCGACACCGGCGGCTATTGCGTGGCGTTGCACTGGTCGATGAAGAACCTCTACGGCGTGAAGCCGGGCGAGGTCTACTGGTGCGCGTCCGACATCGGCTGGGTCGTGGGCCACAGCTACATCGTCTATGGGCCGCTGATCTACGGCGCGACGTCGATCCTCTACGAAGGCAAGCCGGTCGGCACGCCGGACGCCGGCGCCTTCTGGCGCGTGATCTCCGAGCACAAGGCGATGGCGCTGTTCACCGCGCCGACGGCGTTCCGCGCGATCAAACGCGAGGATCCCGACGGCAAGCTGTTCAAGAAGTACGATTTGCGCAATTTCCGCACCCTGTTCCTGGCCGGCGAGCGCGGAGATCCGCCGACGGTCGACTGGGCGCAGAAGCTCTTGGGCGTGCGCGTCGTCGATCACTGGTGGCAGACCGAGACCGGCTGGGCGATCTGCGGCAACTTCGAGGGCCTCGATCCGATGCCGATCAAGCTCGGTTCGACCTCAGTGCCGTCGCCGGGCTGGAAGCTCGAGGTGCTGGACGAGCACGGCCACGCGATGAAGGCGGGCGAGGTGGGCGCGCTGGCAGCGAAGCTGCCGCTGCCGCCCGGCACGTTCCCGACCCTGTGGAACGCCGACGAGCGCTACAAGCAGGGCTACATGACCGAGTTCCCCGGCTACTACAAAACCGGCGACGCGGGCTTCATCGACGAGGACGGCTACGTCTCGGTGATGACGCGCGTCGACGACGTCATCAACGTCGCGGGTCATCGCCTGTCGACCGGCCAGATCGAGGAAGTGCTGGGCGCGCACAACGATGTCGCCGAGTGCGCTGTGATCGGCATCGCCGACGAGCTGAAGGGGCAGGTGCCGCTCGGCCTGCTGGTGTTGAAATCGGGCGTGAACAGGCCCCACGAGGAGATCGTGGGCGACGTGGTGACGATGGTGCGCGAGCGCATCGGCCCCGTTGCCTTCTTCAAGAGTGCGCTTGTGGTGCACCGCCTGCCGAAGACGCGCTCGGGCAAGATTCTGCGCGGCACCATGCAGAAGATGGCCGACAACCAGCCGTGGACCATGCCGGCCACGATCGAGGATCCGGCCGTGCTCGACGAAATCGCTACAGCCATGAAAAAGGAAACGACATGAGTCTCGACATCAACCGCGCCGATCTCACCGTGGGCGTCGTCGGCACCGGCGCCATGGGCCGCGGCATCGCGCAGGTGACGGCGCAGGGCGGCATCAAGGCGATCATGTTCGACGCGGCACCGGGCGGCGCCGCCAAGGCGAAGGCCGGCATCGTCGAGACGTTGAAGGGCCTGGCCGCCAAAGGGCGCCTGACCGATGCGGACGTGGCCAAGGCCGAGGCCAATCTCGGAATCGCCGAGAAGATCGAGGATCTGAAGGTCTGTCACGTCGTGGTCGAGGCGGTGTTCGAGGACCTCAGCGTCAAGCAGAAGCTGTTCGGCGAGCTCGAGGCCGTGATCGCGCCCGATGCGATCCTGGCGTCGAACACCTCGTCGATCCGCATCGCGTCCATCGCGCGCTCGCTCAAGCACCGCGACCGCATCTGCGGCATGCACTATTTCAATCCCGTGCCGCTGATGAAGCTCGTGGAGGTGATCCGCGCCGCCGACACCGCGCAATGGGTGGTCGATGCGATGGTGGCGCTGGGCAAGCGGCAGACCCGCGTGCCCGTGATCGTGGGCGACACGCCGGGCTTCCTGGTCAATCTCGGCGGCACCGCGATCGGCACCGAAGGCCTGCGCATCTATCAGGAAGGCCGCGCGAGCGTGTCGGCGATCGATGCGGTGATGCGCGACAGCTGTGGCTTCCGCATGGGACCGTTCGAGCTCATGGACCTCACCGGGCTCGACGTGAACTTCCCGGCGCGCAAGATCATCTACGAAGGCTTCTTCCACGATCGCCGCATGACGCCGAGCCCCTATCACGAGAGCCTGTTTGCGGCAGGCAAGCTCGGCCGCAAGACCGGCGGTGGCTGGTACGCCTACGACGCCAAGGGCGGCAAGGTCGATCCCGGCGCCGATTACGCCTCCTCGGTTGCGCCGGCGGCGAGCGCGGTCGTGATGGACAGCCACAACGAGAAGCTGGTGCAGCTCGTCGTCGCCTCGGGCGCCCAGACGCTCGCGATCGACGACGGCAAGAGCCCGATCCTGGTGGCGCCGATCGGCAAGGACGCCACGACCGAAGCGGTCGAGCGCGGCCTCGATCCCAAGCGCACGGTCGCGGTCGATCTCACCGGCGACACTGCCAAGCGCATCACGATCATGACGCCGCCCGGCGCCGACGCCGCCGTGCGCGACGCGGCCGCGGCGATGTTCGCCAAGTCGGGCACCAAGGTGACCGTGATCAAGGATTCGCCCGGCTTCATCGCCCAGCGCATGTGCGCGATGATCGCCAACCTCGGCTGCGAGATGGCGATGATCGGCATCGCCTCCGCCGCCGACGTCGACACCGCGATGACGCTCGGCCTCAACTATCCGCGCGGCCCGCTCGCGCTCGCGGACTGGCTGGGTGTGAAGGACTGTCACGAGATCCTGGTCCAGCTCCAGGCCATCACCGGCGACGACCGCTATCGCCCCAGCCAGTGGCTGCGCCGCCGCGCCATGCTCGGGATGAGTGCGACGACGGTGGAGTGACGCGGTGGTGGCGCAAGATGACTTCGACCTGTCGGGCGTCGTTGACCTTGGTGGATATTGGTCACTGCAAAGGGCGGTCTCGCGTCGCCTGAAAGGTGGTTGGCGGTACTTTTGGCCAATCCAATTTCTCGTCGGATTGCTTATCCTTATTGTTGGATTAGTAGCGATAACAGAGATGACTCCCACAGATCCAGTGCACTGGCGACTACTGGGTTTCGCTGCCTATGTCGTCGTTCAAACGTGGGCAAATCACAAGATCAGCCGATTTGCGGCACGCCAAATTAAGGCTCGGCAGCAACGGCGCGGCATTGTTGCGGAATGGCCGATAGCCTTCAAAATCGCATCCGACGGACTTCATGTAGAGTCGGAGTTGGCCTCGTCAGTTATTCGATGGGAAGCGATCACGGAGATTTGGTCCGAGAAGAATGAGTGGATATTGATGATATACACGGGTATGGGCGCAGGCATACCCAAGTACCTTTTCGAATCGATGACCGCTGAACGATCTTTCGTCGCCAGGCTTTTGGATCGCCTTTCGGTCGATGCGCAGGCTAGAAGCCGTGAAGCGCGAGCATTCGCGAATTAAAGTCCCGCAAAGCTTACTCTTTGATCTGGCATAGACTGTGCAACGCTCTCCCGAAGGAAAGATCGGGAGGGGAGATGGGTCGGCTCGGTATTCGCTTGGCGTTGGCGGCGGCTTTGGTGATCGCCGCCGGTCATGCCTTTGCTCAAACCATGACGCTGCGTGTCGGTCTGGCGGACGATCCGGACGTGCTCGATCCGACGCTGTCGCGCAGCTATACGACCCGCATTGTCTTTGCCTCGCTGTGCGACAAGCTGTTCGACATCGACGAGAAGCTGAACCTCGTACCGCAGCTTGCGCTGGGCTACGAGACCTCGGCCGACGGCAAAGCGCTCACCATCAAGCTGCGTCCGGGCGTGAAGTTTCACGACGGCGAGGCGTTCGACGCCGCGGCGGCCAAGTACTCGATCGACCGGCATCTCAAGATGAAGGCCTCGTACCGGCGGGCGGAGATCGGCGCGATCCAGAGCGTCGACGCCTTCGATCCGCTCACGATCAGGATCAATCTCACGGCACCGTTCTCGCCGCTGCCGGCCCAGTTCGCCGATCGCGCCGGCATGATGGTGTCGCCCAAGGCGGCCGAGGCTACGGGCGACAAGTTCGGCCTGAAGCCAGTTTGCGCCGGACCCTACAAATTCGTCGAGCGCGTCCAGCAGGACAGGATTGTGGTCGAGCGGTTCGCCGACTACTGGAACAAGGACAACGTCTTCATCGACAGGATCGTCTACACGCCGATCGTCGACGCCACCGTGCGGCTGGCCAACCTGCGCGCGGGCGGCCTCGACCTGATCGAGCGCGTGCTGGCGACGGACATCAAGGCGGTGCGCGCCGATCCGAAGGTGAAGCTGAGCACGGCGGTGACGCTGGGCTTCACCAGCCTGATCGTGAACATGGACAACGGACCCAAGGCGAACAATCCGCTCGGCAGGGACCCGCGTGTTCGCCAGGCCCTGGCGCTCAGCTTCGATCGCGATGCGATCAACCAGGTCGTGTTCAACGGCGAGTTCATCCCGGGCAACCAGTGGGTCAATCCGATCCATCCGTATTATCAGCAGGCTTTCCCGATCCCCAAGCGCGACATCGCCAAGGCCAAGGCCTTGCTCAAGGAGGCCGGCGTCACCGGCCGCTTGCCGATCGAGTTCATGGTGGTCAACACGCCCGAAACGCGTTCCGTCGCCGAGGTGCTGCAGGCGATGGCGGCCGAGGCGGGCTTCGATCTCAAGATCAAGATCGTCGAAGGTGCGACGGCGCTCAAGGAAGGCGAGGACGGCAACTTCCAGCTCTACATGAACTGGTGGAGCGGCCGCAGCGATCCCGACGGCAACTCGGTGATCCATCAGCTCTGCGGGGCCCCGAACAACCTCGGGCACTATTGCGACAAGCAGCTCGATGCCTGGCATGCCGACGCGCGCGCCGTGTCGGATCCGGCCGCGCGCAAGGCGATCTACGAGAAGATCACGGCAAAATTCCTGACGGAGGGATCGATGATCTACCTCTATCACTCCCAGATGCTGATCGCGCACACCGCGAAGCTCGAGGGGTTCCGGCCCATGCCAGACGGGATGATAAGAGTCGTCGGATTGAAGTTGAACAAATAGCGAGGGTTCGCCGGCAGGCCTTGGCCCGCCGGCGAATGGTTCGCGAGCGGACGTTAGCGGACGCGCCAGCCCATGTCGGCATCGCGGTCGTGGCGATACTCGTAGTACGAGGCATTCGGAGTCTTGCGATAGATCTCGACGTGCTCCGGCTTTTCCCACGTGCGCCACTCGTGCGTGCGGGTCCAGTAACCATCGGTGTATCCGTACTGCACGACGCCCGGATCGAACTGAACGGTCACATCGGCAGCGTTGGCGGACGAAACGCCGATCACGGCGACGCCGGACAGTGCCACGGCAAGCGCGGCGGCTTTAAAGATCTTGGTCAAGGCATGTTCCTTTCGGGTTGAGCCGCCTGAACGAAGGCAGATCCCAAGGCCTCGCACGGCGGCGGCAATACAAAACCGAGGGGTCGTTTTTAACGACCTCCGTATTGCCGAGGTTGCGAAAGGAAGAGGCCGGCTACTTGCTAGGGGACGTGCCGCAAGCGGTCAGCAGGCAGGTGTCGATATCGGGATCGGAACGCTGAGCGACTTCGGCGGAGGCCTGGGCGCGCTTGCGGTACTGCGAGGCGCCGGACCAGTCTTCCGGCATTGCCTTCACGAGACACGACATGAAGTAGGCCGACTGGCCGGGCTCGCGCGCGGATTGCGGGCCGTTGTAGTTGGCGTAGGCGACCTTGGCTTCGGACAGGCAGCGGAACTGGGCCACGCGCTCATCATTGCCGCGCGTATCGCGCGAGCGCGGCGTCGGCTGTGTTTGCTGCGCCACTGCGGGCACGACGAAAGCGCCCAGAAGGAGGGCTGCCAACAAGCCTTTCAGGAATTTCGAAAGAGCCAAAATGGTGTCGTTTCGTATCGTGTGCGGATACCTCCTTTTAATCCTCTGGAGCCCAAGAGCCAATCGGTTTGAGAGATTGACGTTTACGTAAAGGTAAACTACCTAACCGTTACTGGCGGAGGTTCCGTCAGAAGGCCAAAGTCCTGCAAAGACAGGCATTCGGCACCCGGAGGAACAGGCACGTGACGTCCTTGGCCGCGCATTACACGCCCGAACACGAGATGTTCCGCGACTCCTGCCGGCGATTCTTCGAGAAGGAAGTCATACCTTTCCACAAAGCGTGGGAAGACGACGGCGTCGTCCCGCGCGAGCTGTGGCACAAGGCGGGCCAGCAGGGCCTGCTTGGAATGACCATTCCAGAAGAGTATGGGGGCGCCGGTGCCGACTTTCTCTACAGCGCCATCCTGATCGAAGAGCAGGGCCGCGCCATCGCTTCGGGCCCCGCGTTCTCGCTGCACAACGACATCGTCGTTCCCTATCTCCTGCACTACGGCAACGAAGAGCAGAAGAAAAAGTGGATTCCCAAGGCCTGCGCCGGCGAGTTGGTGACGGCGATCGCCATGACCGAACCCGGCACCGGCTCCGACCTTCAGGCCGTGAAGACCAGCGCGGTGATGGACGGCAATCACTGGGTGATCAACGGCTCCAAGACCTTCATTTCGAACGGCCAGCTCGCCGACCTGGTGATCGTGGTCGCCAAGACCGATCCCAAGCTCGGCGCCAAGGGCACGTCGCTGATTGCGGTCGAGACCAACACAGAGGGCTTCAAGCGCGGCCGCAATCTCGAGAAGATCGGCATGAAGGCGCAGGACACGTCGGAGCTGTTCTTCGACAACGTGCGCGTGCCCGCCGACAACCTGCTGGGCGGTCCCGGCATGGGCTTCGTGCAGTTGATGCAGCAGCTGCCGCAAGAGCGGCTGGTGATCGCCATCCAGGCGATCGCAGCCATCGAGGCAGCGATGGAGCACACGCTGGCCTACGTGAAAGAGCGCAAGGCCTTCGGCAAGCAGATCATCGATTTCCAGAACACGCGCTTCAAGCTCGCGGAACTCAAGACCAAGGCGCTGGTGGCGCGCACCTTCGTGGACGACTGCGTCGTCAAGCACCTGAAGGGCGAACTCGATGTCGCGACCGCGGCGATGGCCAAGTATCACACGACGGAACTGCAGTGCTCCCTGATCGACGAGTGCCTGCAATTCTTCGGCGGCTATGGCTACATGTGGGAATACCCGATCGCGCGGCTCTATGCCGATGCGCGGGTGCAGAAGATTTACGGCGGCACCAACGAGATCATGAAGGAATTGATCGGGCGAACTCTTTGAAAGAGGGCGCTCTAGTTCTTTGAATTGAAGGAGAAGACCATGACCGAAGCATACATCTACGACGCCGTCCGTACGCCGCGCGGCAAGGGCCGCAAGGATGGCTCGCTGCATGAAGTGACGCCGACGCGTCTGGCCGTCACGGCGTTGCAGGCGATCCGCGACCGCAACAAGCTCGACACGCACCTGGTCGACGACGTCGTGCTGGGCTGCGTCATGCCGATCGGCGAGCAGGGCGCGGACATCGCGCGCACCGCGGCCGTGATGGCGGGGTACGCCGAGAGCGTCTCGGGCGTGCAGATCAACCGCTTCTGCGCCTCGGGCCTGGAAGCCACCAACATGGCGGCGGCGCAGGTGATGTCCGGCCAGTCGCAGGCCGCGATCGGCGGCGGCGTGGAGAGCATGAGCCGCGTGCCAATGGGCTCGGACGGCGGCGCCTGGCCGGTCGATCCGGCGGTGGCGATGCCGATGTATTTCGTGCCGCAAGGCATCTCGGCCGACCTTATCGCCACCAAGTACGGCATGAGCCGCGACGACGTCGACGCCTACGCCGTCGAGTCGCAGAAGCGCGCCAAGGCTGCGTGGGATGCCGGCTACTTCAAGAAGTCGATCATTCCCGTTCGCGATCAGAACGGCGTCGAGTTGCTGGGTCACGACGAGCTGATGCGCCCGCAGACCACCATGCAGACGCTGGCCTCGCTCGAGCCCGCCTTCAAGATGCAGGGTGAGGCGATGCCGGGCTTCGATGCGATCGCCCAGCAGCGCTATCCCGAAGTCGAGAAGATGCTGCACGTCCATCACGCCGGCAATTCGTCGGGCATCGTCGATGGCGCGGCCGCGATCCTGGTCGGGAGCAAGGAATTCGGCGAGAAGGCCGGCCTCAAGGCCCGTGCCCGCATTCGCTCCTTTGCCTCGATCGGCTCGGAGCCCGCGATCATGCTGACGGGCCCCGCGCCCGCCTCCGAAAAGGCGCTCAAGCGCGCCGGCATGAGCGTGAAGGACATCGACCTGTTCGAGCTCAACGAGGCGTTCGCCGCCGTGGTGCTTCGCTATATGCAGGTCCTGAAGATGCCGCACGACAAGATCAACGTGAACGGCGGCGCGATCGCGATGGGCCATCCGCTCGGCGCCACCGGTGCCATGATCCTCGGCACGCTGCTCGACGAACTCGAGCGGCGCAATCTTTCGACCGGCCTCGCCACGCTCTGCGTCGGCGGCGGCATGGGCACGGCCACCATCATCGAGCGCGTCTGAGTCTCTTCCGGACCGCGAGCCTCCGGCTCGCTCATGAG
>CAIWTJ010000149.1 GCA_903915535.1 Enhydrobacter aerosaccus
CTGATCGGCCCAACCACGTCTGGTCGTACGACTTCGTGCAGGATCGGACAGACGATGGCCGAACGTTCCGCATGCTGTGCGTGATCGATGAGTTCACGCGCCGCTGCCTGGCCATCGTGGTGGCGCGACGGCTGCGATCCGACGATGTGCTGCAGTGCCTGACCGACCTGTTCGTCGAGCACGGTCCACCGGAGCATATAAGGTCGGACAACGGGCCCGAGTTCGCCGCCAAGGCGGTTCGGCACTGGCTTGCCAGGGTTGGCGTGAAAACGCTGTTCATCGAGCCGGGCAGTCCCTGGGAGAATGGGTATTGCGAGAGCTTCAACTCGAAGCTCAGGGACGAGCTACTCAACGTCGAGATGTTCACGACGCTTCGCGAAGCCCAAGTGCTGATCGAGAGCTGGCGCCGGCACTACAACGCCGTCAGGCCACACTCGTCACTCGGATATCGCCCACCGGCACCGGAAGCCATCTTGCCGCCAGCCCGTGGCCTGCCCTACGCTCCGCTCCGGTCAGCCCACGGGCTGGCCAGAGCGGCCGGACTCTAACTTACGAACTGGTATCGCGACTGGGGGCAGACCAAATCTGACAGTTGCTTCGAACGCGCCATCGAGCCTGACCGTAGGTCCCCAAACACTGGCCGACTTGAGCCAGGATGTGTACTCTAGGACGCAAAGCGGTCCTTTGACGCCCATCGACAATTTCACGCCAATAGCTGGCGAATCGAAAAGCGACGGGTTTCAAGCTCAGGCCTATCAGGATGGCAATCAGATCGTTATTGCCTTCAGGGGAACCTATCCCGGCGACGACGGAGCATTTGTCGAGAATCTACTGGCGGACGCCTCGTTCGTGACGGACTCTGTGTGGCCCCAGCTTACATCGGAGGTCGCGGACGCCGCGCAATTCGTCAAGAGCGTGCTGAGCACCTACGGCGGTAATGTCACTTTGACAGGGCACTCACTCGGAGGGGCGATCGCGCAGTTGGTCGGGCAAGCGTCGTCGATCGATGCGACCTCGTTTGACGCCCCAGGCGCTGCAGGACTGGCTGCCTCACTTTCCAGCCAACTCGGGGAAGGCCCGAAAAACGTTACCGCAGATCCAGTCAGCGTGAACTACCGACTATACGGAGATCAAGTCTCCCTCGCTGGAACGCAGTTCGATCAGACGACAACGATAACGGAGTACAACAGTACCCTTCAGCCAAACGACGTAACTACCTTCTTGGAAGAAGGCGGAGGAGCGCTACCCTACAACGTCTTGGCTTACGCATACGATAGTCATTCCCTGGCACAATTGCAGGATGACCTGGACGCCGACCTTCAGCCCCTCAAAGACTCGGGCCCCAACTATCTGACCGAAATCGAACACGATGTGGTGGCCCATCCTGATCAGACGGTCGTTGTCGGCACACTTGGCTTGCTCTCAGATTTCACCTGGAACGCGGTCAAGGGTGTCTTGTCTGCGTTCGATCCAGGGCCGGGTTCGGACTTTGTCTTCACCATGCAGTCCGGCTCACCGCGATTGAGCTCCTTCGAGCTTCCAGTGATGACGGGAGTTCAGTCTTTCAGTGTCAGAACGGAAACGGCCGGGGTCTGGTCTTCCTTCCAGAAATATTGGGCGGGCGAGTACTATGATGTTGGGGCGGTCGACGCGATAGAGTTCATTCCAATGAATTCGGCAGACCAAGCCATCACGTTGCCTGGGGCGTTCTTGTTTCAGGCAGGTTTCGATGGATCGGGCGTCGCCTCGGCAAGTTTTGCTGAGGCTGTCGATGCCATCGGCACAAGTCACAATTTCCTGACGTTTGGCGGCGTCGACACTTTCCTTCGCGGCGCGGACGGACAGCTCCAAGTGTACGAGACCGATAGCGGCGGCAATGTACTTGGGAGCGAGTTTTTCGTCGCGCAAGATGAATCCTCCCTCATTGTCGATCCGAATGCATCGGTGGTGGGTATTGCCAGCAATGCTCTCGGCTCCGGCGGTTCGGACCTGTATGTCTCTGCCGGCAGCTCGCTTTCGATTCTGGAATTCGACGGCACTGGCAAACTGCTCGCCAGCGCATCGACCAACAGCACCAGCGGTTACCAGATCAGCGCCGGCCAGACCTTTGTCGTCTCATCGGGCGACATCGCCATTGCTACGACCGCGCTGAGCGGCGGGACATTAAGCATCTCTTCCGGTGGCACCGCCAGCGCCGCAGTGGTATCGGGCGGTGGACAAGAGATAGTCAACGCGGGTGGCCTCGCCAGTGGAACGACCGTGTCTAGTGGAGGCATCGAAATTGTCTCGTCCGGCGGCGCGGCGAGCAGCACAGTCGTCAGCAGCGGTGGCCAGTTGGCGCTGTACGGCGGCGCCGCTATCGGAACCGTCGATCTCATGGGTGGCGGCGACTATGTCCTGGCGGGGGGCAGTGCGATCGCCACCGTCGTCTCCAGCGGAGGTTTCGAGTTTGTCTCCTCTGGTGGCACGGCCAGCGGTACAACGGTCTTCGCCGGCTTTGGCACCGAGCAGCATATCTTGTCCGGCGGCGTCGCCAGCGCAACGGTGCTCTCGGGCGGCTTCCAGAACGTAGACGGCGGTCTCGCGATCGGCACGGTTGTCTACAGCGGCAGCTTCGAGGGCATCTCGGCGGGAGGCACGGCAATCGGCGCCTTGATCTCGTCCGGGGGTACCGAAGTGATCTCCTCCGGCGGCCACGCCAGCGCCGCGACCGTGTTCGGCAGCGGTAACATTGCCGTCTCGTCCGGCGGCGTCACGACGGGCGACATCGTCCTGGGCAGCGTTGCCGCCTACGGCTTCGAACTCGTATCGAACGGCGGCGTGGCCTCGGGAGCGACTCTCTCCAACACCGGCGTCATGGATGTCTTCTCCGGAGGCGTGGCCATCGGCACCGTCGTCAACAGCGCCACCAGCATCAGCGGCAGCTTCGGCGCGCTGATCGTGCTCTCCGGCGGTACTGCCAGCGGTACGATCGTCAACAGCGGCGGCATCGTGAACCTGCGCGCGGGCACGATGAGCAGCAGTGTTGTCCATGGTGGCGGGTTCCTGGGTGTCGTGTCGGCCGGCGCCGTCACCATCGGCGACGTGCTGATCGGCAGCGGCGCCGGCGTCTACGCGCGGGAAGCCCTTTCGAGTGGCGCCACGGCGTCGGGCACGACGCTGTCCAACACCGGCCTGCTGCTGGTCTCGTCGGGCGGCCTGGCGACCAGCGCCCTCATGATTGGCAACGACGTCGGCAGCTCCGGCAGCAACGGCGGGCTGATCGTCTCGGTGGGCGGCAGCGCGACCGGCGCCACCCTCAACAGCGGCGGCATCCTCGACGTCCGCTCCGGTGGCACGGAGTCCGGCGGCGTCGTCCACGGCGGCGGGCGCATCACTCTGGGCGTGAATTCGGGCGGCGGGACGACGTTCGGCGACGTGCTGATCGGCAGCGGCGCCGGCCTATCCGCTTTCGAGTTCGTCTCGAGCGGCGGCATTGCATCGGGCACGACCCTCTCCAACACCGGCCTGCTGGTCGTCTCGTCGGGCGGCCTCGCGGTCGGCACTATCGTTCTCAGCACCAATATCGGCAGTGCCGGCAGCAACGGTGCGCTGCTGGTCTCCGCGGGCGGCGTCGCCAGCGGCGCGAACATCCACAGTGGCGGCCTCAGTGTCCTGAGGGGTGGCACCGACAGCGCCTCGGTGATTTCCGCCGGTGGCAGCGAGACCGTGTCAGCGGGCGTCGCCATCGCCAGCCAGATCCTGAGCGGTGGCTTCCTGATCGTGTCGTCGGGGGGCTCGGCCAGCGGTTCTCAGATCGCCAGCGGCGGCACCTTGAACGTTCTCTCCGGTGGCGTTGCGGTCGGCACGATCGTCGCCAGCGGCGGCATCACGAACGTTGCGGCGGGCGCCATCTGGAGCGGCACGGCCATCGGCGCCGGGGGCAACGGCAACGTCTCCTCGGGCGGCATCGCGAGCGGCACGGTGCTGAGCAACGGCGGCTGGGAGACGGTGTATTCCGGCGGCGTCGCGAACGGCACCGTGGTGCTGAACGGCGGCGTGCACGTGGTGCGCTCGGGCGGCGTGGCGAGCGGCGCGGTGATGAGCGTGGGCGGCTTCGAGTACATCTTTGCCGGCGGCCTGACCACGGGCACGACGATCAGCAGCGGGGCCTACCAGGTCGTGTCGTCGGGCGGCGTGGCGAGCGGCAACATCGTGAGCGCGGGCGGCTGGGACTACATCTTCAACGGCGGTGTGGCGAGCGGCTCGATCGAACTGTCGGGCGGCGTCGAGGTGGTGTCCTCGGGCGGCACCGCGCGCGGCACGGTCCTGTCGGCGGGCGGCTACCAGTACATGTTCAACGGCGGCGCGGCGTCGGGCACGATCGCGGGCAGCGCGGGCGTCGTGGTGATCATGTCGGGCGGCCGCGCGAGCGGCACCAACCTCGCGAGCGCGGGCTACGAGGTGCTGTCGGCGGGCAGCACGGCCACCGGCACGGTGCTGTCGAGCGGCGGCTGGCAGTATGTGATGTCGGGGTCGGTCGCGAGCGGCGCCAGCGGCAACGGCTACTTCGTGGTGTCGTCGGGCGGGCTGGCCAGCGGCACGACGCTGACCGGCGGCGGCTGGCAGTTCCTGTTCAACGGCGGTGTGGCCAGCGGCACGACGGTCGGCAGCGGCGCCAACGAGGTGATCTCCTCGGGCGGCATCGACCGCGGCGCGGTGCTGTCGAGCGGCGGCTGGGAGTATGTCTTCACCGGCGGCACCGCCAGCGGCACCATCGTGCGCAACGGCGCGTTCGAGGTCATCTCCTCCGGCGGCACGGCCAGCGGCGCGGTGCTGAGAAACGGCGGCTGGCAATACGTCATGCCGGGCGGCGTGGCCGTGGGCACGACGGTGAGCAGCGGCGCCTACCAGGTGGTCTCCTCGGGCGGCACGGCGAGCGGTTCGATCCTGAGCGCGGGCGGCTGGGACTATCTGTTCAACGGCGGCCGTGCCAGCGGCACGATTGCGCTGTCGGGCGGCGTCGAGGTGGTGTCGTCGGGCGGCGTGGCGGTCGGCACGGTGCTGTCGAGCGGCGGCTGGCAGTACATGTTCAGCGGCGGCACGGCCTCGGGCACGCTGGCCGGCAACACCGGCGTGGTGGTGATCGCCAACGGCGGCCGGGCGAGCGGCACGCAGGTGGCGAGCAACGGCTACGAGGTGCTGTCGTCGGGCAGCACGGCCACCGGCACGGTGTTGGCGTCGGGCGGCTGGCAGTATGTGATGTCCAGCGCGGTGGCCAGCGGCGCCACGGTGAACGGCTTCCAGGTGGTGTCGTCGGGCGGCGTGGCCAGCGGCACGGTGCTGGGCAGCACCGGCTGGGAGTATCTGTTCAACGGCGGCGTGGCCTCGGGCACGACGGCGCTCTCGGGCGCGAGCCTGGTGATCTCCTCGGGCGGTATCGACCGCGGCGCCCTCTTGAGCGCGGGCGGCTGGGAGTATGCGTTCAACGGCGGCGTGGCCTCGGGCACGACGGTGAGCAACGGCGGCGTCGAGGTCGTGTACTCGGGCGGCCGCGACAGCGGCACCACGGTACTGTCAGGCGGCGGCCAGTACGTGTTCAACGGCGGCGTCACCACCGGCACCGTCGTGTCGAGCGGCGGCGCGGAGTACGTGTCGGCCGGCGGCACGGCCAACGGCACGACGATCTCGAGCGGCGGCACCGAGTACATCTTCAACGGCGGCAGCGCGGGCAACACCACGATCGCCGGCGGCACGCTGGAGATCATGAGTGGCGGCACGGCGGGCGCCGGCACCATCGGCTTTGCCGGCACGGGCACGCTGAAGCTCGATCACTACGCCGGCTTCGGCTCGCCCACGATCTCGGGCATGCTCGACACGAGTCAGAAGATCGACTTCGCCGACATCTCCTTCGCCACCGCGACACTGGGCTACTCGGGCAACACGCTCTCCGGCACGCTCACCGTCGCCGACGGCACGCACACCGCAACACTGGCGCTGCTGGGACAATATACTGCCGCGAACTTCGCTCTCAGCAACGACGGCCATGGCGGGACGCTCATCTCCGACCCGCCCATCATGTCGATGGCCGGCAATCCCCTCCTGACGCCCCCCGTGTAGCCTGGCCACTACGGACAGGGCGTAATTTTATTGCATGGGAGGGGTGGCGCAATCCGGGACAAATCGCCTGAAATGCCGATGGCACAAGCATCGGAGCTGTCCCAGAAACCCGGGACAATTCCGGGACTACCGCCGGAAAATCTCCGACATCGCGATCGACGCGGCCACCGCCGCGTTGAGGCTCTCGACGCCCTTGCGACCGCCCGGAATGCGCACCAGGAAATCGCAGGCCTCGCGCGTGAGGCGGCGCAGGCCCTCGCCCTCGGCGCCGATCACGAAGGCCACCTTGCCGCCGAACTCGGTCTCGGCCAGGGTCTTCGGGCCGCGCTCGTCCATGCCGTAGATCCAGAACTCCTTGGCTTTCAGCGCCTCGAGGCAGCGCACGAGGTTGGTGACCTTGAAGATCTTCACGAACTCAGCACCACCCACGGCCGTGCGCACGACGGTGGGCGTGACGTCGACCGAGCGATTCTTCAGCAGCACCACGGCATCGACGCCGAAGAAGGCGGCGCCGCGCAGGATGGTGGCGAGGTTCTGGGGATCGGAGACCTGGTCGAGGATCAGCACGACGCGCGATTCAACCAGCAGGTCGAGGTCCTTGTCGCCCAGTTGCGGACGCGGATCGGCGAACAGGCAGACGCCTTGGGGCTTCTCGTCCTCGCTGAATTTTCCGATGCGCTGGAAGTCGGGCCAGCTCACCAGCTCGGGCTTGATGCCGGCCTGCTTGGCGAGCGCCAGGATGTCCTCGAAATATTCTTCCTTGCCCGCCAGGACGAGCCGTCGCACCGCCTCGGGGCGGGACAGCAATACGGCGCGGGCCGGGTGCTTGCCGAAAATCTTCTCCATGCCTCCCCTCTACGCCAGTTCGCCTCCAGAGGCGAGCGGCGGAGGCCGGCTAGGCGAAGGCGGGTTCCCGCAGTCCCTGCCGCGCGAGCTTGCTCCGGCGGTCGCGGTCGGCGACGATCGCTTGCACCGCGGCGGCGGGCGAACGGATCGGCCCGATGTCGAGCGCGGTGTAGACGTCGTCCGTGAACCACGCATAGGCGCGGTTCGTCATCCGGCATCCCTGAAGCTCGTAGACGTGGACGACGACATCCAGCGACTGGTCCTCGCCCAACCGGGCGTGAACCGGCACCGTCTGAACGAGGCGCGCGGCGCACGAACCGCGCTGTTCGACCGCGAGCAGCAGATCGGGGATCTCCCTCTGGGCATTCGCCAGGATCATCGTCAGTTTCCGCTCTTCATGGGCAAAGCGGACCCGAACAGCGGGTTGCCCGTCATGGGGCCGAACCCGAGCCCCGAGGGCGCCGGCGTCGCGGCCGTATCCATCGGCGTGCCCGCCAGCGCCGAGCCGTCCGGACGGGGACTGACTCGGCTGCGGCCCGCGGGCGCGTCCTTCTTGGAGAGGGCCTCCTCGTCGGCATGCGCGAGGACGGGGACAAGCAGCAGGGCAACGGCCACGGCCAGCCGTCGTGTTCCGATGTTAAGGCGCGTCATCACGACCTCTCTCTCAGTGGAGCACGTTGGAGACGGCGGCACCCGAAAGGGTGCCGGACAGTTTGGCATCGAGAAGTCGGGCGTCGGCCAGCTGCAGTCCCTCGACCGCGCGCAGGATCGCCTCGAAATTGTACGCGGTCGCCGGCGGATAGGTCCGCATCAGTCGAATGCGCTTGTCGGGGTCGATGACATGGACGCGGCGCACGATCTCCGAGGGATCGTTGTCGGCCGGCACCATGTCGTACAGCGCCGACACGGTCCGGTCGGTGTCGGCGATGACGGGAAAATTGAGCGCCAGGCCTTCGGCTTCGGCGATCGCCTTCTCCCAGCGCGCATGCCCGTCCGGCGAGTCGACCGACAGGGCCACGACCTTCACGCCGCAGCGAATCCACTGCGGCCGCAGGCGGGCGGCAGCGCTGAGCTCCATGGTCGAGGTCGAAGTGAAGTCCATCGGTTGGCTGAACAGGATACACCACGACCGGCTCATCCACTCGTGGAAACGAATGCTGCCATTGGTCGTGTCCTGCTCGAAGTCGGGAGCGATCTCGCCAATCCGCACTGCCACGTCGCCGATCTCCATTTGTCAGGCCCCTCGCCTGTTTGCTGAGGAAATCCTGCGCCGATCGCTGCCAATCCGCGACGAGAACGATGCTAATTGTTGCTAACGGGACGCGGACAGACCGCCAGATATGCGTCCCAGATATGCGTCCCTGCGTGGCTGTCAGCCCAGCGCCTCGCGCGCCTGCAGCGCTGCGTTGGCGGCCGGCCACCGGCCGCCCTCGGCCAACCCGAGCTCCAGCCGTTCCGGCGTCAATTGAGCCGAAAGACTGGCATAAAGCCGCTCGACGACGACCCGGAGAGATCCCGCACGGGTGCCGATCGAGGGGTGCACCGTCCGGGCGTAGCCCGCCAGCCGGGCCGCCAGGTCGGCCTTGCCTTCGCTGGCCGCAAACAGGGCGACCGTTTCAATCGTCCAGGCGACCGCCGAGGTAAGACCGATCGCGCTGCCCTGGTTGATCACTTCGCTCGCCGCCAGGCGCATCGCGTCGGTGTCTCCGGCCACCAGCAGATGCGCCGCCAGGGTCGACATCAGCGGCGTCCGCCGGCTGGGCGGCAGCTCGTCGCGCAGACCTTCGAGCTGGCGCAGCGCACGATCGGTCTCGCCGGTCTCGAACATCAGCTCGGCCATGTTGCTGCCGCCGTTGACCAGCCCGATCCAGAAATCGGCCGAACGGCTGAGCGTGAAGCCCTCCTGGTAGCTGGCGAGCGCGGGATCGAGGCGTCCCTGCCGAAACCGCACGTCGCCCAGCCGGATCAGCGTCAGCGCCAGCCATTTGCCGGGAGGAAGCGCGCGCAGCACCTTCTCCGCTTCAAGCAGATGAGCCTCGGCCTGGTCGATCGTCTCGCGCGTCAGCGACGCGCTGCCGGCGCGCCACAAAGCGGCGCCCAGGCCCGAAGCATCGCCCGCCTTCCGGAAAAGCGCCGCCGCCTCGCGCGCCGCCGGAAGATTCTCGACGTCGCTGAAGCGGAAGTCGCGCCAGCTCTGGCCGAAGCGTACCCAGCCGCGCGAGACGTCGGCCGTCTGCGCGCTCAAGTGCGCGGAGGCGATCGCCATCCAGCGCTGGCCTTCCGCGACGGGGGTCTCGGTCAACTCCCACCACAGCGGTACGGTGCTGGCGACGAGGCGAACGCCCGTCTCCGGATCGCCGCTCAGGCCAAATGCCCAGGTGAGCGCGGCGCGCACATTTTCGGCGTCGGGCGCGTAGGTGGCGAGCCACTCGCGACCCGGTGTCGTGGGCCATAGAAGCGCCGCCTCCGCGAAGCGATCGGCAAAGTGCGCGGCATGCCGCGCGGGCAGCGCCGCTTCGCCCGCCTCGACGGCCTTGCGCACGGCATACTGACGGACCGTCTCGAGCAGCCGGAAACGCGGCGGCGTTGCCGAGTCGACCGTCAGCATCGACTTGTCGGCCAGCGCCGTGAGGCGATCGAGCAGATCCACGTCGTCGGCCTCGGCACCGCCAGACAGCGCCTGGATCGCCGCCAGGCTGGCACCGCCTGAAAAGCACGACAGGCAATGCAACAGGGACCGCTCCCCGGGCGACAAGAAGTCGTAACTCCAGTCGATCATCGCCTGCAGGGTGCGATGACGCGGCGTCGTTCCGCGCCCCGATGCGCCCAGCAGCTTGAACCGCTCGACCAACCGCTCCGACAGTTGCGCCGGCGACAGAACCTTGAGACGCGACGCCGCCATCTCGAGCGCGAGAGGGATGCCGTCGAGGCGCGCGGAGATCGCCGCCACGATCGGCGCGTTCGCGTTATCGAGCACGAAATTGCCGATCGCCTCGGCACGTTCCACGAACATGCGGACCGCGCCGTACCGCAGCGCCGTCTGTGCGTTCACGGAATGCGGATCGTCGGGGACCGGCAGCGGCTGCAGGCGGAAGATCTGCTCGCCCTGGACGAACAGGCCCTCGCGGCTCGTCACCAGGATGACGACTCCGGGGCAGCTTGCGACGATGGCATTCACCAGCTGCGCCACCGGCTCGACCATGTGCTCGCAATTGTAGAGCACGAGGAGCGACTTGTGATCGCGCAGCAGGGCCGTCAGCAAATCGGTCGCGGTATTGGTGCCGGCACCGCCGCTGCCGAACGCGGCGGCAACGGCTTCAGCGACACGGGCCGGATCGCTGACGGTCGACAGATCGGCAAAGCCCGTTCCGTCGGGAAATTCCGCCTTGAGCGTCTCGGCGAGATGAAGGGCAAGGGCGGTTTTGCCGACGCCGCCCGGGCCCACGACGGAGACGATACGGCGCGTGCGCACCAGACGTTGCAACTCGGTCAACGCGGCTTCGCGGCCGATCAGGCGTGTGGTGAGGTGGGGAACCGCAGGCAGCGACGGTGCTTGCGCAGGCGCCGTATCGGACGGAGGCGCGTCCGCCAGGATCGTGCCCACGAAGGCGTAGCCCCGCCCGGTGACGGTCTGGATCACCGGTTGGCCTTCGGTCGAATCGCCCAGCGCCCGGCGAAGGGCGGTCATGTTCACGGTGAGGTTGTTTTCCTCGACGATACGGCCGGACCACACCGCCTTCATCAGGGCCTGCTTGGTGACCACGGTCCCGGGATTTGCCGTCAGGTGGAGAAGCAGATCCATCGCCCGCGCACCGAGTTGCACGGGCACTCCGTCGCGCAATAGCTGACGCTGCGCCGGAACCAGGCAAAAGGCCCCGAACCGGATCACCGCACTATCGTTTGGCACCGCTGTCTCGCACCGATCTCCCCGACCGCGAAAGTGACCCTAACATCCCGGAAAATCAACACGCCAGGCGGGCACGAGAGTGTTGGAATCCGTACGAAGACAGAACCGCTAGAGGCCCGCCGGCTGGGCCTTGGTCTCACGCTCGCGCTCGGCGAGATTGCGCGCCACGTGCTTGCGCAGCCGGTCGAGATCGGCCCCGCGCAGCTGCGGACGCTTCAGCGCGGAATAGACCATGGGATTGACGGGCCGGCCCTTGAAGCGGACCTCGAAATGCACGTGTGGCCCCGTGGTACGCCCGGTCAGTCCGATATGGCCGATCACCTCGCCCTGGGAAACCGCCGAGCCCGCCGCAATGCCCGGCGCGAAGGATGAGAGATGGCCGTAGACCGTGGCGAGATCGCCCGGATGGTCGATCTCGATCCAGTTGCCATAGCGTCCCTTGGGCTCGGCGCCTTTCACGATGCCGTCGCCCGCGGCAAAGATCGGCGCACCGTAGGGCGCCACAAGGTCCACTCCCTCGTGCAGCGCCATCACACCGCGAGCCGCAGGCGTGAACCCGGGAGACGTCGCGGGCGACGGTGCGGCGGTCGTGAACGACAATCCCCCGCCACCCGGTCGGGAGACCAGTCCCGGCGGCAAGGCCGTGCGCGTGGGTCCTTTGCCGAGCGGCAGGCCGCCCGGCGGGCCAATGCCCAGGGCGATCAACGGCGGCTGATCGAGCGGATCGACCCGCAGGCCGAAGCCCGAGGACAGCACAAAACCCGAGAGCGGAAGACGCAAGGTGGGTGTAACCGCAGCCTGCCCGTCGGCGAACCACAGCGAATCGTGGGAAGCGCCGGGCGGCCGAAAGCGGTGCAGCGCGATCGTGCTTTTCTTGCCGGCAAGCTGAAGCTCGGCCCAGAGCACGCGCCCACCGTCCACCGGCGTATCGTCGAGGCTGAAAGTCTGTTCGTAACGCACGTAGAAGCGATCGCCGTCATGGATGTCGCGATCGAGATCGATCGCTTCTGCGAGCGCGAGCAGCAGTTCCGCCACCGTCATCGCCGGAACGCCCGCCGCCCGCGCCGACGCTTCAAGCGACCCCGAGACGACGCCCTTCACGCCAAGGCTGCGCTTGAACGGCAGATCGACCGCCCTATCGGCGGATGCGGCATCCTCCTGGGCAATCGCCGCGTTGCAAGCGGCCACGACCAGGGCGACCGCGACGAACGCAAATCTGATCCCGCGAGTGAAAAGCATGCCTTCCTACTGTTTCGGCTTCCACGCCTTGATCGCTGCCTCGGCTTCGGCGAGCTGCTGCTTGCTCATGCGCGACGCGAGGGTGGCGCGATCCTTGATCGCCTGCTCGCGCCGGGCTTCGTTCTTTACGGTAAATCGTTCGATGGCAAGGCTGATCCATTTGTAGGCCTGTCCATCGTCCTGCGGCGGAATGCCCTCGCCGAAGCCGTACATGAAACCGATGTCGTACTGCGCCCGCGCATAACCCTGCTCGGCGGCAAGCAGATACAAACGCGCCGCCTCCTTGTGGTCGCTTGGCACGCCTTCGCCCTGCCAGTACATCGCCCCCAAGAGCGTCTGCGCCTCGGCATTGCCCTGCTCGGCCAACGGCTTCCACAGGGAAATCGCCAGCGCAAAATCCCTTTGTTCATAGGCTCCCGCCGCGCGGCGCATGCTGACTTCCAGGGACTGCGCGTGGGTCTGCGCAAAGACGGCCATCACGACAGTTGCGGCAACAGCCAACACCGACGAAAATGGCTTCCACGAATATTTCTTCATGTGGCCATCGTATTGCGGGCGGCTGCAGGAGTCACCGGTGGTCCGGTCGATAGCGCGGCGGAGCAGAGTGGCGGAATGAGCGGACTTTCTCTCGGGCGGCGGACATTCCTGCGATCCAGCATCGCAGCGCCCGCGTTGGCTCCCGGCCTTGGCCGCGCGCAGTCGCTCGAGAATGTCGACCTGCTGCTCGACTGGAAGGCCGCGCCGACCTACGCCGGCTTCTACATCGCCCGCGAAATGGGCGCTTTCCGCAAACGCGGTGTCGATGTTCGCCTGGTCGAAGGACATGGCGCCACGGCTGCGGCAGAACTGATCGGCAAGGGCAACAACTACTGGATCGGCTCCTCGAGCGGCGCCGCGACCGCGATCGGCCGCGCAAAGGGCCAGGCCGTCCGCAGTCTCGCGGTCTACTATCGCCGCACGCCGACCGTGATCTACGCACGCGTCGAGGATCATATCGACGCGCCGCGCGATCTCTACGGCAAGAAGATCGGTCTGGTGCCGGGCAGCGTCACGATCGACGAATATCGCGCGCTGCTCGTCGCCAACCGGCTCGATCGCGCGCGCATCACCGAGGTGGATGTCGACTGGAGCGCCAAGGCCCTGCTCGAGCGCAAGGTCGACGCATTGATCGACTACGAGGAAATCACCCCGGCGGAGACGATCGCGAGCGGCCAGAAGATCTCGATCATGCGGCTCGCAGACTTCGGCGTCAGGCTTTACAGCCTCAACCTGATCGTGAACGACGACGCCTGGGGGGCACCCGGCCGCAAGGCCGTCGCGCGCAAGATCGTCGAAGCCCTGCAGGAAGGCTTCGGCATGGTCCGCGACAAGCCGCGCGAGGCGGCGACGATCTTCAAGCGGCTGTTCCCCGAAGTCGCCCCCCGCTACGTCGATCAGAGCCTGGTCACGGTCGGCCGACAGCTCGGAAGCCTGCAGATCGGCCTGCAGACCCGCGTCGGGTGGGAAGACACGCTCAAGATGCTGACGACGCTCGGTCTACTGAGCCGCCCCGTGGGCTTCGAGGAAGTAGCCATCGTCGACTAACCAGGCCGCGCCACCTCGTGGCCCTGCACCAGGCGGGCGCCGTAACCTGCGGCGACAAGTCGGCCGAGCGCATCGACCACCTCTGGCGGCACGTCCTGCGCGATCTGAAAGCCCAGATGCGGATAGACGATGATGCGATGCAGATCGCCCACCAGTGCCAGCATCGTGCGCTCGGGATCGGGCTCACGCGCAAAATAGTCGGCGACGTCGATCTGTTCACATTGCATCAGCAACTCGATCTCGGGCTTGAGCCTGCGCCCCGTCGCGAAGCCGCGCCGCGTCATGTACGGCTTGGCGACGACCAGCAGCTTCTTCAGCGGGATCTTCGCCTGTTCCGCGATCGCCGCGCCGAAGATGAAATTGTCGCCGGTATTCTGGGCGCGCTCCTCGAGCAGCATCGCCTCCTGCGGCACGCCCTCGCCGATCGCGACATCGGCGAAGACTCGCGCCTCGCTGCGATCCCAACCCGTGTCGAGCACGCCACCGCGATGGGCGATGCCGCCCGACATGATGACGACGGGCGCGAGCCCCGCTTTCCAGAGCGAGGCGGCATAGACCGCCGCGTGCGGATCGAAGCTGCCCAGAACGAGGATCGCGTCGGCCGGCTGCAGCGGATGAACCAGCCGCATGAAGTCCCAGGCGATGCGGAGGGACGGAGCGACGCCGGCGTCGTTCCACGCCATGGAGCGGTCAGGCGAGCGTGCGCAAGCGCACGGCATCCCGGCCGCTGCCGAGGCGATTGGCGAGGGCAAGCACGAATGCCGTGATCACGACGATGGTCAGGCTGAGCACTGCGATGGCGCCCACATCCCCGCTCTCCTTGAGATCGAAGATCAGCACGGCCACGACCTTCGTCTCGGACGTGAACAGGATGACCGCGGCGGAGAGCTCGCGGATCACGCCCACGAACACGAAGCACCAGGTGGCGACGATGGAGGCGCGCAGCAACGGCCCCGTGATGTTCCACAGGGTCCTTACACGCGTCGCGCCCAACATGCGGCCCGCCTCCTCGAGTTCGGGGTGAACCGCATGGAAGGCCGAGCGGAACTGCTGGTAAGCCGCGGGCAACTCGATCGTCACGAAGGCGATCAGCAGGATCCAGATCGTCCCGTAAAGCGTGAGCGGCGGCCGCGTATAGGCGAGGAACAGGCCCACGCCGAGAACGATGCCGGGAATCGCGAGCGGCGCGGTCGCGAGGAAATTCAGCACCGGCCAGCCCCGCACGGCCCGGCGCGCGACGATGTAAGAGACCAGAAGCGCGAGAAGCCCGCAGACCGTCGCCGACAGGGTGGCGAGCTCGAGCGTGTTCACCAGCGCCGGCATCGTCGAGGAAAGCTGGCCGAAGGTGAAGAACACATTGCGCAACGTGAATGTCGCGGGCGTCACGAACTCCGACGAAATCGGCGAGAAGGCGGTATTGAAGAGGGCCGCGTACGGCAGGAACAGCGGCAGCGACAGAAGCGCCATCGCCAACAGCGCCGCCGGAATGCGCAGCGAACCGAGGCGGATGAGCCGTGGCGCACCGTACTTGCCGCCGAGCACGGCGTAGCTGCGGCGACCCAGCACCAGGGACTGCGCGCGCAGCAGAGCGACCGTGAGCACGAGCAGCGGCAAGGCCGTGGCGGCGGCGAGTTCGGGCTTCGGCGGAAACTCGAACAGGCTCCAGATCTTGGTGGTGAGCGTATGAAAACCCGCGGGAATTGCCAGGATCGCAGGCGAGCCGAAGATGTTCAGGGCCTGCAGGAAGGCGATCAGCGCGCCGGCCAGCAGGGTCGGCAACGCAAGCGGGATCGTGATCCGACGCGCGGTCGCCCACGTTCCGGCGCCCAACATGGAAGAAGCATCTTCAAGCTCGCCCGGCATGCGGTCGAGTGCGTTGGCAACGAGGATGAAGACGTAAGGGAAAGTGTAGCACACGATCGTGAAGATCAGTCCGGTCAGCGTGTAGATGTCGAACAGCGCCTCGTCGGCCGGTGCGCCGGTGACCGTGCGCCAGATCTGGTTCAACAGGCCCGAGTTGGGCGCCGCCAGCATCTCCCAGGCGATTGCGCCCACGAAAGGCGGCGTCACCAGCGATGCCATCACCAGCACACGGAACGTGCGTGCCAGCGGCATGTCGGTGCGCGCCACGAGCCAGCCGAGCGGCGCGGCCACCACGCAGCAGATCGCGCTCGTGGAAAAGGCGATGATCAGCGTCGTGATCAGAGGGTCTTCGAAGCTGGGATCGGTGAACAGCGTGACGAAGTTCGCCAGCGTCGGATTGCCCGCCTTGTCGGAGAAGGCGTAGACGACCAGCCATCCCACGGGCAGCACGATCATCACCGCGAGGATTGCCACCACCGCTCCGATCATCGGCCGCGAAAGGTCGAAACGAGGCAGCGTCATACCTTGAAGTACTTCGCGTACTGCGCCTTGATCTGGTCCGCCTTCTCGGCGACCACGGCGGGCTCTTCGCGGAAGAGCTTGATCGAGGACAGCGTGGGCCTTCCCTGCTTCTGCTTCACCTGCTTGTTCGCGGGATATTGCCCGCTGAGGTCGACGATGAACTGCTGTCCCTCGGGCGACATTATCCAGCTCACGAGCAGCTTGGCCGCGTTGGGGTTCTGCGTGCTCTTGAAGATGCCCATCGGATTGCTGACCTGGGGCGTGCCCTCGACCGGCAGCACGACCTCGATCGGCTGGCCGCGTTCCTTGGACATCCAGAAGAGGTAGTCGCTGCCCTCGACGGCGATGGCGCGTTCTCCCGCCTCGATGCGTTTCGGCGGTTCGGTCGCGGACTGGACCTGCAGCACCTTCTGCTTCGACAGCTTCTCGAAGTACGACCAGCCCAGTTCGCGCGAGATCTGCTGCGTGGCGGTCATGATAGTGCCCGAATAGCCGGGATGCGCCTTCACCATCTTGCCGCTGTATTTCGGGTCCAGGAGGTCCATGTAGCCCTTGGGCGCGTCGGCCGCGCCAAGCAGCCTGGTGTTGTAGGCTATTGCGCTGAGATGAATGCGCTGCGTGCAGTACAGGCCATCGGGGTCGATCATGTCGGCCGGCACATCCTTGGCCACGTCCTCCGAAACGAACGGCGCCAGCCACCCTTCCTTCTTCCAGGCAATGAAGTGCGCTGCGTCGGAGCTGTTCACCACGTCGGCGCGGTAGATCTTGCTGGCCATTTCCTGGGCGATGCGGCTGAACACGCGCTCCGCGCCCGACCGTTCGACGGCGACCTTGATGCCCGGAAACTTCGTCTCGAAGGCCTTGGCCATCGGCTCGACGACCGAGAGATCCATCGCGTTGTAGTAGCTGACCTTGCCTTCCTTCTTCGCCGCCTCGACCAGGGCCGGCGTGATCGCCTCGGCCGCCGGCATCGCGGAGACGACGCGCGCGCCGAGAGGAAGGAGCGCCAAACTGCTCAGCGCCGCTCGCCGGCCCATACCGTCACTCTGAGCGGAGCGCAGCGGAGCCGAAGGGCCTTTTTCTTCTCGGGGCCGGAGAGAGGTCCCTCCACTCCGCTGCGCTCCGGTCGGGATGACGGGGCCGGTCATGGCTAGACCTTGAAGTACTTGACGTACTGCGCCTTGATTTCGTCCGCCTTGTCGGCGACGACGCTGGCCTCTTCCTTCATCAGCTTGATGTCGGCGAACTTGCGGACGCCCGGCTTGTCGACCGCCTTGGGATGGGCGGAACGCAGTCCGGCGACGTCGATGTTGAGCTGCTGAGCTTCGGCCGTCATCGACCAGGCGTAAAACAGCCGGGCCGCATTGGGGTTGGGGGCGCCCGCCATGATCGCCGAGGGTCCGGTGATCAGCGGCGTCCCTTCGGTGGGATAGATCACCTCTATCGGCTCGCCGCGCGACTTGGCTTCGAGCACGACGTACTCGCCGCCATCCACCATGACCTGGCGCTCGCCCAGGATGACTTTCTTCGGCGGCTCGGTCGCCGACTGCACCTGCATGACCTTCTGCTTCGAGAGCTTCTCGAAGAACGGCCAGCCGAGATCGCGGCTGCATTGCTGCGTCGAGGTCATGATCGTGCCGCTGTAGCCCGGATGCGCCTTCACGAGCTTGCCGACCCACTTGGGGTCGAGCAGGTCCGCGTAGGACTTCGGCGCATCCTCGGCCTTCACCAGCTTGGTGTTGTAGCCCATCGGACAGAGGGTGACCCGCCAGGAAGCGAACATGCCGTCCGGATCCTTCTCGCCGTCGGGGAAATCCCGCGCCACATCCTCCGGCACGTAGGCCGCGAGGATTTTCTGCCGCTTCCAGACGATGAGGTGGGCCGCATCGGAGCTGTTCACGACATCGCAATTGTAGATTTTCGAAGCGTACTCCTGGCCGATACGCTGGAAGTTGCGCTCCGCCCCCGACCTCTCGAGCTTCATCGAGACCCCGGGGAATTTCGCCTCGAACGCCTTGCCGACCTTTTCGCCGAGCACGAGGTCGATCGAGGTGTACCAGGTAACCTTGCCTTCCTTTTTAGCGGCGGCGATCAACTCCGGCGTGATCTTCTCCGCCGGGGGCGCCGCGTGGGCCGAGGTAAAGAAGGGACCGGTCGTGGCCAACGTCGTCGCGGCCGTTGTCGCCAGCGCGCGCCGCCGCGTGATCTTCATGGTCATGGCGTGTTTCCCTCCATCAGAGCCCGGCACTTGGCGGCCGGCAGGCTGAGCCACACGTCCCGGCCCGGGGGAATGTCATTGTCGGCCGAAACCGTTGCCCGCATTTCCGTCTTGTCGTCGAGCACGACGGTATAGTCGCGATAGCCTCCAAGGAAGACCTGACGAGCCACCGTCGCGTGAAGCACGTTGTCGCTACCGGCCGGCGCCGCGGTCTGCAGGCCGACATCGTGTTGGCGGACGGAAACGGCGACTGTCTCCCCCGCCCTGAGCGGCCGTCCCGTTGTCCGCAACGCCGTGCCGCCGATGGAGACGCGCTCCGCATCGAGCGCCTTGCCCTCGAGGATATTGCTGCCGCCGATGAACCGCGCGACGAAGGCCGAGACGGGACGCTCGTAGATCTCCTTCGGCGTGCCGAGCTGCTCGATCCTGCCCTTATTCATGACCGCGATCAGATCGGCGGTGGTCATCGCCTCGGCCTGGTCGTGAGTCACATAGACCGTTGTGTAGCGATACTGATCGTGCAGGCGGCGGATTTCGAACCTCATCTCCTCGCGCAGGTTGGCGTCGAGGTTCGACAGCGGCTCGTCGAGCAGCAAGGTCTCGGGCTCGACCACGAGAGCGCGGGCGAGCGACACGCGCTGTTGCTGGCCCCCCGACAGTTCCCCGGGATAGCGCCCGGCCAGTGCATCGAGACGGGTCGTCGACAGGATGGCCTTGAGCTTGGCCGCGATCGTGGCCGCATCCATGCGCCTGATCCTGAGGCCATAGGCCACGTTCTCGGCAACGGTCATGTGCGGCCAAAGCGCATAGCTCTGGAAGATCATCGACATGTTGCGGCCTTCGGGCGGCACCGTCCGCGCGGGCGAGGAAAGGATCTTGTTTCCGACCACGATTTCGCCAGCCGAGGGCTCGATGAAGCCCGCGATCAACCGCAACGTCGTGGTCTTGCCGCAACCCGACGGGCCCAACAAACAGACCAACTGGCCATGTTCGATGCGCAAGGACACCCCATCGACCGCTGTGGCCGCGCCGAACCGCTTGCCCAGGGCCTTCAATTCAACAGAGGCCAAATCCACTCCCTTAGCCTTACACCTTATTCAAATTAGCGACCGCGCGCTATATTCCCGGCCTTACCGGAGGGACCGAGTGATGCAGGAGCAGAAAATCTACGGCAGGCGCGAGGGTGCCGTCGGTCACATTGTGTTCAACAACCCCGCCAAGCTCAACGCCGTCTCCCTCGACATGTGGGACGGTTTCGTGGGCCTGCTGAAGGATTATGAGACCGATCCCGAGGTGCGCTGCGTCGTGGTGAGCGGTGCCGGCGGCAAGGCTTTCGTATCGGGCGCCGACATCTCCAAGTTCGAGAGCGAACGGGCCAATGCCGAGGCACAGGTCCGCTACGACGCGATCTCCAAGGAGGGTTACGAGGGCCTGTATAACTTCTCCAAGCCCACCATCGCCAAGATCACCGGCTACTGCATCGGCGGCGGCATGAACCTCGCCGCGTGCTGCGACATGCGCTTTTGCAATGAGGGCGCGCGCTTCGGCGTTCCGGCCGCCAAGCTCGGCCTCGGCTACGGTTTCCTGCGCATCGAACGCTTCTCGCGCATCGTGGGCCTGCCGCGCGCGATGGAGTTCCTGTTCACCGCGAAACAGTATTCCGCGAAGGAAGCCTACGACATGGGCCTGGTGAACGCCGTGGCGCCGGACGCCGAGCTCGACGCGCTCGTCGCCAAGACGACCGATGCGATCTCGCAGAACGCACCGCTCACCATCGCGCTGGCGAAAGCCGCCGCGCGCGAAATCGCCAAGCCCGAGTCGCAACGCGACCTCAAGAAGCTTGACGCCATGGCCGTCGCCTGTTTCGACAGCGAAGACTTCAAGGAAGGCCGCCGCGCCTTCATGGAAAAGAGAAAGCCCGTGTTCAGGGGGAAATAACTTCCGTCGCCCCGAGCGAAGCCGAGGGGCCTCTTATTGACATCAAAATAAATCCCTCCACTCCGCTTCGCTCCGGTCGGGATGACGGCAATCTGCAAAGGAAACGACACAATGGCCAAGCTTCCACTCTCCCATATCAAGGTCCTCGACCTCACCGCACATCGCGCCGGCCCGACGGCGGTGCGCCAGCTCGCCGACTGGGGCGCGCAGGTCATCAAGATCGAACAGCCGCCCGAGCCCGGCTCGACCACCGACTCGATGGGTGGTGCACGCCACGGCTTCGATTTCCAGAACCTGCATCGCAACAAGCAGGCGATCACGCTCAACCTCAAGAGCAAGGAAGGGCACGCGATCTTCATGAAGCTCGCGAAGAAGGCCGACGTGATCGTCGAGAACTACCGCTCCGACGTGAAGTACCGCCTCAAGGTCGACTACAAGTCGGTGAAGAAGGTGAACCCGAAGATCATCTACGGCTCGATCGCGGGCTTCGGCCAGGACGGACCCGATGCCGCGCGGCCCGGCGTCGACCAGATCGCCCAGGGCATGGGCGGCCTGATGTCGATCACCGGAGAGCCGGGCCGCGGCCCGATGCGCGTCGGCATTCCCATCTGCGACCTGACGGCGGGCCTGCTGCTCGCCCAGGCGATCACGCTCGCCCTCTACAATCGCGAGCGCACCAAGAAGGGCCAGTGGGTCCACACCTCGCTGATCGAGGCGCAGATCTTCATGCTCGACTTCCAGGCTGCGCGCTGGCTGATGAAGGGCGAAGTGCCGAAGCAGGCCGGCAACGATCACCCGACTTCGATCCCGACCGGCGTGTTCCAGACCAGCGATGGCTATATCAACATCGCGGCCGCCGGCCAGAGCATGTGGACGCGTTTCGCGAAGGCAATGGGCGGCGGCGAGCTGCTCGACCATCCCGATCACGCGACGCCCGCGTTGCGCTCGCAGCACCGCAAGGAGCTGAACGAGCGCATCAGCGCCGTCACGCGGACCAACACCTCCGCCCACTGGATCGCCGCGCTCAACAAGGCGGGCGTGCCGTGCGGGCCGATCAACTCGATCGACATGACCTTCGCCGAGCCGCAGGTGAAGCATCTCGGCATCGCGCGTAGCGTCAAGCATCCCAAACTCGGCGAGATCAAGGTGGTCGGCAATCCGATCAACATGACCGGCGCGCCGCAGCCCAAGAAGCTGAAGCCCACGCCCGACCTCGGCCAGCACACCAACGCGGTGCTCAAGAGCCTCGGCATGAGTGCGAAGAAGATCAAGGAACTGCGTGCCGGCGGTGTCGTCTGATGGCTCCCAACGGCAAGACCGCTCTCATCACCGGCGCGGGCAAGAACATCGGGCGCGCCTGCGCGCTCGGCCTGGCCGAGGACGGCTTCAACGTCGTGATCAACGGTTCGAGCGACAAGGCGGCCTGCGACGGCGTCGCCAAGGACGCGGCAAAGTTCGGCGTGAAGACGCTCGTCATCATGGGCGACGTCGGCAAGGCGGATGAATGCAAACGCATCGCCGGCGAGGCGATCGAGGCGTTCGGCGCGGTCGACGCGCTTCTCAACAACGCAGCGCTTCGCCCCAACAAGCCGTTCCTGGAAATGAGCGATGCCGACTGGGATCGCGTCATCAATGTCGACATGAACGCCGCGATCTGGCTTTCCCGCGCCTGCCTGCCCGGCATGGTGAAGAAGGGCTGGGGCCGCATCGTCAATTTCGCCGGCATGAACGCAATCCACGGCCATGCCGGCCGCGCGCCCGTGTCGGTCGCCAAGCACGGTATCTGGGGCCTCTCCAAGGCGCTGGCGATGGAGTTCGGTCCCAAGGGCATCACGACCAACACCATCTCGCCCGGCCCGATCGCGCCCGACGTCGAGGAGAAAAACGCCTCTGCCGAAGCCCGCGCAGCCACCCTGGCCCGCGTGCCGCTCGGCCGCGTCGGCAAGCCCGTCGAAGTGGCGGCGGCGGCACGCCTGCTCGTCTCGGAAGCCGGCGCCTACATCAACGGCCAGATGATCGCCGTGAACGGCGGCGGCGCGACCTGACCTCGCCCGTTAAAATAACGGGAAAACCGGACATGGAGGGGGTAGCGGGGTAGCGCTAACTGCGCAAACTCCCCTACTCCAAGAGCCCCGCCTATCTGCCGTTGGCAGATAGAAACATGCCGCCCGATTTCAAGCCGTGGGCAACTCCAGCATGGTCGCCTGCTCTCCCCCGCTCTTCACGGTGAGCAGCGGCGGACGGCCGTGCGGGGTTTGCGCGAAGTGGTCGGCGTCGGCGCCGGAGATCGAGAGCCGGATCCTGCTTCCTTTCGAGAAGCGCCAGGCGATCGGCAACAGCGCGAACTTCAGGAGCTGCGGCTCGCCGACCGGCATCGGCTTCGCATCCCTGCGCGCGAAGGTTCGGTAAGGCCAAGTCGTCTTGTAGTCGCGCGGACACGGCGCCTGGGCCCGGTGGATGGCGCGCAGGACGCCCTCTGTCACATAGCGGACCGTGCCGTCAGCCTCGATCTCGGAGAGATACACGAAGATCGCCGCATCAGGTTCGCTCGCCGCCAGCCACAACGACACGACCGGATGGCCCGCGATCTCGAGCGGCGCACCCAACGCGTCGGTCGTGAAGGACAGCAGCTTCGCTTCGCGCGCCGGCCAGTCGTTGTAGTAGTTCGTGGCGTCGATGCCGGCGATGCGCTCGTAGCGCGTCTCTGTGCCGCTGCCCGCCGTGAAGTCGGCCTGCACTGTGTCTGCTGTGCCATCGTTCGCGCGAGCGGCACTCAGTTGCCGGCCGAGCGCCGTATAGAATCGCCTGCTGTTCGACACCGGCGGCCAGCTGGGCGCCGCGCGCCACTCCTCGGCGTGGGCCGCGAAGTAGTGGATCGGCTCTTCGTCCTCGAGGCCGGTGTCGCGGCCGGCGAGATACTGGTCGAAGAAGCGCAGCACTTCGCCCAGCAACGGAAATTCAGGCGCTTGCGCGGCCCGCCACGGCGAAGTGTTCACCCGCGCGCCATGGTCCCACGGCCCCAGCAGCACGCGCTTGTTCCTGTTGGGAAGCGTGAGATAGCGCGACAGCACGCCGTTGGCGTAGCCCGCGCCGTCCATCCAGCCCGACACCGCATAGACCGCGATATCCTCGGGCATTTCGTCGAGATAGTTGTAGGGGCTGAACGACGCCGGCGTGAACGTGGGATCGTACGGCAGCGCGTCGTCACGGCATTTGAACTCGGTGATGAAGTCGGGCATCCGGAAATTCGCGAGATGCCCCTTCACGGCTTCGCGCGCCAGCGATCCGTCGGTGTCTGCGTCGACGGGCAAGGGCCCCAGCAGCGCGGGGTTGGCGAAGTAGGCGAATTGCTTCCGGTACTCGCGCTTGTCGTGATCGAGCGCCAGCATCAGCTCGTCGTACACGAGCGCCAGCTTCTTGATCAGCATGCCGCCCGGATAATAGTTGTCGGTCCAGGTGTCCCACACGGCGAACAGCGGCGCGATCGCCTTCACCGCGGGATGACCGGTGCTGGCGAGGAAGTCGCACGCGGCGCCGAGATACGAGATGCCCGTGGCGCCGATCTTTCCGTCGCTCCAGCCCTGGCCCACGATCCAGTCGGCGATGTCCTTGTAGTCGGCGCGTTCGCGCGGGCTGCGGAAGGAGTCGCGCGTGCCGAACGACGTGCCGGTGCCGCGCGCGTCGACCACGACCAGCGCGTAGCCGCGCGGCACGAACATGTCGCGATAGCGATAGGTGTTGGGCGATTGCTCGACGCCCGTCGTGCCCGGCGCGAGCTCGAAGCGCCTTATATAAGGAGTGAGGATCAGGATCGTCGGCCAGCGCCGGGTGACGTCTCCGTCGGGAACGAAGACGTCGACGGCCAGCCGGCAGCCGTCCTGCATCGTCACATAGACGGATTGCGGCGTGCGAACTGTGAATTGTGCCGGGCGTCCGGCGAGATAGCGGCTGGGCGGAATCTTCCAGGCGGAACCGAGGTCGTCACGATCGGGCATGACCAAGTGTCGCGTTTCAGGAGGTGCACTTCAATCCGCCCGTGCGTATAGACTCCAACATAAGAAATGAAGCCTGGGAGGCACCCGATGACGAAATTGATCCTGCCGCGACGCCGCGCCCTGTTTCTGGCCGGTGGAGCGTTGGCCGCGCCGATGATCGCGAGCGGCATCGCCCGTGCGGCCGACGACTGGCCCAACAAGCCGGTGAAGTACATCAACCTCTTCCCGGCCGGCGGCCCGACCGACGTGCTCTCGCGTATTGCCTGCCAGAAGCTCTCGGAAATCACCGGCCAGCAGTTCATCGTCGACAACAAGGGCGGCTCGGGCGGCAACGTCGGCGCCGACGCCATCGCGCACTCCGCACCCGATGGCTACACGATCGGCCTGCTGAGCGTGGCCTCACATGCCATCGCGACCACGCTCTATGCCAAGCTGCCCTTCAACGCCGAGAAGGATTTCACGCCGGTCACCATGCTGTGGTCGCTGCCCAACCTGCTGATCGTGCGCAAGAGCCTCGGGCCCAAGACGGTCCCGGAACTGATCGCGATGGCCAAGGAAAAGCCCGGCAAACTCTCCTACGCTTCCTCCGGCGCCGGGACGACGGTGCATCTCAGCGGCGCGCTGTTCGCCGCCATGGCCCAGATCGACATCCTGCATGTCCCCTATCGCGGCAGCGCTCCCGCGACGCAGGACCTGCTGGCCGACCAGGTCGACATGATCTTCGACAACATCCCGGGTTCGCTGGCGCAGATCGCCGGCGGCAAGGTGTGGGGTCTCGCGGTGACGGGCACCGAGCCCAGCCCGATGGCGCCGGACGTGCCGCCGATGGCCAAGTTCCTGCCCGGCTACGACATCAATTCGTGGGGCGGCATCTGCGGCCCGGCCGGCCTGCCGCCGGCGATGGTCGAGAAGCTGTCGGCGCTCACCAAGCAGGCGCTCGACAGCGACGACGTGAAGAAGGCCTATCTCAAGAACGGTGCGACGCCCTACTGGAAGAGCGTCGCCGACACCGTCGCCTATCGCCGCTCCGAGGAGACGCGGTTCGGTCCGATCGTGAAAGCGAGCGGCGCGAGAGTGGACTAGGCAACAAAAAGCCCCGGTGTCTCCACCGGGGCTTTTCCTTACTCAAGATCCCGTCACATGCCGAGCGTCGAGATGAACTTGGTGTTGAGGTAGGCCTCGAGCGCTTCGGAGCCGCCCTCGGAGCCGTAGCCCGAGTCCTTGATGCCGCCGAAGGGCACTTCCGGCAGGGCCAGCCCGTGGTGGTTGATCGACACCATGCCGCTTTCGAAGGCGGCGCCCACCTGGGCCATCGTCTTGGTGTTCTTGGTGTAGGCGTAGGCGGCAAGGCCCCAGTCGAGACGGTTCGCTTCCTTCATCACGCCCTCGAAATCCTTGAACGGGCTGATCGGCGCCAGCGGACCGAACGGCTCCTCGTTCATGATCTTCGCGTTCAGCGGCACGTCGGTCATGACGGTGGGCTCGTAGAAATAGCCCTTGTTGCCCTTGCGCTGGCCGCCGGTCTGGATCTTGGCGCCCTTCGAGATGGCGTCGCTGACGAACGTGTCCATCGCATGCAGGCGGCGCTCGGCGACGAGCGGGCCCATCTTCGTGTCGGCGTCGAGCCCGTTGCCGACTTTCATGTTCTTGGCATAGGCCGTGAAGCGCTCGACGAACTCGGGATAGACCTTCTCATGCACCAGGAAGCGCGTCGGCGCGACGCAGACCTGGCCCGCGTTCCTGAACTTGTTGGCGCCCAGCACATTCACCGCCTGCTCGAGATCGGCGTCCTCGAACACGATGGCCGGCGCGTGGCCGCCCAGTTCCATGGTGGCCCGCTTCATGTGCGAGCCCGCGAGCGCGGCGAGCTGCTTGCCGACCGGAGTCGAGCCGGTGAACGTCACCTTCTTGATGATGGGATGGGAGATCAGGTACTCGCTGATCTCCGACGGCACGCCGTAGACCAGCTGGATCACGCCTGCGGGAACGCCCGCATCGACGAAGGCCTTGATCAGCTGAGCGCAGGAACCCGGCGTGTCTTCCGGCCCCTTGATGATGATCGAGCACCCGGTGGCCAATGCCGCCGACGCCTTGCGTACCACCTGGTTGATCGGAAAGTTCCACGGCGTGAAGGCCGCGACCGGGCCGACCGGCTCCTTGGTCACGAGCTGGAACACGTTCTCGGCGCGCGCCGGCACGATGCGGCCGTAGGTACGGCGGCCTTCCTCGGCCATCCAGTCGATGATGTCCGCGGCGAGGCCGGTCTCGATCCGCGCCTCGTAGAGCGGCTTGCCCTGCTCCATGGTCATGATCTGGCAGATTTCCTCGAGGCGCTGGCGCATCAGGTCGGCGGCCTTGCGCATGATCTTGTAGCGCTCGTAGGCCGAGACCTTCTTCCAGAGCCTGAAGCCCTTGTCGGCGGCGGCCAGCGCGCGATCGAGGTCGGCCTTCTCCGCATGCGCCAACTGGCCGATCACTTCCTCGGTCGCGGGATTGACGATGGGAATCGTGCGGCCCTTCGCGCCCTTGGTCCAGGCACCGTCGATCATCAGGGAGACGTCGCTGTAAGTCGTCATGGCTTCCTCCGTTTATTCTCTAACTTCCGCGATAGGTCGAATAGCTCCAGGGCGTGCAGAGCAGCGGGACGTGATAATGCCCCTCCGGCTCGGCAATGGAAAAGCGCAAAGGCACGA
>CAIWTJ010000150.1 GCA_903915535.1 Enhydrobacter aerosaccus
GCCAAGCGCAAGAAGCTCGTGAAGCGCCTCAAGCTCTGCGAGAACTTCATCGAGTCGGGCGCCCGTCCCGAGTGGATGATCCTCGAGCTCGTGCCGGTGATCCCGCCCGAGCTGCGCCCGCTGGTGCCGCTCGACGGCGGCCGCTTCGCGACCTCCGACCTGAACGATCTCTATCGCCGCGTCATCAACCGTAACAACCGGTTGAAGCGCCTGATCGAGCTGCGCGCGCCGGACATCATCGTGCGCAACGAGAAGCGCATGCTGCAGGAGTCGGTGGACGCCCTGTTCGACAACGGCCGCCGCGGCCGCGTCATCACCGGCGCCAACAAGCGCCCGCTGAAGTCGCTCTCCGACATGCTGAAGGGCAAGCAGGGCCGCTTCCGCCAGAACCTGCTCGGCAAGCGCGTCGACTACTCCGGCCGCTCGGTCATCGTGGTCGGTCCGGAACTGAAGCTTCATCAGTGCGGCCTGCCCAAGAAGATGGCGCTCGAACTGTTCAAGCCGTTCATCTACTCGCGCCTGCAGAACTACGGCATGGCCAACACCATCAAGGCCGCCAAGCGCATGGTCGAGAAGGAACGGCCGGAAGTGTGGGACATCCTCGAGGAGGTCATCCGCGAGCATCCCGTGCTGCTGAATCGCGCGCCGACGCTCCATCGCCTGGGCATCCAGGCGTTCGAGCCGGTGCTGATCGAAGGCAAGGCGATCCAGCTGCATCCGCTGGTCTGCACGGCCTTCAACGCCGACTTCGACGGTGACCAGATGGCGGTCCACGTGCCGCTGTCGCTGGAAGCCCAGCTCGAGGCGCGCGTGCTGATGATGTCGACGAACAACATCCTGTCGCCGGCGTCGGGCAAGCCGATCATCGTACCGTCGCAGGACATCGTGCTCGGCATCTACTACATCACGCTCGAGCGTGACGGCGAGATCGGCGAAGGCTCGCTGTTCTCCGAGATCGGCGAAATCGAGCACGCTCTTCATGCGCGCACGATCTCGATGCACAGCAAGATCAAGGCGCGTCTGGAGATCTTCGAGGATCGCCCCAACGCCGGTGGCGTGAACGGCGTGAAGAGCACGGAAGTGATCGCGCCGGTGACCAAGGTCGTCGAGACCACGCCGGGCCGCATCCTGCTCGCCCAGATCCTGCCCAAGCACCAGAACCTGCCGTTCTCGCTGATCAACCGTCTTCTCACGAAGAAGGACCTGCAGAACGTCATCGACATGGTCTATCGCCACTGCGGCCAGAAGGAGACGGTGATCTTCGCCGATCGCCTGATGGGCCTCGGCTTCTATCACGCGTGCCGTGCCGGCATCTCGTTCGGCAAGGACGACCTCGTCATCCCGCAGGCCAAGATCAAGCTGGTCGCGACGACGACGAAGGAAGTGAAGGAGTACGAGCAGCAGTACCAGGACGGCCTGATCACCTCGGGCGAGAAGTACAACAAGGTCGTCGACGCCTGGTCGCGTTGCTCGGACCGCGTTGCCGAGGAGATGATGAAGGGCATTTCCACGCCGCTGCCGGGCAAGCCCGTCAACGCGGTGTGGATGATGGCCCACTCCGGCGCCCGTGGCTCGGCCACGCAGATGAAGCAGCTCGCCGGCATGCGCGGCCTGATGACCAAGCCCTCGGGCGAAATCATCGAGACGCCCATCCTTTCGAACTTCAAGGAAGGCCTCTCGGTGCTCGAGTACTTCAACTCGACCCACGGTGCCCGTAAGGGTCTGGCCGACACGGCACTCAAGACGGCGAACTCGGGTTACCTGACCCGCCGTCTGGTCGACGTGGCGCAGGACTGCATCATCATCGAGGAGGATTGCGGTACCGAACGCGGCCTCACGATGCGCGCCGTCGTCGACGGCGGCGACGTGATCGAGCCGCTCAGCGAGCGCGTTCTCGGCCGCTCGGCGCTCGACGACATCGTCGATCCGCTGAACGGCACGCTCTTGGTGAAGGCCGGCGACCTGATCGACGAAATCGGCGTCGAGCAGATCGACAAGGCCGGCATCGAGGAGCTGCGCATTCGTTCGGTGCTGACCTGCGAGACCAAGATCGGCGTCTGCGGCAAGTGCTACGGCCGCGATCTGGCCCGCGGCACGAAGGTCAACATCGGCGAGGCGGTGGGCGTCATCGCCGCGCAGTCGATCGGCGAGCCGGGCACCCAGCTCACCATGCGTACCTTCCACATCGGCGGCGCCGCGCAGCGTGGTGCGGAGCAGTCGAACATCGAAGCCAGCCACGACGGCACGATCCAGGTCCGCAACCGCAATATCGTCATGAACAGCCAGGGCGTTCCGGTCGTGATGGGCCGCAACACCGAGCTGGTCCTGATCGATGCCAACCAGCGCGAGCGGGCCAAGCATCGCGTGCCTTACGGCGCGCGCCTGCTGGTCGACAACGACACCCAGGTCACCAAGGGCCTGAAGCTGGCCGAGTGGGATCCGTACACCCTCCCGATCATCACGGAAAAGGCGGGCAAGGCGGTCTACGTCGACCTCGTCGAAGGCACGTCGATGCGCGAAGTCATCGACGAGTCCACGGGCATCTCGAACCGCGTCGTCGTCGACTGGAAGAGCCAGGCCCGCGGCGGCGACCTGCGTCCGCGCATCGCCATCCACGATGCGAGCGGCAACCCGATCATGCTGGCCAACGGCCAGGAGGCTCGGTACCTGCTGTCGCTCGACTCGGTTCTTTCGGTCGAGAACGGACAGGAAGTTCACGCCGGCGACATCCTCGCGCGTATCCCGCGCGAGGGCGGCAAGAACCGCGACATCACGGGCGGTCTGCCGCGCGTGGCCGAGCTGTTCGAAGCCCGCAAGCCCAAGGATTTCGCGATCATCTGCGACATCTCGGGCCACATCGAGTTCGGCAAGGACTACAAGAACAAGCGTCGCGTCCTGATCGTGCCGGAAGGCGAGGGTGCGGAGCCTGTCGAGTACCTGATCCCGAAGACCAAGCGCATCGCGGTCCAGGAAGGCGACTTCGTGGAGCGCGGCGACCTGCTGATCGACGGCAACCCGGTGCCGCACGACATCCTGCGCGTGCTGGGTGTCGAGAAGCTGGCCGAGTATCTCGTCAACGAGATCCAGGAGGTCTATCGACTGCAGGGCGTGAAGATCAACGACAAGCACATCGAGACGATCGCTCGTCAGATGCTGCAGAAGGTCGAGATCACCGACGCGGGCGAATCGACCTTCCTGCTCGGCGAGCAGATCGACAAGGGCGAGTACGAACTCGAGAACGCCAAGCTGATCTCCGAGAAGCTGAAGCCTGCCAAGGCCGACCCGGTGCTGCTCGGCATCACCAAGGCGTCCTTGCAGACCAAGTCGTTCATCTCGGCGGC
>CAIWTJ010000151.1 GCA_903915535.1 Enhydrobacter aerosaccus
GATCGGTATGTCCGGGAAGGTTGGGTTTTCTGCGGTGAGGATCCACGCGCTATTCTGCTTCTTCAGGCGCTTGACCGTCAGCTCGCCGTGAAGAACCGCGATAACGATGTCCGCGGGCTGCGGCGTGATGCTGCGATCGACAACCAGAAGGTCGCCATCGAAGATGCCGGCGTCTTTCATGGACTCGCCTGTCGCCCGGGCAAAAAACGTGGCGGCCGGGTGCCGGATGAGGTGCTCGTTCAGATCGAGCTTGCCCTCGATGTGATCGTCGGCCGGACTGGGGAAGCCGGCGGGAACACGGGAGCTGTAGACCACGAGCGCCAAGGTTGAGGGGGACTTGGTAAAGGAAAGCACGGTGGAATCCTCATGCAGGTATCCGAACAAAACAGGAACACAGCCGGGCTGGGCGGTCAACGTGCCGTTTCGGGGGATGACCTTCACTCTCGGCAGTATCGGTTCAGCCCGCCGAAAATCCCCACGCCTGGCGCTGCCGGTCCCAGCCGGCCGTCACATCCTTGAGCATGGCGTTGACGCTGAGCCCGCGTGGCTGACGTCCGTCGAGAATGGCCGAGACGATGTCGGGCGCGAGGCAGGTGAGGTTTAAGACCCTGCCGACATAGGCGATGGTCACTTTCTCCTGGGCCGCCAGATCGGTGATCGATCTGGCCTTGCCGCTCTCGATCCGCCGCCGCCAGCGATGCGCCTTGATCAGCAGCTTCAGCATGGTGTCGTCGACCGCGGGCGGGGGCGATAGGGGAGACGTGACGCCGTCGGGCGCCAGGATCAGCCTGCGACCGCCGCGCCGCTTGAACTGCACGGGAATATGGATGGTGAGGGTCGTGACCTCGCCGGAGGGCGGGCGGGTCATGCCGCGAACCCGAGCCCGGCCGGCTTCAGTTCATCGGCCAGGCTCCGCATGCCCTCGGCACGCAGGGTGATAGCGAACCCGCTCGGCTTGATCACGATGCGCTCGACCAGCAGGTGGAGAATGCGCTGCTGCTCGGCGGGGAACAGCTCGGACCAGATCGTCTCGAGCCGTCCGGGGGCAGCTCAGATGTAGGTGCCAGCTTCGAGCGGTTCTGCCTGACGGCGGGGATCGCCACCTTATCGGGCATGCTGGAGGAAGATGCAGTCCGTCTTTGCGGCTCACGCTATGGGCGCGCCGTGGGCAAGGAAGGTCATCGGTGGGGAAAGACGCGAGGCAAGGTCGGCTTCCACGGCGGCAAGGTTGAGATCGAACGGCCGCGCGTGCGCGCCTGCACCGGCGGCGAACTTGCCTTGCCGAGCTGGACGGCGGCCCAGTCCGAAGACTTACTCGGCAAGTGGGTGGTGAACCTGATGCTGATCAACGTCTCGACGCGCCGGTTTGGCCGCGCCGTCCGGCTGCCGGAGAGTGACGTGCCTGCGCCGAAGGGCGAGAGCGTATCCAAGTCGGCGGTGTCGCGCCGCTTCGTGGCCGTGAGGTCAAAAAATAGAAACGGCCGAGAAACCAATGAGTTAGGCGGCGTCGGCTAGCGGTTCGTTCGGTGTCCCGGTACAATTTCACGGACGGCCGACGCCGCCGTCGTTGAGGGTCGGGGCAGGGGGCGGTTACGCTTCTAAGCCATCTCCAGCATGGCTAGATAGAGGGCGAACAAGAAGCCTCCAACCGCTGGCAGCACCACAGCCGAGCCCCCTTTATGCAACGCCTCTGGAATCATGGCGTGCGCGACCAGCGCCAGGATCGCGCCGCCGGCGATCGCCTGAGCAAAAATGGCGGCTATCGAATCTGACCCACTTATAAAAAGCTTGCCAGCAATTGAGGCCAGAACGCCGGCCACCAGTACAGTAGACCAAAGGCTAAAGACCTTACGATCGCTGAAGCCGGCCTTACGTAAAATAGCCGCACTCGCCGCCGCCTCGGGGATACCGCCCAGCCACATACCAAGAATCAGTGTCAGCGACATACCCTCAAAACCGCTGAACTTGGCGCCGATCACCAAACAACCTGGAATGGTATCGAGGATGTTGCCGAACACGATGGCAAGGCCGGCGTTCGGGCCGGCACCCGCCTCGTGCAGCAGGCGAGTTTCTTCGCCGCGACTTAAATGATCCAGGCTACCGCGGGCCAGATTGGCCCAACGCTCGGGGTTCATCTCCCTGTTGTCGCTGAGATTGCTGATGGCGCGGTCGTGCGAGAGCCGACGAACGGCAACAGCAAGATGCGGATCTTCGTTCAGCAGGCGGTCGAAATCCGCTTTGCCGATGACGAGCAGGCGGCTGTCGGCCTTGGCGCGAACGGTAGCATTCCGGATACCGCCGCCCAGCAGCGCCATCTCCCCCACTGCCTGCCCCTCGCCAAGCTCAGCCAAGACACGCGGCGGCTCGCTCTCGGCGACAACCTCGACGATACCCTTGGCCACGATATAGAGGGCATCGCCTGGATCCCCAGCACGGAACAGCACCTCGCCTTCCATCAGGCTGCGCTCGGAGACGCACTCGATCAGCGGCTCAAGTTCCTCCGGCGGCAGATGGCGCAACAGCTCGCATTTCGACAGCAACTCGATCTGCGCACGGGCCGCCTCGCGCTTTCGATCAAGGGCATATTCGTGAAAGCGGGAAGGGTAGCGGATGGCAGCGCCCTTCTGTTCTAGGAAAAGCGAAGCTCCGTAGTAGAATGTCGCACCAAGAAAAAAGCCGCCAGCGACGATGGCCCATGCAGCGTGAACATTGGCGCCGTGCTTTTGGAGGTCACTCGCGCCCTCGAAGCCGAGTTCGATAGCAAGCGCGGCGATGAGCGAGCCGGCAGCGAAAGCCAAAATGCCAGCCAGCACCTTCTTGGGAAATGGAACGTAGAGCCCAAGCGCCGCACCGATCATCACTGAAGATGTCGTAGCAAGCCCAATTATACCGACCAGGGCCAATTCTATGAACAGCGTCATGCTCAGCGTTTTCTCAGCCTTTGGTCTTACTACCAAGCTGAAAAAAAACAACCTGGCACTTCGTAAATGCGCCTCAACCCCGATAGCTGTAAACGCCAACCGCCCCCAGAATGGTTCTACCGGCAGGGATTACTTCCCTACTATCGCCCTCTCTAAGCTGACATTCCCCAGATGAACCCCTGGAACGGCGCAAAACCCTTCATTCTGCCGGGCTGCGAGGAAGCCATGGGCGGCGGACACAGTCTCCGCCGCCGTTTCCGCCGTACACGACATCCAAAGTGGCCTTTGATCCATCAATTTGGCCCTTTTCCTCGTCATTCAGACGCACTCCTCCCGTGGTGACGACGTATCCGCCTCGTTCGGTCTTACGCTGGGGCCGGTCGTCGTCGCAGCCCGTCGATCAGCCGCAGGATTTTCTCGAACAGTTCTCTCGGCACCGCGACCTTGGCCATCTGGAAGACGGCGTAGCGGGCGTGGCGCACGGTCTTGGCCCCGATCTTCACCAGCTTCACCGGGCGCATTGCCAAGCCCCTGCATGCCTCGGTCCGCAAGGTGCTGCGCCAGGCGTGGGAGCTGAGCGACCCGGCGAAGGCCGAAAGGCTGATCCGCAATCTGGCTCGCCGCCTCGAGTACGAGGCCCCCGGCGTCTCCGGCAGCATCTTCGAGGGCATCGACGAAATCCTCACCGTCACCCGTCTCGGCCTTCCTGCCGAGCTGCGCCGGTCGCTCGCCTGCACCAACATCATCGAGAATATGAACGGCACGATCCGGCGCGTCTGTCGCAACGTCAAACGATGGCGCAATGCCGGGATGGCTTTGCGTTGGACGGCCGCCGGCATGATGGAAGCGGCCAAGGGCTTCCGCCGGCTCAAGGCCCACAAGCAACTGCCAATCCTGCGAGCTGCTCTACTGGCCCATCAGGCCAGGTACACCATCGGCCCAAACCTTGAACTGCACGCCAAGGCCGCATAGGCTCAGAATCTGAGCACGCCTGCTGAGCGACTTTCAACAAAGAGCGGGACATCCCCCCCGATACTCGCGATTTCACAAAATGTCGGGAATAATGCCTCCGCCATGAAGGAACGTCTCGCATGATGGCGCGCCGCCAGCTCTCTGCCCTCATCGCCGGCCTTGGCTTGGCCGTCCCGGCCCTGGCACAGACCCGCCCTGTGGTCGCGGCCGGTCAATCCGCCGCCGCTCTCCGCGCCCAGGCGCTCGGCCGGCGCCTGACCATCGCCACGGTGGTGAAGGTGGGCGGCATCGCCTGGTTCGACCGTATGCACGCCGCAATTCGCCAATTCGGCGTCGATACCGGCCACGAGATGATCATAGCATCCCCCGCCCGCGCCGAGCCCGCCGCCCAGATCGCGGTGATCGAACAGATGATTGCCCGCCGGGTGGATGCGATCTGCGTCGTCCCAGTGGCGGTGGAGCGGCTTGAGGACGTGCTCCAGCGAGCCCGCGCCGCCGATATCGCCGTTATCGCGCATGAGGCTAGCACGCTCGACCACGCCGATATCATCCTGGAAGCCTTCGACAACCGCGCCTTCGGCGCCCTTATGATGCAGGAGCTCGGGCTGCGGCTGAACGGGCAGGGCCAGTATATCTCCATGGTCGGCAGCCTGCAGACGGGCACGCATATGGAATGGGTGAACGCGGCCGTCACCTATCAGCGCCAGCGCTTCCCCGGTATGCGCGAGGCAGGCCCGAAGATCGAGATCTTCGAGGATGCCGATGTGGCACACCGCAGGCTGGCCGAGGCGCTGGCCACCAATCCCGACATTCGCGGCGTGATCGGCGCGCCAATGTCCGCTGTCGTCGGCACCGCCCGGCTGATCGCCGAGCGCAACCTGCGCGGCCGGCTGCATTTCGCGGGTACGGGCCTCGTCTCGCTGGTCGGACCGCAGCTCCGCAACGGGGACCTCACCTCGATCCAGTTCTGGGACCCGGCGGCGACCGGCTATGCCATGGCGCTGCTTGCGGCGATGAAGCTGGCCGGGCAGGGCGACCGCATCCAGGCGGGGCTCGACCTCGGCCTCGAAGGCTATCGCGGCCTGGTGGCGCCCGATCCGTCGCGCCCGCTGCTGCTGGCCGGCCGCGGCTGGTCCGTCGCGACGCGGGAGAACATGGACCAGTTCGACTTCTGAACGGCGCCGATCTCACCCAAAGAGGTGGATCGTGGCACAAGCTTTGCGAGAGTTGTTGTGCGGCAACGTCTTTCGTGAAGCCAAGGAGTAGCCCCGATAACGACAGGACCCGGCTGCGTTTTGCCGGAGTTCGGTCGAGCCCCCGTCGGTGTCCGGCGGGCGATGCGCGAGAACGGCCTGCTCGCACCGCATCCGCGGACGCCCATAGCTCAACCCCATGGCCAGCTCGTGGTCACGCGGAGGCTCTATTCTTACTGAGTCAGAAAGGTGAGTCAGAAGGCCGCGGCTCGTGTTTGGCGGGAGAGCCTGGATGGGGCTTCAAGGTTCGGACGGCAGCGACGGTCGCTTTTCGAGATACGTCAAGGGTTTGGCCAGCGTGATCAGCCGCGCGGATCGGGTCAAGCCGCTGCTCGATTACTACACCGGCCTGCTGATGCCGTACGAGCGCAAGAGCGTGGAGCCGATGGCGGCGGTGACATCGCCGGCGCGGACGGCGGCGCAGCATCAATCGTTGCTGCATTTTGTCGGCCAGGCTTCATGGTCGGACGAGAAGGTACCGGCGAAGGTGTGCGAGACGGTGTTGCCGGCGATCGAGCGGGCTGGCCCGATCGAAGCCTGGATCATCGACGACACCGGCTTTCCGAAGAAGGGCAGGCACTCGGTCGGGGTGGCACGGCAATATTCCGGCCAGCTGGGAAAGCAGGGCAACTGCCAGGCGGCGGTCTCGCTGTCGATTGCCAACCGCGGGGCCAGCCTGCCGGTTCGATAAGCTGTCCGTGCGGCGTGCGGTCGGCTGCGTGGTCCTCAGCCCGCCTGAAACTTGGGCTTCGTCCTGTGGTACCGTTCACGCTGTTTCGGAGGTCATCTGGGGAATGTCGGCTCACATGTTTAGGAATTCGATCGGCGCCGCCTTGGCGCTCCTGGGCGCTTCGGTACTCGCCGTGGCACCAGCTTCGGCCGGCAAGACCTTCGACGCGGTGAAGGACAAGGGCTTCGTCCAGTGTGCCGTGAACAACGGCCTGGCGGGCTTCTCCTTCGCCGACAGCCATGGCAAGTGGACCGGCCTCGACGTCGATCTCTGCAAGGCGATTGCCGCGGCCATGTTCGGCGATGCCGAGAAGACCAAGTTCACCCCGACCACGGCGCAACAGCGCTTCGTGGCGCTGCAGTCGGGCGAGGTCGACGTCATCACGAGCACCGCGACGCAGACCCTGCTGCGCGACACCGCGCTTGGCTTCAACATCGCCGGCGTCAATTTCTACGATGGCCAGGGCTTCATCGTGCCGACTAAAACCAACATCAAGAGTGCCAAGGAACTGAACGGTGCCACCATCTGTGTCCAGCCTGGCACGACCACGGAACTCAACCTCGCGGATTATTTCCGTGCCAACAAGATGACCTTCAAGCCGGTGCTGATCGAGAATCTCGACGAGCTGCTGCGGGCCTATGCTTCGGGGCGCTGCGATGCCTACACGACGGACGCCTCTGGACTTGCGGCGGTCCGCGTCGCTCAGCTCGCAGGCAAGGGCGAGCACACGATTCTGCCGGAGCGCATCTCTAAGGAGCCGCTCGGCCCGATCGTGCGCCATGGCGACGACCAGTGGTTCGATCTCGTGAAGTGGACCTTGATGGGCATGATCGAGGCTGAGGAGATGGGCATCACCTCGAAGAACGTCGACGACGCGCTGAAGAGCGAGGATCCCTCGGTGAAGCGCTTCCTCGGCGTCACGCCGGGCTATGGCAAGGCAGTCGGCGTCGATGAGAAGTGGATGTACAATGTCATCAAGCAGGTCGGGAACTATGGCGAGAGCTACGACCGCCACGTCGGACCGGCCACCCCTCTCAAGCTTGACCGCGCCCAGAACGCGCTGTGGACCAAGGGTGGCCTGATGTATGCCATCCCATTCCGCTAGAGCGTTATGAATTCTGGCTCATCAGGAAATCGAGTGGGTAACTCCAATGGGGAATGCGGCTTGAAAGCCCACCGGGATTGAGTTTTCCGGGTTTCACAAGGCTGCCGAATTGGGCATCATTTTGCGATGGCCAATTCATCGAAACGACAGCGGCGGCTTTGGGACACTTACACGTTCCCCGGCTTTCGTCCCCGACCCACGGTGCGCGGTGTCTTCGGTGAGCCGAAGGCGCGCATCATCACGTTGGCCCGGCGCGCAAAAAAACGGTCTGCGGGTGCTGCGGGCGGGTTCATGCGACTTGGTACGACCGGCGTAAACGGCTGGTTCGCGATCTGCCGTGCGGCGACACGCGGATTTTCCTGGAGATCGAGGTCCGGCGGGTGCAATGCCGCAGTTGTGGCAAGGTGAAGCGCGAGCGGCTCGATTTTCTGGCCGACAATCCGCTCTATACGAAGCGCTTTGCCCACTATGTCGGCCGACGTTGCCGGCAGGCAACGATCAAGGACATTGCCGAGGAGCTGAGGCTCGACTGGGATACGGTCAAGACGCTGGAGAAGCAGTACATGCAAGCCCAGCTCGTCCGCGCCGGCAGGCCCGGGCCCAAGGCGATCGGCATCGACGAGATCTCGATCCGCAAGGGCCATACCTACCGCATCGTGGTGAGCGACCTGATCCGCAAGCGGCCGATCTGGTTCGGCGGCGAGGACCGGTCCGAGGCCAGCATGGCGCTGTTCTATGCCTGGCTGGGCCCGAAGAAGAGCCGCGGCATTCGCCTGGCAGTGATGGACATGTGGAAGCCGTTCCGCAACGTCGCCAAGCAGAAGGCGCCGCAAGCCGCCATCCTGTTCGACAAGTTCCATATCATGCGCCATCTCGGCGAAGCGCTCGACGCGGCGCTGTTTACAGCGCCTGAGGTGCGCAAGGCCGAATACGCCCGCCTCGGCGGCAAGGACCGGCGCTTCATCAAGGGCCAGAAATACACGCTGCTGTCGCGCCACGAGAACCTCAGCCTGCAGGGCAAGCGGTCGCTCAAGCTGCTGCTGGCGGCGAACAAGCGGCTGAACACGGCTTACGTTCTGAAGGAAGCCTTCGGCCAGCTCTGGGACTACGAGCGCGAGGGCTGGGCCCGGCGCTTCTTCGAGAACTGGCGCTCAAGCTTGAAGTGGCAGCGGCTCAAACCGTTTGAAAAGTTCGCCGAGATGATCGATCGGCATTGGGATGGCATCGCCGCCAATCGGGGAGAACCCGGCGCTGGTACGCGCGTTCTTCCGGAACAAGAATGTAGCCTATATTACTGACTGATTAGTGAAATCACAAGGAAGCCTGGGCAGTTACGAACCTTGAACTCCACGCCATAGCCTTGTATGGGATAGGTTAAGGTCTCCTGCTCCGAAACTTTCAACAAATAGCGGGACATCTCCCTTCCCAGAAGGCGCGGCTGGAAAAAACCTGCACCGTTACTAGCAGTTTTGATTGGATTTCAAGCGTTGACGATAGTCAAGAATAA
>CAIWTJ010000152.1 GCA_903915535.1 Enhydrobacter aerosaccus
CCTGCCTGTAAAGTTCCACGCCCTTCATCCCCCCGCCCTCTGCACGCCGTGCAAAGAGCTATCTGCCGAGGTATTTTTGCTCCGGCGCAACCAGACTTTCCGGCCGCTTCAGTGAGGGATTTTGTCTCCGGCGCTTACATCTAGGTGAGCTTCTCGCACTGACTGTGCCTGCGTAGTCGATGTCGTTCCGACGGTCCCCTTTTGCTATCGGTGCGACCTAGCGGAATGCTTCCTATTCATCCAGCAATCGGGCGGGCAACACAACATCGTCCAGGCGTTGGTGAATCTTGCGCGGACGACCGGCGATCTCGTTGAGCGCTTCCTTGGAAGCGTCAATGCGACCGGCGAAGGTTTGCAGGATGTTCTCGCACTCTGCGATCGCCTCGGCGAGGTTCCGCAGATGCCGGTCAGCCTCAGGTGGCAAGCACAGGCGGGGATGGCTTGTGCCGTCGAATGCCCCGTGGACGGATTCGACTTTGTCGATCCAGAGGCGAGATTCACTGATCAGGTTTCGCTCTTCGTCAGTCATCTCTTCTCCACTTTGGGCGCATCAGAGTCCACCAGACCAATTAGGCGGATGCCCGAGGACAGATCATGCGAGTTTCTGATGCCAGCGCACTACTTGGTAAGATCGTCACACTGGAAATGGTTGGGGGAATACGATTGACCACGAAAATAGAGAGTGTGGACAGGGACCCTGAGACCGGCAGGTTCTACATGCACACCGGGCGGCTTCTGGTGTTCCTCATGCAACATCAGAAGGCCCACAAGACCGGGAAGATCGGCTTCGGGCTGGTCGGCGTACTTCCGTATGGGTTTCCTGAGATGGTCCCGCAGAAGACCAACGTCCTCGCATTGGACCATGTCGTCCTCGCGCAGCCGGCCATTGAAGAGCTCGCCACGCTCTTCGCGGAGGAGCAGCACGCGCCGGGATCATTCCAGGAGGATGCGTAATCGAAGCTACGCCGGGGGAGAGCGTCAGTTGGTCGGGCGCATCGGTTTTGCTCGGGTGCGACAATCCGACTTGTGTAGAACAAATCGTAGCACAAATCGTAGAACAGCCTCTAAAAAACCCAACGTTTTCAACGTTTTTTGAGGCTGGCTGGGGCGCCAGGATTCGAACCTGGGAATGGAGGAATCAAAATCCTCTGCCTTACCGCTTGGCGACGCCCCACCACGGCGCGGCGGTTCATAGCGGGTTCGCCGCCCCGACGCCACTGGTGCAAATCAGGCCGCTTGCGCGGCCTTTCTCAGCATCTCGCCGTGCACGAAGTTGCCGTCGGCATAGAGCAGCGGCATTGCCGCGGCGTCGAGCGCGATGTCGACGATCTGACCGATATAAATAGTGTGCGTGCCGGCCGCGACTTCGGTCACCAGCTTGCAGTCGAACGAGACCGGGCAACCCTTCAGCACCGGCGCACCGGTGGTGAGCGTCGACCATTCGCCCATGTCGCCGAAGCGCGCGTCGCCCTCGACCCCGTCCATGCCGGCGAAGCGCTCGGCGATCTTGCGGTGCTCGGGCGCCAGGATGTTGACGCAGAAGAAGCCCGCGGTGCCGATCGTGTCGTGGGCGGAGGCGGTCTTGTTCACGCACACCAGGATTTGCGGCGGCTCGGCGGAAACCGAGCAGACGGCCGTGGCCGTGAGGCCGCCGCGCAGGTTCCCCTCGCGGGTGGTGATCAGGGTTACGCTCGCCGCGAGGTGGCGCATGCCCTTTTTAAAGGCAGCTGCATCGATGCTCATGAACTGATCCTAGGCCGGAGGACCTGCCAACCGCCACCGGAAACGCCCGCTAACCACAAGGCCGGGCAGCGAAATCGGCACTCGTTGCGGCGCGAGTGAACACATCTGGCAGCAAATCGTTGCAATAAAACCTTCACCAAACTGCCGTTCTTTGACGTTGCCCGCCCCTGCCCGGCCGCTACGGTCGGCTCCCGCATGGCCTCGCCTTCCGCTCCAGATACTTCGCCAGATGCGGCACCCGATGCAGCCCTGCGGCGGATCGTGGCCAGTTGCCGCGACGATCTCCTCAAGTATCGCGCCATCACGCTGGCAAGCCGCCGTCCCATCGGCATTCACCAGACTCGCGTGGCGCTGCGCCGGCTGCGCGCGGCGTTCGGCACCTTTCGCGAGGCAGCGCCAGGCGCCATCGGCCGGCGCGAACTGAAGGCGCTGTCCGCCGAGGCGAAGTGGCTGGCTGGCGAGTGCGCCCCCGCCCGCGATCTGCATGTCTTCCTCACCGAAGTCGCGCAGGACGCGCCACCGGTGGTCCTCAAGGTCGGACGGCGCCTGGCGAAGAGCCATCTCGAGCGCGCGCGCGCGGCGCTCTTGAGTGCGCGCTTCTCGATGTTCGAGGCAGCCCTCTCCGCCTTCGCCGAACAGGCGCCCTCGGACGGCGGCGGACGGCTCGACGACTTCGGGCGCGGCATCCTCGATCGGCGCGCGGACAAGGTCGACAAACGCGCCCACAAGCTGGGCTCGCTCGACGGCAAGCGCCTGCATGCGCTGCGGATCGCCATCAAGAAGCTGCGCTATGCCGCGACGTTCCTGCAGCCGGCCTTCGCCGCGAGGCCTTTTGATTCCCGGGCCGCGAAAGCCTATATCGAGGCCACGGTGCGCCTGCAGGGCGCGCTCGGCACCTTGAACGATCGCGCGGTGGCCGGCCAGATGATGGCCGACATCGCCGTTGCGGCCCGGCCCTCCGAAGACGTGGGCGGGGCGCTGCGCAAACTGGCCAAGCAGGCGGCCTCCGGCGAAAAGCGCCGGCGCCACAAGCTCCAGCAGGCGTGGAAGCGGTTCAGGAAAGCCGGGCGGTTCTGGCGAGCGGAAGCTCGCCAGCCCTGAGCGGAGCGGAGCGCAGTCGAAGGGTCTGATCGCATGAGAGGTCCCTCCGCTGCGCGCCTTCGGCGCTCCGGTCGGGATGACGAGTTTTAGGAAGTCGAGGAATCATGAGCGATACGCAGAACGCCGCCGAACAACGCATTCCCGTGACCGTGCTGACGGGCTTCCTCGGCAGCGGCAAGACCACCCTGCTCAACAAGCTGCTGCGCCGGCCGGAACTGGCCGATACTGCGGTGATCATCAACGAGTTCGGCGAGATCGGCCTCGATCACCTCTTGGTCGAGAAGTCCGACGACGAAGGCATGGTGACGCTCAACTCCGGCTGCCTGTGCTGCACGGTGCGCGGCGATCTCGTGCGCACGATGAGCGAGCTGTTCCTGAAGCGCTCGCGCGGCGAAGTCTCGCAGTTCAAGCGCATGGTGGTGGAGACGACCGGCCTCGCCGACCCCGCGCCGATCCTGCACACGCTGATGACCGATCCGCTGCTCGCCTCGCGCTATCGCCTCGACGGCGTGGTGACGACGGTCGACGGCGTGAACGGCGCCTCGACCCTCGACAACCACGAGGAGGCGATCAAGCAGGCCGCCGTCGCCGACCGCATCCTGCTCACCAAGGTCGACATCGCCGACGCCCCCAAGCTCGCCGAGCTCAGGCATCGCTTGCAGCATCTCAATCCCGGCGCGGAAGCCATCTCGATCACCGGCGGCGAGATCGATCCCAACGAGATCCTGAACGCGGGCCTCTACAATCCCGACACCAAGAGCGCCGATGTGAAGCGCTGGCTGCACGAGGAAGCCTACGAAGGCAGCCACGATCATGGCCACGGCCATCATCACCACGGGCATGATCATGGTCATGACCACGGCCACAAGCATGACGACCATGGTCATGGCGAGCAGGACCCGCACAACGTCAATCGCCACGACGACCGCATCAAGGCCTTCTGCATGACCTTCGACGAGCCGATGAGCTGGTCGACGGTGGCGGCCGCGTTCGACGCGCTGGTGACCTATCGCGGTCCCGATCTCTTGCGCATGAAGGGCATCCTGAACGTCAAGGACACCGACAAGCCGGTGGTGATCCACGGCGTGCAGCACGTCTTCCACCCGCCGGCGACGCTCGACGCCTGGCCCGAGGGCGACGACCGCAAGAGCCGCGTCGTGTTCATCACGCGCGACATCGCCGAAAGCACCATCCGCAAGGTCTTCGCCTCCTTCTTCGAAGCCGAGAAGAAGGGCTGGGGCCAGGATCAGGTTCAGGACAAGGCGGCGGAACAGCAGCAGCAGTAGGCAAACGCCTCGAGCGAACTCATTGCTGGGAGCGCGCCACTCCAGCGGCGCTCATGCTCTATTGGACCGCGAGCTTCCAGCTCGCTCAGACATCATGAGCGAGCTGGAAGCTCGCGGTCCGGAAGAC
>CAIWTJ010000153.1 GCA_903915535.1 Enhydrobacter aerosaccus
GCCGTGGTGCCCATCTTCACGAGCGACCAGCTGTGCAGGATGTATTCCTGGATCGAGGCGCGGATCCACCACATCGCATAGGTGGCGAGACGGAAGCCGCGGTCCGGATCGAACCGCTTCACCGCCTGCATCATGCCGACGTTGCCTTCGGAGATCAGCTCGGCCACCGGCAGGCCATAGCCGCGATAGCCCATGGCGATCTTGGCCACGAGACGCAGATGGCTGGTGACGAGCTGGTGAGCGGCCTTGGAGTCGCCGTGCTCACGCCAGCGCTTGGCCAGCATGAACTCCTCCTGCGGCTCCAGGAGCGGGAATTTGCGAATGTCGCTCAGGTAGCGACTGAGATTGCCCTCGGGCGAGAGATTGGACGCCAGGGCGGGAAGACGTGCTGTCGTTGCGGTAGCCATAGGCTCCCCCTTTCCCAGTGAACGAGCGTTTAGCACTCTCGCCCACTGACTGCTAATGACCGACTATATTAGTCGGGTAGTTTCGGCGTCAAGAATAAACCTACTAACGTCCTCAGGTATTCCCTGCAGCCTTTAGGGTCTTTACTTAACGCCGTTCAGTTCAGCGATGAGCTTCTGGAAGTCTTGAGGCAATTGTGTGGCGAAGCTCAGCTGTTGGTGGCTCCGGGGGTGGATAAATTCCAGGACCGCCGCGTGAAGCGCCTGCCGTTTGAATGATTTCAACGCTTCAGGCCCGGGGCCGTTCCGTTTGCGCCCGTACAATGGGTCTCCGACCACCGGCAGGCCGAGATGGGACATGTGTACCCTCACCTGATGGGTGCGTCCGGTGTGGAGTTTCGCGCCCATCAGGCTGGCAATCGGCGTCAGGGCGTCGCCGAAACGCTCTTCGAGCCACCATTCGGTGACGGCGGTCCGCCCGCCGGCGCGGCGCACCGCCATGCGCTTGCGGTCGACCGGGTGACGGTCGATCTGGGTCTCGAGCAGTCCGTTTTTCATCTTCGGACCGCCCCAGACCAGCACCTTGTAGATGCGGGTCAGGTCGTGGGCGGCGAAGAGCTTGGACAGCGCATGGTGAGTGTTGTCGTTCTTGGCCACGACCATGACACCCGACGTATCCTTGTCGAGACGATGGACGATGCCTGGACGGCGCACGCCGCCGATGCCTGAAAGGCTGTCGCCGCAGTGCGCAATGAGCGCATTCACCAGCGTATGGTCGGGATTGCCCGGCGCGGGATGGACAACCAGGCCGGCCGGCTTGTTCACGACCAGCAGGTCGGTGTCTTCATAGAGAATGTCCAGATCGAGCGCCTGGGCCGCCGGTTCGGCGGGTTCAGGCTCGGGAATGTCGACGGCGAAGCTTTCGCCGATTTTGACCTTGCGGGATGGCTCTTCTACTGTCTTTCCGTCAGCCAGCGTCACGCGGCGGCTTTCGATCAGCGCTTTCACGCGGCTCCGCGTGAGCGCCGGAAGGGCAGCCGTCAGCGCACGGTCCAGCCTCTCGCCGGCAGTGCTTTCGTCGATGGTCACGAGGTGGCGGCCGGCATCACTCATGGAGTCTTCTTGGCGTCCCCTTCCCTGCAGACCGGCGCACCTCTCTGGCTGAAGGTGCTGGTCATCGTCATGGGCCTGCTGATCGTCGCGGGCTTCGTCGTCATCGCGGCGGAAGTCGCCCGGCGCATGTCTAGCCCCAACGGCTTCCGCTCGCCAGCGGTCACCGCCTTTTCCCAACGCATCGCGCTGCCCTCGGGCGCGCAGGTGATGTCCATGGAGTCGGTCGCCGACCGGCTGGTCGTGCACGTCAAGACCGCCGACGGACAGTCGTCGGCCTATTTCGTCGAACCCCGTACCGGCGCCCTGCTCGGCACCGTCGAATTCCCGCCCGGAGCGTCTCGCTGATGAACTTCCGTAGCGACAACGAGACCGGCGCCCATCCGCTGATCATCGAGGCCGTGGCCCGCGCCTTCAGCGCCGGCCCCGTCCATTCCTACGGCGCCGACGCGTGGACGCAGAAGGTCGAGCAGCGCCTGCGCCAGATCTTCCAGAAGCCCGACCTCGTGTCCTTCCCCGTCGCCACGGGCACCGCCGCGAACGTGCTGGCGTTGTCGTGCTGTACGCCGCCCTGGGGCTCCATCTACTGCCATCCGACCGCGCACATCGCCGTCGACGAGGCCAACGCGCCGGAGTTCTACACCGGCGCCAAGCTCGAACCGATCGACGGCCCCGCCGGCAAGATCGACTCGAAGGCGCTTGCCAACGCGCTGGCGCAGCCGGTCTATGGCGTCGTGCATCACCCGCAGCCGTCGGCCGTGTCGATCACCCAGGCCACCGAGTGCGGCGCGGCCTACGCGCCCGAGGAGATCGCGGCGATCGCAACGTCGACGCATCGCCAGGGCCTGAAACTCCACATGGACGGCGCGCGTTTCGCCAACGCCCTCTCCTACATCGATTGCTCGGCGGCCGAGCTGTCGTGGCAGGCCGGCGTCGACGTGCTGAGCCTGGGCGCCACCAAGAACGGCGCGCTGGGCGCCGAGGTCGTGATCTTCTTCGACGCCGACCTCGCCAGGGAGTTCGAGTTCCGGCGCAAGCGGGGCGGACATCTGTTCTCGAAGATGCGGCTCTTGTCGTCGCAGCTCGACGCCTATTTCGCGGACGGCTTGTGGCTATCCAACGCCAAGCACGCCAACATCATGGCGCGCCGCCTGGTGGCCGGCCTGACGACGCTCAAGGGCACCTCGCTGCTCTATCCGGTCGACGCCAACGAGATCTTCGTTGTCCTGCCCGCGCACATGCACGATGCTTTGCAGGCAGCCGGGGCGCAGTACCATCCCTGGCCGTCCGACCGGCCGGGCGAGCGTGCCTTCCGCTTGGTGACGGCGTTCGATACCGAACCGGCCGCGGTCGACAAATTCCTCGCCATCGCCAAGGCAGCCTGAGGCGTCCATGACCCACCAGCGCACCTACACCGCCGCCCACTGGGGCACCTACGAAGTCGAGTACGACGACAAGGGCCAGGCGGTGAAGCTGCATCCCTTCTCCAAGGATCCCGATCCCTCGCCGATCGGCCTGCATATGCTGTCGGACGAAGTCTCGCGCCTGCGCGTGCTGCGCCCCTCGGTGCGCAAGAGCTGGCTCGAGCACGGTCCCGGCAGCGCGCCGGAGAAGCGCGGACAGGAGCCGTTCGTCGAAGTCTCGTGGGACGAGGCGCTCGATCTCGTCGCCCGGGAACTGGCGCGGGTGAAAGAGAAGCACTCCAACCGCTCGATCTTCGGCGGTTCGTACGGGTGGTCGAGCGCCGGCCGCTTCCATCACGCGCAGAGCCAGGTCCATCGCTTCCTGAATTCGATCGGCGGCTACGTGCGCCACCAGGATTCCTACAGCCTGGGCGCCGCGCGCGTTCTGCTGCCGCATATCGTGGCACCGATGGAAGAGCTGATGGCCCAGCACACGAGCTGGAACGTGCTGGCCGAGCACTGCAAGCTATTCGTCACCTTCGGCGGCGTGCCGCGCAAGAATTCGCAGATCAACGCCGGCGGCGCGACGCTGCATCACGTGAAGGGCGGCCTCTACGGCATGCGCGAAAAAGGCGTGCGCTTCGTGAACGTGACGCCGACCGCCGAAGACCTCGACAACGGCGGCGCCGTCGAGTGGCTGGCGATCAAGCCGGGCACAGATGCCGCCATGATGCTGGCGCTTTGCCACGTGCTGCTGACCGAGAACCTCCACGATCGTGCCTTTCTCGACAAGTACACCGTGGGCTTCGACAAGCTCGCGCCGTACCTGGCGGACAAGACTCCCGAGTGGGCCGCGAAGATCACCGGCATTCCCGCACCTCGCATCCATGCGCTGGCGCGCGAGATGGCCGCGACCCGCACGACCGTCTCCATCGGCTGGTCTCTGCAGCGCTCGCATCACGGTGAGCAGCCGTTCTGGGGCCTGATAACGCTCGCCTGCATGCTGGGCCAGATCGGCCTGCCGGGCGGCGGCTTCGGCGTCGGCTACGGCCCCGTCAACCTGATGGGCAGCAACGGTCCGCGATATTCAGGCCCGACCCTGCCGCAGGGTGCGAATGCGGTGCCCGACTTCATCCCGGTCGCGCGCTTCACGGACATGCTGCTCAATCCGGGCGGGACGACGACCTACAACGGCCACGTCATCACCTATCCCGACATCAAGCTGGTGTACTGGGCGGGCGGCAATCCGTTCCATCATCACCAGGATCTCAATCGCCTGATGGTCGCGTGGCGCAAGCCCGAGACGATCGTGTTCCACGAGCAGTTCTGGACGCCGGCCGCGCGCATGGCCGACGTCGTGCTGCCCGCGACCACCAGCCTCGAACGCGACGACATCGGCTATGGCACGCGCGAGCCGTTCCTGATCGCCATGAAGAAGGCGCGCGAACCGATCGGCGAAGCGAAGGACGACTACTGGATCTTCGCCGAACTCGCCAAACGCCTGGGCCAGGGCCAGCGCTACACCGAAGGCCGCACGCCGATGGAGTGGATGGCCCATCTCTATGCCCAGTCGCGCGAGAAGTCGGCACAGGCCGGCGTCACGATCCCGCCGTTCGAGGAATTCTGGGAAGCCGGCATCGCCGAGGCCGTCGGTACGCAGCGCGATCCGGTGATGCTCGCCAACTTCCGCGCCGATCCCGAGATGAACAAGCTCAAGACGCCGTCGGGCAAGATCGAGATCTTCTCCGAGAGGATCCATTCGTTTGGCTATGACGATTGCCCGGGCCATGTCGTGTGGATGGAGCCGATCGAGTGGCTGGGCTCCAAGACGGCCGAACGCTATCCGCTGCACATGCTGTCGGACCAGCCGGGCGACAAGCTGCACAGCCAGCTCGACCACAGCCCGTTCGCCAAGGCGACCAAGGTGAAGGGCCGCCAGCCGATCACGCTCCATCCCGATGACGCGGCCGCCCGCGGCATCTCCGAGGGCGACCTGCTGCGTGTGTTCAATGATCGGGGCGCCTGCCTCGCCGCCGCCCGCGTGAGCGATCGCATCCGTCCGGGCGTCGTGCGCCTCTCGACCGGCGCGTGGTTTGATCCGGCAGACGCAGGCTCAAACCGGCCACTGGAGAAGCACGGCAATCCCAACGCCCTCACCCTCGACATCGGTGCCTCAAAACTGTCACAGGGTTGCATCGCCCAAACCTGCCTGGTCGAGATCGAGCGCTTCGACGGCCCCGCTCCCGCCGTCACCGCCCACCGTACGCCCGCCTTCACCGAGCGCCGTTAGCAAGCTTTAGCGAGCGCTTGCTTGCGGCTAGGCGGCCCCAAGCGCAAATTGCACTGCAATTAAGTGACTTTGAGCATGACGGGCGGGGAGAGTCATACCCGCTCCTGGGGGGGGCTTCATGAAACTGCGATCCGTTAGGCTTGTCTGCGCGGCCCTGTTCGCCGCGAGTTCGGTCGGTGTTTTCGCGTCCGCGCAAGCCGCGGATGTTCCCGACTTCCTGAAGGCGATCAGCGGCAACCCTCCGCCGCCCAGCGCCACCGATATCGCCACCCGCAATGTGCTGCAGCTCAACGTCAGCATGTTCTCGCTCTACGAGTCCGCCGGACAGACGTTCCGCAAGAACATCCTGGCCAACCATCCGCTCATCCTGGCGCTGTTCTCGGGCGCCGGCGGCCGCATGATCCTCTACAAGCCGGGCCAGGCCCCCATCGACGCGCCGTCGGTGCCGAAGGCCTACCAGGTGATGAAGTCGCTCGGTCACAGCACCATGGCGATCTCCGAGGTCGTCATGCCCTATCTCGACAAGCCGGCGGACAAGAGCTGGATGGCCCCGATGCGGGCCTATCTCGCCGAGATGAAGAGCGCGCTCGAAACGATCGATGCGGCCGAGATGCCCGCCGAATGGCGTCCCAACTCGCGTTCGATCCTCGAGAACAACATTGCGTTCATGGAAGACTGCCTGACCAAGGGTGTGATCTCGCTCGACACGCTGCAGGCCTTCGCCAAGAAGCAGGGTCCGTTCCTGATGAAGGCGATCAACTGGGCCGCGTCGACCCAGGTGAAGCACTGGATGGGCGTCCTCGACGGCTGGAAGAAGGATCTCGGACCCGACTTCGACAAGGCCTATGCGGCGTCGAACACCATCTACGTCGCGCGCCAGAACAACGTGCTCTACAGCGTGCTCGCGCAGTACTTTGGACCGGAAGCGATCAACGACCGCCTGATCCTGCTCGAGACGATCTCCTTCACGACGACACCCGAGGACATGCTGCAGGCGATGGTCCGCATCATCTCCGACCGCTCCGTGGGTTCGCTGTTCTTCAATCAGTACCATCTGATGGACTACGAACTGATGGGAGGCGATGCCCGCAAGACCATCATCTCGGAGATGAAGGCTCGCGGCAAAGACGCGTTCCTGCCGCCGCTGGTGCCGTTCGGCTCCAAGCAGTGGCCGAGCCTGGTGACGCCGGGCACGGGCGCGTCGTCGCTCGACGACGTCCACTGAGATGAACCTCAATACAGTCGGCGAGATCAAGCGGCCGGCATCCGTCGAGGAAGTCGGCCCCTGGCGCGATGGCTACTCCTGGCTCGCGGGCGGCACCTGGCTGTTCTCCGAACCCCAGATCGCCGTCGACACGCTGATCGACCTGCCCAGCCTGGGCTGGACACCGCTCACCGTCGGCGAGAGCGGGCTCGAGATTGCCGCGACCTGTCGCATCGTCAACCTGCACGACTTCAAGGGGCCCGCTGGCTGGCGCGCAGTGCCCCTGTTCCGCCAGTGCATCGATGCGTTCCTGATGTCGTTCAAGATCTGGAATGCTGCGACTGTAGGCGGCAACATCGTCATGTCGCTGCCCGCCGGCGCCATGATCTCGCTCACGGCGGCGCTCGAAGGCGTCTGCACCCTGTGGCCTCGCGACGGCAAGCCGCGGCAGGTTCCTGTCGTCGACTTCGTCACCGGCAATCACCAGAACGTGCTGCAAAAGGGCGAGCTGCTGCGCTCGATCCATCTGCCGGCATCGGCGCTGTCGAAGCGCCATGCCATGCGGCAGGTGTCGCTCACCCATCTTGGACGGTCGGCCGCGCTGATCGTCGGCACCGTCGGCGACAGGGGCGAGGACTTCCTGCTCACCGTCTCGGCCGCCACGCCGAAGCCCGTGCACCTCCGCTTCAGCAAGCTTCCCTCCGCCGCGGAGCTGCGCAAGGCGATCGACGACAAACTGTCGCCGGATGCCTACTTCCAGGATGTCCACGGGTCGGCGCCGTACAAGCGGCACGTGACCTATTACCTCGCCGAACAGATTCGCACGGAGCTCGCATGAGCAAGTACGACGTGAACGGCCGGGTCTACACGATAGAACCCAGGCCCGGCCAGTGCCTGCGCACCTTCCTGCGCGACCTCGAGGTCTTTGGCGTCAAGAAGGGCTGCGACGCCGGCGACTGCGGCGCCTGCACGGTCCATATCGACGGCAAGCCCTTCCACTCGTGCCTGGTGCCGGCCTTCCGCGGCGAGGGCCGCAAGATCACCACCATCGAGGGCCTCGCCAGGGACGGCGTGATGCATCCGATGCAGAAGGCCTTCCACGATGCACAGGCCTTCCAGTGCGGCTACTGCGCCGCCGGCATGATCATGACCACGGTCACCCTGACGGAGGCCCAGAAGGCCGACCTGCCGCACACGCTCAAGGGCAATCTCTGCCGCTGCACCGGCTATCGGTCGATCGTCGACGCCCTCAACGGCAAGTGCAACATCGAGCCCGATGTCGCGGGCAACGCGCTGGGCGCCAGCCTCCCCAATCCTTTCACCGACGCCATCCTGACGGGCAAGGCCCACTACACGATGGACGTCGCCGTCGAGGGACTGCTGCATCTCAAGGTGCTGCGCTCGCCGCATGCCCATGCCCGCATCCGCAAGATCGACAAGACGAAGGCCCTCGCCGTGCCGGGCGTAGCCGCCGTCTATACCTGGGAAGACGTTCCCGGGCGCAAATTCAGCTCCGCCCTGCACGAGGATCACCTGGTCGATCCCGACGACATCACCCTGCTGGACCGCGTCGCGCGTTTCGTTGGCCAGCGCATCGCCGCCGTCGTCGCCGAGAGCGAAGGCGCGGCCGAGGCCGGCTGCCGTGCACTCGACGTCGAGTACGAGATCCTGCCGGCGGTGTTCGATCCCGTCGCCGCGATGGCGCCGGGCGCCCCGATCCTCCACGACAAGGATGAAGTCGTGGGCGGCGGCACCAACATCTTCTGCAACCTCCAGGGCGAGATCGGAAACGTGGCGAAGGGCTTCGCCGAAGCCGACGCCGTCCACGAGCAGACCTACTCGACGACCCGCGTCCAGCACGTCCACCTCGAGACTCACGGTTCGATCGCCTGGAAGGGCGACGACGATCGCTGGCACGTCCGCACCAGCTCGCAGGGACCGTTCGTCGTCCAGAAGAAGCTCGCCCATATCATGGGCATTCCCATCCGCGACATCCATGTCTTCACCGAGCGCGTGGGCGGAGGCTTCGGTGGCAAGCAGGAGATGGTTTCCGAGGATCTGGTGCTGTTTGCGACCATGAAGCTCGGCCGGCCCGTGAAGTGGGAGTGGACGCGAGAGGAAGAATTCATCGCCGCCACGACGCGGCACCAGATGACGACCACCGTCAAGATCGGCGCCAAGAAGGACGGAACGCTGACGGCGCTCGACGTGCGCGTCGTGTCGAACACCGGTGCCTATGGCGGGCACGGCAGCGAGACGCTGGCGGCCGCGATGAGCGCGCCGCTCGCGGCCTATCGTTGCCTCAACAAGAAGGGCGATGGCTACGCCAACTACACGAACATGACGCCGGCCGGCGGGTTCCGCGGCTACGGCGCATCGCAGACCACCTTCGCCATCGAAAGCGCGATCGACGAGCTGGCGCGGAAGCTAGGCATCGACCCGTTCGTGATGCGGCGCAAGAACGTGGTGAAGCCCGGCGACAACGTCGAGTCGATCTGGAAGGAAGCCAGCGACGCGAGTTTCGGCAGCTACGGCATCGCGCAATGCCTCGACATCGTCGAGCGCGAGCTGGCCCGCGGCAACGGCGTCGAGAAACCGGCCGGCGACAACTGGCGCGAGGGAACGGGCGCGGCCCTGGCCATGCTCGAATGCGGCCCGCCGACCGAGCATCGTTCCGGCGCGGCGATGGAGCTGCTGCCGGATGGAACCTATCATCTCGCGTGCGGCTCCTCGGAGATGGGCAACGGCATCTCGACGGCGCACAAGCAGATTGCCGCGTCGATTCTCGGCGTGCGGGCAAGCGACATTGCCCTCTCCAACGCCGACACCGACAAGACGCCCTACGACACCGGCACCTACGCCAGCACCGGCACCGTGGTGGCGGGCAAAGCCGTGCATCTCACCGCCCAGGCGATGCGCGACGACATCCTGGACTTCGCCTCCCGCCACACCGGCGCGGCGCGCGACCAGTGCCGGCTCGACAACGATGCCGTGATCTGCGGCAACAAGCGCGTCATGCTGAGCGAACTGCACGCGGCGGGCACCAGGATCGACCATCGCTTCGAGGTCCGCCAGAAATCCTACCTATCGCCGCGCACCATCGCGTTCAACGTCCACGGCGTGCGGCTTGCGGTCCACGCCATCACCGGCGAGATCCGTGTGCTGCACAGCGTTCACGCCGCCGATATCGGAAAGCCGATCAACCCGATGCAGTGCCGCGGCCAGCTCGATGGTGCGGTGGCGATGGGCTACGGCTGGGCGCTGATCGAGAACATGGTGCACGACGACCAGGGACACATGGTCAATCCCCAGCTGCGCAACTGCCGCATCCCCACGTTCGCCGACACGCCGCACACCGACATCTTCTTTGCCGACACCACCGATTCGATCGGTCCGCTGGGCGCCAAGTCGCAAGGCGAGTGTGCCATCAACCCGGTGGCGCCGGCGGTGGCCAACGCGCTCGCCAACGCGACAGGCGTGCGCTTCACCGACCTCCCGTTCACGCCAGATCGTCTCTACGCACGGCTCACGCCGCGGTCATGACCGTCAGCATCGTCACTCAAACCTCCGTGCGGCCCGAGCGTGCGGAGGATTTTGCGCGTTGGCAGGGCGAAACCAGCACGATCGTCGCCACCTTTCCGGGCTTCATCGAGCAGCGCCTTCTGCCGCCCAATCCGCCGCTACAGGTCGACTGGGTGATCCTGCAACGCTTCGAGACTCTGGCCGGAGCCCAGGCCTGGCTCGCATCGTCCCAGCGTCATGAGCGTATCGACGGTGTGGGGCCGATGCTGGTGGGCCGCGACGATGTCCATCTCGTGCAGGACGACGCGAGTGCCGCACGTGTCGCGCCGGTCTCCGCCGTCATCAGCACGCGCGTGAAGCCTGGCAGGGAAGCCGAATACCGGGCATGGGAGCGCAAGATCGCCGCCGCGCAGTCCAAGGCGCCTGGCCTTCAAGGCTACCGGTTCGAACCGGCAGTGCCGGAAGTGCAGGACGACCATGTAGCCATCCTGCGCTTCGACAGCCAGGCAAACCTCGATGCCTGGCTCGCGTCGGCCGAACGCAGGAAGCTGCTCGAAGAGGCCGCGCCGCTCACCGTCGAGTTCCACACCCGCCTGGCCCAGTCGGGCTTCGAGCAGTGGTTCCGTGACGCCACGCCGCCGGGTGGGCCGCCGCTCGCAGCGTGGAAAATGAACATGATCGTCCTGCTGACGCTCTATCCGGTCGTATTCCTGTGGAGCGTCTGGTTCGGCCTGCCGATCCTGGCCACCCGGCTGCAGATGAATTTCGCCCTCGCCCTGTTCATCGGCAACATCTTCAGCGTGAGCGCAACGGCGTTCCTGGTGCCGTGGACCGCGAAGTATGTTCTCGCCTGGTGGTTCCCGTCTTCGCCCACGGGTTCGGCGCGAACGAGCGCTCTCGGCGCCGCCGCGGTGCTGGCGGCCTACGCGGCGATGGTCTTCGTCTTCTGGAAGGCCTTCTAGCGCCTTAGTTGCGCCAGCTCGTGTCGATCTTGTCGATCTTGCGGATTAGTGCCGCAAACTCGAGGTCTCCTCCAGCGGTATCCTTCTCGCCAAAGCCTTCGAGCTGGGCGCGCGACTTGCCGGCCACGTTATCGCCCATGGCGCTGATCGTACCGGCGGCGCCGGCATCGATCTGGACCTGGCAGGCGCGCTCGAGGCGATAGAGCCGCAGGAATGCCTCGGCCACCGTCCGCCCGGTCGTAAGCAGGCCGTGATTGCGCAGCATCATCGCCGTGTAGTCGCCGAGATCCTTCACCAGTCGTGGCCGCTCATCGAGTTCCAGGCTTACGCCTTCGTAGTCGTGATAGGCGAGAGCGCCGTGGAACGCGGTGGCGTTCATGGAGATCGGCAGCAGGCCCTCGCTGGTGGCGGCGACCGCCATGCCGGCGCGCGTATGCGTGTGCATCACCACGCGATGACGCGCCTGGTGGGCCATGTGGATTGCCGAATGAATGACGAAGCCCGCGTAGTTCACCGGATAGTCCGACTTGCCGATGACATTGCCGTCGACGTCGATCTTCACCAGGTTCGAGGCCGTGACTTCGTCGTAGTTGAGGCCGAAGGGGTTGATGAGGAAGTGCGCCGCCTCACCCGGCACGCGTGCGGTGAGATGGCCGTAGATCAGCTCGGTCCAGCCGAAATAATCGACCAGCCGGTAGGCCGCGGCGAGCTGGCGGCGCAACACGGCCTCGCCTTCGGCGGGCGGCAGGCTCTGAATGTCGATTCCGGTCAGCGGCAGGTCGGCCGCGATATGCATGTCCATGGACGGTTCCTCCCGGAGAACTGGGGCTATGATCCGTCAACCGGGAGGAAAGGTCCATGGCGGAAAAACCGCGCCTCGATACGACACGCCTGCAGAAGATGGCCCAGGCCTATTGGGAAAGTGCTGCCCTGATGGCCGCCGTCGAGCTGGAGATATTCACCGCGATTGCCCGTGGCCAGAACACGATCCCCGCCGTCGCCAGCGCAGCCGGCATCGGCGAGCGCAACGCCGAGCGGCTGCTGACGGCGCTCTCCGCCATGACGCTACTGAGCCGAGACGGGGAGCGCTTCACCAACGCGGCCGACGTCGAGCGTTTCCTGGTCAAGGACAGTGACCGCTATGCCGGACCCTGGATCCTGTTCACCAAGCCGCGCTGGGAAGCCTACGGCAAGATGAGCGAGCGGTTGCGCAGCACCGAAGTGAACAAGCTCGGCGCCTACAAGGAATTCACGGTCGACGATGCGCGGCGCTACCACGGCGCCACCTACTCCATCGGCATGGGCGCTGCCCGCCTATTCAGCCGACAGGTCGATCTCAGCGGCCGCAAGCTGCTGCTCGATCTCGGCGGCGGCTCGGGTGCCTACAGCATCGTGGCGACCCGGACCTATCCCGGACTGAAGGCGATCGTGCTCGACCTGCCGCCGGTCGTCGTGGTGGCGCGCGAATACATCGAAGCCAATGGCGCCAGTGACCGCGTGAGCGCGATCGCGGGCGACTTCACCGAGAGCGAGTTCCCCCAAGGCGTCGATGTCGTGGTGATGGCAAGCAACCTGCCGCAATACGAGCCGGACCTCATCCGGCTGGTGGTCCGCAAGGCCTTTGCCGCCCTCCTCCCCGGCGGTGAGATGCACCTTGTCGGCGAGACTTTGCACGACAACCGGAACGGTCCTCTCTCAGCAGCCCTGTGGGGCCTCAACGAGGGCGTCTATGGCAGCACGGGCCTGGCGCATACCGAATCGGAAGTGAAAGGCTATCTGCGCGACGCGGGGTTCACCGGCGTAGAAGTTCATCCCTTCGTTCCCGGCGTGCTGAGCCGCGTTGCAGGCCGCAAACCGGGCTGAGGCGCGACCTCGGCATCGCTTCGGAACGGCAGCATCAGGTAGTCGCGAAGCGTTTGCGGCTCCTGGACGTCGACGAGCCCGACCTGCGGCCACTCGTCGGCCCTGGGGAAATAGGCGGTGCCGAACAGTACGTCCCAGAGCGGCGTCGTGGTGCCGAAGTTGCGGTTCATGTGCCGCAGCTCGCGGGATTGGTGGATCCTGTGCAGGCGGTTGTCCGTGAACACATAGCGCAAAGGACCGATGTTGATGCGGGTGGACGAGTGGGTGAAGTAGGTGTGGGTGTTGAAGAGCACGATCAGCAGCCACGGCACCGGCCCGGCGGCCACTCCCAGCAGGAACGCCAACGGCAACGTCACGCCGACGTACTGGAAGAAATCCTCGGTCACGTGGTGATAGCTGTTGATGGCGCTCATCTCCGTGACCGAATGATGGACGCGGTGAAACCGCCACAGCCACGCGAACGTGTGCTGCGCGCGGTGTGTCCAGTAATAGAAAAAATCGGCGATGACCGCGACGCCGAACGTTGCCGCGGCCCAGCCCGCCACACGGATCGCCAGGTTGTCGGAGGTAGTGAACCGTGCGAGATCGAGCGTGACCAGGGACGCCGGCTGGCCGGAGACCGTGGTTCCCGCGGCTACCTGGCTCACGCCGGACAGCTCCTGCAGTATTGTCAGCACAAGCGTGTTCACGGCGATACCGCAAACCACGAAGAGCCCGCCCCGGACATACGATTGCAGCGAGTTCCGCGTACGCGGCAGAAGCAGCTCGAACGTCAGATACGCGAGGCAGGTTACCGCCGGGTATTCGAGCCGAATCAGCATCGCATTCACGAAGCCATAGCAGGCCGAATAGACGTCTCCGAGCAGGGACAGCATGAATTTCCTATCGACGATCTGACCGGTCGACGCAAGACCGGCGGCTAAGGCTGCCGTGCCAATGCCTTGGCGACATAGGGCGTCAATATCCTCGCCACGAGGTCGTGCCCTTGCGGCGTCCAATGGCCGTCCTGCGGATAATACAGTCCCGAAACCTTGCCGCTGGCGACTTCGGCGCGCATGGGGGCGGCCATATTGACGACGTCCACGCCACGCCGCGAGAACATGCCGGCCAGCCGGGCCGCAGGCAGATCGACATCGACATCCACAGGGGGCTGCTTCTCCAGCCAGCCGACGGTGGCCCAACTTCCGCCGGGAAACTCGATGCCCGCGGGCGTCAGGAACGGCACGTACGCCGCGCCCGATGCCCGCACGGTCCGGATCGTCTCGTCTACGAGATCCTCGGTGCGTTGCCACAAATCGGCGTTCTGCGTCCCCGGGCGCAGGTAGCTGATCCAGTCGCCCGCTCCTTCCATCTTGTCGGATCGGAAACGCACGACGCCCCGGCCGTCGACATCGATCTTCGTATCGAGAACCGCCTGCAAGGCCCCATCGGGCGCGCGTGCATACGCGTGCCCGTAAAGGAGCCGCGTGTACATCCAGTAGAAATCCTGAACGACCACCTTGGGCCGATACCGGGCGATCAGCTCCTTCATCAGCACGAGTTGCTGATCGAAGGAGTACATCCAGTGCCCCCCATTCACGATGCGCGCGGGCTGGCCCAGGCGTCGGCCGATGACATCGGAAAAGCGCTGCTCTTCCGCGACGCCCCAGCCGAAGGTGAAGGCATCGCCGACGAACAGGATCGTCGGGACATCGTCTGAAGCCACCAGCGGCGCACTCCGCAACCCCTCATCGTTGGTGCGCACCGGCATCGTGAACTCCGGCGATGTGTATGTGAAGTTCAGGTCCGGCCGATAGCGCCAGATCGTGCGCGCATCCCGGCGGCTCATGGCGAGCTGCTCGTTGCGGTCGTAGCTCGGCGGCGGCGGCTTGCCGAGCGGCGCGCCGAACAGCACCGCGCCGATTGCCAGGGCAACCGCGACGGCGATGCCGATGGAGTGCAAGGGCTTCATCCCGCCGAAGGTAGCACGCCGGATGACATGCTGGTGCTTTTCGGGAATAAACGCGGTTGAATGTGGGCGATCTTCGGCAAAGAAATCCTGGTACCGGCCCTGATCGGGATTCTGGCGATTGCGGGCCTCGAGAGCTGGGTTCGCTCCGATGCCGCCGTCGATTATATCGATGTCCATCGCCCGGGCTATATTGGCATTCCCATCCGCGTCGTCGTCGAAAAGCAGCTCTGGCACCTCGAGGCCCTGGCGCGAACCGGCGTGGATCGTGTTGCGATCGTGGGCAGCAGTTCGGTGGTGAACGGCATCGACGAGCGGACGTTACGGCAACAGTTCCGCGACCTGGGCTATCCGCTTCAACCCCAGACACTCGGCGTCACGGCGTTTCTGGCCTACGAACTGCCCCTGCTAAAGCGCCTGATCCTTACCTCCCGCACGAAGCGGGTCGTCTATCTCTACAATCTCTTTTCCTTCGCCGACCAGGTCCACCCCGAGGCCGTCGATTCGCGTTGGGATCTCCCCGAAATGCTGCGCCTCCAGCCTCTGCAGCCGTGGGATACAGCGGGCAACAACCTCATACTCGACCGCACCGCCACGAACTTCCTGTGGCTGACGAGATATCGCGACCTCCTCAAGGAAGAGGCTTGGCGCGCGCTGACAGCAACGCTGTCGCCGCTCGACCAGCCCTACGACTACCCCCCGGGCGAGATCATCGCGCCCTCGCAAAGGCCGCAGGCGATGGAGCCGCCGATCCCGCCCGGCACCGGCGTGGTATGGCTGCGCAAGGCGTATCTCGACTCTACCGGGCGCAACGACACGATGGGCTATCGCGGTCTCGAGCGATTCTGTGCGCTGGCGCGCGAAGCAGGCGTCGATTTCATGGTCGCGCCGGTCGTCGAACCGGCCTTCAACCGCTTTAGCGCCTACGCCAAGGAGGCCGACCGCGAAACCGTCGACCGGAACGTCAAGGCGATCGCCGATCGCTGTGGCGCGACTTTCGTTCCGCGCGACGGCTTCAAGGACATCGAGTCCCGGGACATGCTGTTCCGTGATTTCGTGCATCTCTACGACACCGGCAGAGACATCTACACGCCGCGGTTGGGCGAAATGATCATGAGCCGCTGAATGCTCTTCAATTCGTTCATCTTCTTGCCATTCATATTCTGCGTTTTCGCAATGGCGCTCGTTGCGGGACGCCGCGCGCGCGTGTTCGCGCTGATCGCGTTCAGCTACGTGTTCTATTCGATTCCTTACCCGCCGTGGGTCATCCTGCTGGCGTTGTGCACGGTGGGCGACTTCCATCTCAGCCGATGGATCGACCGTAGCGATGCCCCCGGGACGCGCCGCTTCGCCGTAGTGGTGAGCTGCGTGCTCAACCTCGGCCTGCTCGCGGCCTACAAATACGCGGCCTTCCTCGCGATATCGATCAACGACATCTCCCAGGGATTGGGCGGCGTCGCACTCCTGCCGGTCTACCAACCCGAGTTGCCGCTCGGCATCAGCTTCTTCGTGTTCGAGTCGCTCAGCTACACGATCGACGTCTATCGCCGGCGCCTGAAGCCGGCCGACAGCCTCGTCGACTATGCGCTCTTCATCTGCTTCTTCCCTCACCTCATCGCCGGCCCGATCGTGCGCGGGCGCGATTTCCTGCCGCAGATCAAGAAGCACCTGCCCTTTCAACGCTCTGCCACCATCGCCGGCGTGGAACTGGTGGCGTTCGGCTTCTTCAAGAAGGCCGTCATTGCCGACAATCTCGCGCCGCACGTCGACCAGGCCTTCCTCGATCCGGGATCGCTGTCCGGCGCCGGTGCCTGGATCGCCATCACCTTTTTCGCGATCCAGATCTATTGCGACTTCAGCGGCTACACCGATATCGCCCGCGGCATCGCCCGCATCCTGGGCTTCGAACTCGGGCGCAACTTCAACTGGCCGTATCTTGCACAGTCGATCGCCGATTTCTGGCGCCGCTGGCACATTTCCCTGTCGACGTGGCTGCGCGACTATCTCTACATCCCGCTGGGCGGCAATCGCCACGGCGTGCCCCGGATGCTGTGCGCGCTGCTGGTCACCTGGTTCCTGGGCGGCCTCTGGCATGGTGCTGCCTGGCACTTCGCGCTCTGGGGACTTTATCACGGGCTGATCGTCGGCTTGGGCGGCCTCGCCTACGCCCGCTACGGCACCCGGCTCTGGGACCCGCTGCCCTCGTTTGCAAAGATCGGCGTTACCTTCGTCCTGGTGCTCATCGGCTGGGTGCTGTTTCGCGCCAACTCGGTCCCCGCCGCCTGGACGTTCTTCGACCTGATGTTCCAGCCGTGGAGCGGCCGGTTCCTGCCGAAATCGCTGGCCGATATCGCTCCCCCTGTGGGCGTCATCGCGATGCTGGCTATCGCTCACTTCCTATCTTGGCGCGCCTATCGCGGCGACGAGGATGGCTCGATGCTCCTTGCCCGGCCTTACACGGCGCGCGCGGCGGCGCTGGCGCTCACCCTGCTGGCCGTCGTGCTGTTTGCGGGAAAGTCGCAGACTTTCATCTATTTCCAGTTCTAGGCCGCTTCGCGACGCGCCCCGAACCGGCCGATTCATGGGGTTGCGCGCGGGCACCTCATGGATTATCTGTCCCGCCTGCCTCTTGCTCCCTTCGTCTAGAGGCCTAGGACGTGGCCCTCTCAAGGCTAAAACACGGGTTCGAATCCCGTAGGGAGCGCCAAAGGCCGATCAAGCTCAACAACATAAGGTTTACGCGGTTTTCGCCCGTTCGAGTGCTACAAAAAAGTGCTACAAAACGGAACTATGAAGATGGCGTTACCTGTTGGTATGCAACGGCACCCGCGTACCGGGATGCTTTGGATTCGCAAAGTGATTCCCGAGAAACTTCGCCTCTACTTCGGCGGCAAACGGGAACTGATCAAGTCACTCGAAACGAAAGATCAGGGTAAGGCCGCACCCCTGTTCCATGCTGTCATGGCAGACCTTGAAGACCGCATAGAGCGTGCCCGGCAGATGGCCCGGGGCGAGACGCCAAGCCCCGTGTTCGTGATGCACGCCACCCCCGAGCAACAAGCCGCGATGAAAGCGGTTCGCCTCGCCACTCCCGAAGGTCGAATCGAGGCGATGACGGAGATCCACACCCGCTCGGGGTAGTTCAAGGTAGTTGCCGCCCTGCCCGCCCATCGTCTCGACAAAGAGAAGCCCACCCGGTCGAAGAAGTACGAGAAGCTCATCCCAGTAGGCGGGAATGAAATGCACAATCAGTAACGCGTCGAATCCGCCCTCGGGGAACGGCAAACCACGCGCATTTAGATCGCAATTGACCACGTGGAGGTTCTTCGATGCTCGACGCGCTTTCTTAACGTAAGAAAGGCGGGCTGTGTCGTGATCTACGCAGACGACATGATGACCTCGCTCAGCGAGGTAGAATGAATTTCTTCCGAATCCGCATGGCGCATCCAAGATAAGCGACTTAGGTCGAAGCGCGGGCGCGATTTTAATAATTGCTTTCGAGGGAAACGCCGAAGCTGCTACCGGAGAAGATGCCGACACCAGCTTGACTCCTTAGGAGAGCGCACCATCAACAAGCACTGGAGAAATGTGTCCACTCTGGCGTAGGCGACCTGTCTCAAAAAAGCCGCCGCACCGGTCCTTCACAACGCAGGGCGCACACTCTGGCCGATATTCATTCTTCCAATCGCTGATCGACTTGACCGCGAGCGGCCACAAGCGACGGTCTATCGTGCAAAGCTGATGATTGTAGATCGAGGTACGGATACCGAGATCATCCAGAATCGAAGCCGCCGCATAAAGCTCGCGCTGATATTCAACTGGATCGATCCATAGTTCGAGAAGATTCGCCTTAGCGAAGCCTGTCATCTCAAGCCCCATGAGCACGACCTGATCGACGAATGTCAGGTTGCGAGCAATGAACTCAGCCAGATCGACAAGTCCCTTGTAGTTCTGTCGATGGACTACGACCCGTATCTCCACTCGTTGGCGTTGGGCCTTAAGATTCAATATGCCCCTTACCGTCTCGTCAAACGCACCGTCCGCTTGCACGATGTAGTCGTGTATCTGAGATATTGAGGAGTAGATCGGAATCCCGACCATCGAGTCGTGATGACTGATCGAAGCATAGGCTTGCGCGAAGTCTGGTTCGACGAATCGGCGTCCATTGGAGAGAATGTGAAGCGCTGTGGTCGGTAAGCACCTATGGTCGGAGACCCTTTTCGTGCCCCAAGTCGGAGGTAGCACGTCCAGCGCGTACGATCCCCTCGTGGTTTCAATCGAGACCACCCAAGCCTTCCTAGGTTTCAAGGGTCGCTTCCTTCGGCGAAGACTGCCGAAACTGGTCCGCTACGATCACCGCGTCTATCCAAGCTACAGAGTTCGCCCCGCAGTACGTCCGGATGACACCCGGCTCGGGATAGCTCGTGTTGATCCCGAGTGACCCGTCCGCGCTCGGGTTCTTGCCCCGGCTGTTCACGTGACAAGCGAGAATGTGGTCCTCGTGCATGTGCGATTGCTTGATCACGAGCGACCGCAGTAGGGCACGGCGCGAAAGGTCGGATAGCCGATGTTGCCGGATGTGTCGGTGATAACAGCGCTGAAACTGGCCCTCCACGTACTGTTCGATCACGAGGCAGAGTTCGCCCGGTTTCAGGTCAGGGCAGAGCTTGAAGTTCTCGTACATGGCTTGAGCCTAACATGACCCGGGACGTGGCCCTCGCAGATGGCTGCGAACCCCCTTGGGAGCGCCACGGGGTGTGATACAAAGGTGCTACAAACTCGGCACTTTCAGTGCTCGAAGAAAACGGCAAAGCCCTTATGGGACGGCCTTTTTCGCTTTTGTGCGCCAAATCCCGTAGGGAGCGCCAAAGCCTGCAGCGCCATTGGCCCTGTGCCGGCTGCTATTTCTGGAACGGCAGCAGAAAAAAATCTCTCAGCCGCTTGGGTTCCGACACGTCGGACAGACCGACCGCCGGCCATTCGCCTTTCTTCGGAAAGTAAGCCGTGCCGAACAGCATGTCCCAGATCGGCGTCGTCGTGCCGAAATTCCTGTCGAAATGCCGTTCTTCCCGTGAATGGTGGATTCGGTGGAAATGGTTGTCGCCGATGACGTAGCGCAGCGGGCCGATATTGAGATTGACCGACGAGTGTATGAAGAAAGCGTGCGTGGCCACGACAGTCAGCACGATCCAGGGCACCGCACCGCCATCGTCGACACGCAGCAACAAGGCGAGAGGCACACCGACACAGAAGTACTGGATCATGTCCTCGGTGATGTGATGGTACGAGCTCAACGCGCTCATCTCCGTGATCGAGTGATGCACGCTGTGAAGCCGCCAGAGTGGCGCGAAGGCGTGCTGGCTGCGATGAACCCAATAGTAGAAGAAGTTGCCGATCATCGAGGCAGCAAACGCCGCGATCAGCCGTCCGATGACGCGTAGCGCCAGGTTCGGCGATTCCGTAAGCGGCCGGAGATCCAGGACAACCAGCGGCGACAGCTCATCCTTGTTGAAATATTCAAAGAGCAGCGAGAACAGCATGCTGTTGATGAGCAGCGACGTCGCGACATACAGCGCCGATCGCCCGGTCGACGCGAATGAATTGCGGGTCTTCGGGAACAGTGTCTCGAGCGCGAGGAAGGCGAGGAACATCTCCAGCGGCCACAGCATCCGCAGCGCGATGCCTTTCACCACGCCGTAGACAGCCGAATAGGCAGGGGCCATGAAAGCGAAATGCTGGGCGAAAAATTCAGCCATGCGGCTGTGATGATAGCCTAGCCCTCGAAGTGGATGAAGGCCGGCACCTCCCGCGCAAAGCGGAGGCACGGACCAGGACGAGGCTTCCCCACCCAGCGAGCGGGCGCTGTATCATTGGCGCGCCACTGTCCACGTATTAGTTCGCGGGCTGCCAAGCGTTCGCCAGCCCGTCTGCGTCGGCGAGCTGCTCCGGCGTCATCTTGGCGGCAACCCTGTCCCGGGCCTTCGCGGCCTCGCCGCGTTTTTGTTCGTCGGGGAATCTCGATAGCGCGATGGTGTAGCGGGTGTGCGCCTGAACCAGATCCAGCGGTACGCCTCGGCCGGTTTCATACATCACGCCGAGGTTCATTTGGCCCGCAGGGTCGCCGCGGTCGGCAGCCAGGCGATACCATTCCACCGCCTGCGCAAAGTCCACCGGCACGCCCAATCCATGCTCGTACAGGTAGCCGATATTGGTCTGCGCCTTCGCGCGTCCCTGGGCAGCGGCCTTGCGGTACCATTCCATGGCGCGCACGTAGTCCTTCGGCACGCCCCGGCCGGCGTCGTAGAGGATGCCGATATTGGTCTGCGCTCCCGCATGTCCCTTGTCTGCGGCCCGCCGATACCAGGTCAGCGCCTGTTCATAGTCCACCGGCACGCCGCGGCCGTTGTCGTACATCACGCCGAGATTGAACTGGCTCGCGACATCTCCCTGGGCCGCGGCCTTGCGGTACCACGCCGCCGCCTGCGCGTAGTCCTGCGCCACGCCCTGCCCGCGCTCGTACATCAATCCGACCTTGTTCTGGGCATCGCGGAATCCGCGTTCGGCTGCCTTGCGGGTCCACGCGAACGCCTGCGCGTAGTCCTGCGGCACCCCCATGCCGCTGTCGTACATATTGCCGATAGCAAATTGCGCCGCCGCATTGCCATGGTCGGCCAATGGCCGCCAATGCTCCAGGGCGGTCGCAAAATCGCCGGCGCGATAGGCGGTGGCGCCCTCCTCGAAGGGCCCGGCGAGTGCCGGCCCAGAGAAGCTCCAGGAGACGCCCACCACCATCAACGCGAGGAGCCCGGTTCTCGGAAAGTGCCGCATACATCGTCCCTCCGTGGACGCGCGCGCACTTTGCCCCAGAATGCGCCCGGTCGTCTCCGCCGCTAGTGCGGCGAAACGGCCGACTGGATGCGTCTTTCGTCGAGGCCGACAGACCGTGCGGTCTCCACGATCGCCGCCCAGGTATCGTCGGGCAGCGGCACGCCTTCGGCCAGGCGCTTGAGGCGCGTGCGCGACTCCTGCTCGCCGGGCACGAGGATCTCGCCGCCCGGTGACGTGGGCCGCGAGCTCTTCACGAAATCAACGTACTTGGCCACGTCCTGCGGGAAGAATCCCGCCGGATCGAGCACCTTGGGATCGACGTAGAACGACAGCATGCCGTTGGCGAACTTGGCCCGCTTCGGATCGGTCGCGCCAGTGCCCGAGAGCGAACCGCCCAGCATCTCGCACATGAACGCAAGACCCGAGCCCTTGTGATCGCCGAATGCCTGGATGGCGCCGGTGCCTTGCGCATGATTGCGGGGGCCGGTCGGTGTGTAGTCGCCATAGAGCAGGTGCGGATCGTTGCTGGGCCTGCCGTCGGGTCCGATCAGGGCACCTTCGGGAATCTTCTTGCCGCCCTGACTTGCCACCAGCACCTTGCCTTCGGCCACGATCGAGGTCGCGAAGTCGAGGATCAGCGGATCCTGCCCGGCGCGGGGAATGCCCACGCAATAGGGTGCCGTCGAGAAGCGCCGGTCGACGCCGCCATAGGGCGCCACGAGGACGCTGCCCGACGCGTTGACGAAATGGACCGACACCAGCCCTTCGGCCGCCGCCATCTCCGCCCAGTCGCCGACCCGGCCGACGTGACCGGCATTGCGCAGGGTCACGGCCGACAGGCCGTTCCTCTTGCACTTCTCGATGCCGATACGGATCGCCTGCGGCGTCACGGTCTGGCCGAAGCCGTACTTGCCGTCGACGACCGCAATGACCGGCGTGTCGACCAGCACATCGACCTTCACGTCGGCGACCACGGTGCCCGCCTTCTTCTGGCTGGCGTAACGCGGCACGCGCACGACGCCGTGGCTGTCGTGGCCGGAGAGGTTCGCGCTCACGAGGTAGCGGCCGATGCGGCCACCCTCCTCTTTCGAGCACCCAGCGGTCGAAAAGATATCCGCCACGAAGTCCTCGAGGGCCTTCGCCTTGATGGTGACCGTCATTTGCCTAGCCCTTCGCGCGCTGGAGAGCGGCGACGTAGCTGCGGTTCCAGGTCGGATTGATCATGACCTCGTTGATCACGATGTGCGGCGGCAGGCAGGCGATGTAGCGGATGAGGTCGCCCACATCCTCCGACTGCGCCATCTTCGCGCGCTCTTCCTTGGTCACCGGCACCGGCCGCTTGTCGAGGATCGGCGTCGCCACCTCCCCCGGCAGGACCGCGCAGGAGCGGATGCCGTTCACGCATTCTTCCATGTTGAGCGTATGACTCATTGCCACCACGCCGTGCTTGGCGGCCGAGTAAGTGGCGCCGCTGAGCGGTCCCGGAACGCGTCCCGCGACGGACGACGTGTGGATCAGCAGGCCGCCCTTCTGCTTGCGCATCATCGGCAGCACCGCCAGCGTGCAGTAGAAGGCGCTCGACAGATTGCCGTCGATCACCTGGTCGACGCCGGCGGGCGACAGCTGCTTGAACGTGCGCTCGAGGATGTTGAGGCCCGCGTTGTTCACCAGAATGTCGCAGCGACCCAGCTTCTTCTGGATGTCCGCGGCAATCTTGTTCACGGCAGCGGACTTCATCAGGTCGCCCGCCTTCACGATCGCCTTGCCGCCCGCCTTCTTGATGGTGGCCGCGGTCGCCTCCAGCGGCTCCTTGCGGCGGCCGGTCAGCACGACCGTTGCGCCCTCCCCGGCGAGCGCGATTGCCGCCGCCTGACCAATACCCGAGCCAGCACCGGTCACCCAGGCGACCTTGCCCGTCAACGAAGCCATCGATGTCTCCTAACGCTGATAAACGACGATCGTACCCTAAAGCACCTTGCCCGTGGTGTCGTCGATCAGATGCATGTTGCTGAGGTCGGCGCGCAGCTTCATGGACTTGGCGGCGGCAGCTCCCGCGTTCGGGTTGACGCGGCCGCAGACTTCCACGCCGTTGACCGTGAAATAGACCAGCGTTTCCATGCCCATCGGCTCGACCACGTCGATCATCATGTCGAAATCGTGCTGGTTCGGTTCGACGTGCGGACGGGTCTCGATGATGTGCTCCGGGCGCAGGCCGAGCACCAGCTTGGGCTTGCCGACGTGCGGCGTGTAGCGCGCCGTGCGCTCGGCGGGGACCGGGAAGGAAAGCTTGTCGGTCAGCCGGATGTTGAGTGCGCCGGCCGCCTGCTCGAGCTGGCAGGGAATGAAGTTCATCGCCGGCGAGCCGATGAAGCCCGCCACGAACTTGGTGGCCGGCGAATGGTAAAGATCGTTGGGCGTGCCCACCTGCTCGATAAGCCCGGCGTTCATCACCACGACGCGGTCGGCGAGCGTCATCGCCTCGACCTGGTCGTGGGTCACATAGACAGTGGTGGTGCGCACCTTCTGGTGCACCTTCTTGATCTCGGTGCGCATCTGCACGCGCAGCTTGGCGTCGAGGTTGGACAGCGGCTCGTCGAACAGGAACACCTTGGGATCGCGCACGATGGCGCGGCCCATGGCGACGCGCTGGCGCTGTCCGCCCGAGAGGGCCTTGGGCTTGCGGTCGAGCAGCTCGGTGATGTCGAGGATGCCCGCGGCCTGGCGCACGCGGCGGTCGATCTCCTGCTTCGGCGTCTTCTTGAGCTTCAGCCCGAACGACATGTTCTCGTAGACGTTCATGTGCGGGTAGAGCGCGTAATTCTGGAACACCATCGCGATGTCGCGATCCTTGGGCGGAACGTCGTTCACGATGTTGCCGCCGATTGCGATGTCGCCGCCGGTGATCTCCTCGAGACCGGCGATCATCCGGAGCGTCGTGCTCTTGCCGCAGCCCGAAGGGCCGACCAGCACGATGAATTCCTTGTCGGCGATGTCGAGATCGACGCCGCGGACCGCGGGAACCTCGTCGTACTTCTTGACGACCTTACGCAACGTTACCTGAGCCATGAGTCCCCTACCCCTTAGTCGCACCCGCGGTCAGTCCCGCGACGTAATAATCCATGAGGAAAGCATAGATGATGAGCGGCGGCGCCGCACCCAGCAACGCGCCGGTCATGATCTGCCCCCAGTTGAAGACATCGCCTTTGATCAGCGTCGTGACGATGCCCACCGGCAGCAGCAGTTCGCTTGCGGAGGTCGTGAAGGCGAGCGGATACAGGAATTGCGCCCACGAGACCGTGAAACTGAAGATCATCGCGGCGATGATGCCGGGCATCGCGACCGGGATGAAGATCTTGGTCAGGGTCTGGAACCAGCTCGCGCCGTCGATCAGGGCCGCCTCGTCGAGTTCCTTGGGGATCGACGCGAAATAGCCGATCATGATCCAGGTCGCGAACGGCACAGACAGCGTCGGGTAGAGAATGATCATCGTCCACCAGTGATTGATCAGCTGTATGCCGGTCACATCATGAATCCAGGCGAACATCTTGAACAACGGGATGAACAGCAGCGTGTCGGGAACCAGGTAGGTCAGGAACACGCCGGTAGCGAGTGTGGCCGAACCCCAGAACTTCATGCGCGCGAGCGAGAACGCCGCCAGCACGCTGATCACCATCGTCAGCGACACGACGCAGATCGAGACCAGCGCCGAATTGCGGAAAAAGATCAGGAAGTCGTTCTTCGTGAGAAGCGCGATGTAATTGTCCAGGGTGGGCGCAAACACCCACCATGGATTGGTCGCCGCCGAGATCTCGGCGCTGGTCTTCAGCGATGTCAGCAGCATGTACAGCGGCGGCATCAGGAAGAAGATCGCGAACAGCACCAGGAAGAAATAGGACCAGCGCAACGCCCAGCGGCGGTCGCGGCTGATGCTGCCGTAGCTCGCCGGACGGACCGGCGCGACGGCGACTGCTGCGTCGGCCATCAGACTTCACTCCCGCGCTTGTTGATGTCGCGCAGGATGAAGGCGGCGGCGACGGCCAGGATCGGGACCATGAAGAGCGACACGGTGGCGCCGAGCGGGATGTCGCCGCTTTCGATGCCGACCTTGAACGCCCAGGTCGCGAACAGATGCGTGGCGGTGAGCGGTCCGCCCGAGGTCAGCACGCGTACGATGTCGAAGTTCGCGAAGGTGACGATCGTCGAGAACAGCGCGGTGATGGCGATGATGTTGCGCATCATCGGCAGGGTCACGTACCAGATGCGCTGCCACCAGGTGGCGCCGTCGATGGAAGCGGCTTCGTAGAGCTGCTCCGGCACCGACTTCAGGGCCGCGAGATACATGATCATGAAAAAGGGCGCACCGGCCCAGATGTTGACCAGGATGACCGAGAACCGCGCCCAGCCGGTCTCTCCCAGCCACGAGATCGAGCCGAAGCCCAGCTGGTGGAAGATCCAGTTGAAGGCCGAGTAGGAAGGATCGAACAGCCACAGCCAGGCGAGCGTGCTCATCGCCGGCGGGATCACCCACGGCACCAGCAGCATGCCGCGCCACTTGCGCTGCCCCTTGGCAGGAATGTTGTGGACGAAGTGCGCCACGACGAAGCCGATCATCGCCTTGAAGATCACGGCGGTGATGGCGAACAGGCACGACTGGAAGACGATGTCCCAGAAGGTCTGGCGCTTGAATAGGAATTCGAAATTGCCGAAACCCACGAACTTGGTCATCGACTTGTTGAGCGTCGACAGCCAGATCGCGTAACCGGCAGGATACGCGACAAGCAGGAAGATCAGCAGGATGAGCGGCAGGGCCATCAGGAAGGCGATGGTCGATTTGCGCTGCATCAGCTTGTGCAGGCTCGATCGGCCGCTCCCCGCAATGACCGCTGAATTCGGCGCCGCGATATCTGCCATGACGTGCTCCGTGCTTTTTTGTTTTGCCGGTGCTTCGGATATGGCGAGGACGCCGCCTCCCAGACGGCGTCCCCCCATTGGCTTGATTGACGACTAGTTGCGCATGAAGCCTTCGCACTCGCCGGCCGCCCAATCGAGCGTCTTTTCGAGGGCTTCGCCCTTGAAGTAGCGAACGGCCATCTGCGTCTGGATGCCCTGGTTGTAGATCTGCTCGGCGATCTTGTGCGGCGCGGGGGCCGCGGCGATCGACAGCGTCTGATGGTTGTGCGGGTTCGGGTAGTGGTAAAGCGTGCCCTTCGGCGGCTCTGCCTCGGCCCAGACCTTGAACGTGGTGAGCTTCTCGAACGACGGCAGGTCGTATCCGCCGCTGGCGTTGCACATCTTCTCGGCCGCTTCCGCGGTCGACAGATGGCGCAGCAGGCTCTTGGCCGCGGACTGGTTCTTGCTGAAATTCCAGATACCCCAGAAGTACGGCAGGAACGGCGCGAACCGGCCCTTCGGACCGGCCGGGAAGCCGTGCGTCCAGCACTGCTCGGCGACCTTCGGCGCGTCGCGCTTGGCAACAGCCCAGGCGCTCGGCGGGTTCATGATCATCGAGCCTTGGCCCGAGACCAGGAACTTGTTGTTCGAAGCGTCATCCCATGCAGCCACGTCAGGCGGCAGGAACGCCATGAGCTTCTTGTAGTACTCGAGCGCCTGGCGGACCTGGTCGTTCTTGAGGACGATGTCGCCCTTGGCATTGACCATCACGGCGCCGAACGAGTGGAAGATCGCGCCGATCGTGTCGACGTTGTCCGACGTCGTGCCGAGGCCGATGCCGAACGGATTGCCGCCCTTGTGGCAGGCTTCGGCGGCCTTGAGGAACGTGTCGAGGTTCCAGTCGTCCGCCTTGGGCGCGCTACCCGCGGGATACATCGCCTGGATGTCGATGTTGGCGTGCTTCTTCAGGAGATCGATGCGCGAGCACGGCCCCTTGATCTGGCTGCCGGCGGTCGCCGGCACGGCCACCCACTTGCCGTTGATCTTGCCGAGATACTCGACGGTGTTGTTGACCGCGCCGTGCGTCTTGATGAGGTCGGTCATGATGTCGTCGACCGGCACGAGCTGCTCGGCGTAGCGCGCGGGCAGCCAGGTGTTGATCGCCAGAATGTCGTGGCCGGACCCGGCCTGCGCTTCGGCGGCAGTGGTCAGCAGCAGCTTGTTGCCGTTCGAGGTGATGTAGTCGATCTTTACCTCGACCTTTTCCTTCTCGCCCCACTCCTTGCAGAGCGTCTCGGTCGCCTTGTTGGCGTCCGGCACCCAGTGATCCCAGAAGCCGATCGAGACGGTACCCGCGGCATAGGCGCCCTTCACGAACGGCGCAGCAACCAGGGCGGTCGACAAAGCGGCGGTGCCGCCTACAAAACGACGACGACTTACCTTCTTAGAACGCATGCTGTGTTTCCTCCTCAGGAATTCTGCCCACGTGACCGCGGTGCTTTGACTCTTCGAGCCTTGGCCGGAATGCTATGCATAAGGCGCGGGGCACGCAATGCAATTCCGGGTAGATCGGCCGAAGCGCCGCAGTTTGGCAGCCGCATGTTTGACAGTGGGCGCGCGTGCCGGGATGCTCGGCCGGGATAATCCCGTCCGGAAACCGTGTAAAATCGAGTCTGTCGCAAGATGCGTGATGTCCCCGCCGCCAATCCCTGGCTGGCTGCCGTCGAGCCCTCACCAATTGGTGAAACCAAGCGCTGGGTGTCGGGGCGCACCTTCCCCGCCGACAAGCCGCTGATCGATCTCAGCCAGGCCGTCCCCGGCTATCCGCCGGCGATGGAACTGCGAAAGCATCTGGGTGAGTTGCTGCTCGATCCGGCGATGCATGGCTACACGCCGATCCTGGGTGTTCCCGCCCTGCGCGAGACCTATGCCGCACATCTCTCCTCATTCTACGGAGCCAGGATCGCCGCGTCCGAAGTCGGTATCACGTCCGGCTGCAACCAGGCCTTCTGCCTCGCGCTGATGAGCATCGCCAAGGCGGGCGACCAGGTGATCGTGCCCCGGCCGCACTACTTCAATCACGACATGTGGATGCGCATGCAGGGCGTCGAGCCCGTACCGCTCGACTTCCGTCCCGGCTCGGGCGCAATCCCCAATGCCGAAGACGCGGCAAAACTGATCACGCCCAGGACCCGCGCCATCATCCTGATCTCGCCCAACAACCCGACCGGCGCCGTCTATCCGCGCGAGACGATCCATGCCTTCTTCGAACTCGCCAAGCGCCACGGCATCGCGCTGCTGCTCGACGAGACCTACAAGGACTTCCTGCCGGAGAACACGCGGCCGCACGATCTGTTCAGCGATCCGACCTGGCGCAGCACGCTCGTTCACCTCTACAGCTTCTCCAAGGTCTTCGCGCTGACGGGGTACCGTGTCGGCGGCGTGACCGCGGGTGCGGCACTGATGGCCGAGATCGAGAAGGCGATGGATTGCGTCTCGATCTGCCCGCCCCGGCTCGGCCAGGAGGCCGCACTCTACGGCCTGCACCACCTGCTGCCCTGGGCGCGGGAGAACACGCGCGGCCTGACGGCGCGCGCCGACCTGCTGGGCGACGGGCTGCAGAAATCCAACCGCTGGCGCATGGTCAGCATCGGCGCCTACTTCGCCTACGTCGAGCATCCCTTCTCCGGTCAACGCTCGACCGACGTGAGCAAGCGCCTCGCCGACGAGGAGAACCTGCTCACCATTCCCGGCGACATGTTCGGCGCTGGCCAGGAGCGCTTCGTGCGCATCGCCTTCGCCAACGTGAGCGACGACAAGATCCCGACGGTGCTGCAGCGCCTCGAACGCTTCGGCGCCTGACGATGCCGCACGCGACGACCCCGGACGGCGTGAAGCTCTACTACGAGGAAGCCGGCGCCGGCACGCCGATCCTGTTCGTCCACGAATACTGCGGCGACTGGCGGAGCTGGGAACCGCAGATGCGCTTCTTCGCGCGCAAGCACCGCTGTATCACCTATTCCTTCCGCGGCTATCCGGGATCGGACGTTCCTGCCAGCGCCTCGATGTATGGCCAGAAATTCGCCGTCGACGATGCGTTGCACATGCTCGATCACCTGCGGATCGCAAAGGCGCATATCGTCAGTCTCTCGCAGGGCGCCTTCGCTGCCGCGCATTTCGGCCGGCTGTACGCCGATCGCGCCCTGTCCCTCACGCTCGCCGGCATCGGCTCGGGCGCCGGCCGCGAAGGTCACGAGCAATTCAAGAAGATCGCGACGGAGACGGCGGCCCAGATCCGCAACACCGGCATGGCGCAATATGCCCATGGCCTTGCGACCAATCCGACGCGGTCGCGCTTCAAGCAGAAAGACCCGCGCGGCTTCGACGAATTCCTGAAGCGCCTGGCGGAGCATTCCGACCTCGGCTCGGCCAACACGATGGCGGAATATCAGGGCAAGCGCCCCTCGCTCTACGACTTCGACGCCGAGTGGAAGAAGCTCGCCGTGCCGACGCTGATCGTCTGCGGCGACGAGGACGAGCCGTGCTTGCAGCCCAGTCTCTACCTGAAGAGCGCGCTGGCCAATGCCGGCCTCTCGCTGTTTCCCAAGACCGGCCACACGGTGAACCTCGAAGAGCCCGACCTCTTCAACCGCACGCTCTGGGATTTCATCACCCTGGCGGAAGCGGGCCAATGGCTGCCCGGCCACGCCATGCCGCCGGGCGCGAGCCGCCTCTAGTCGTCAAATCGACAGCAGCCGTCCCGTTAAAATAATGGAAAAACGGGAACTGAAGCGGGTAGCGGGGTAGCGCTAATTGCGCTAACTCCCCCGCCTCGCTCGATCTACCCCACCGTGCAGCGTCTCCCGCGGCCCCCGCGCTTCGATCCTGCCGGATCCCGGGTCCCCGACGAACAAGCAACATTGGGATGCCGGGCCGCAAATCAAGGAGTCGAGCCGTTCAACGGTCTCCGCTGAACGTCACCGCGTGGTTGAGCGGACCGTGTCCGTGACCGAAGCCGGGTGCGCTCTCGATCGCCTTGCGGACATATAGGCGGGCGCGCGCCACGGCATCGCGCAGGCTCATTTTTTGGGCCAGCCCGGCGGCAATGGCCGAGGCGAGCGTGCAGCCGGTGCCGTGCGTGCTGCGGCTGGCGATGCGCGCATCCTCGAAGCGATCCACCCGCCCATTGTGCACCAGTAGGTCCACGAGCTTGTCGCCCTCGAGATGGCCGCCCTTCATCAGCACGGCCTTGGCGCCGAAGGAGATCAGCTTTTCGGCAGCGGGCTTCATGTCCGCCTCGACCCGCACGGGAAAGCCAACCAGCACTTCCGCCTCCGGCAGGTTGGGTGTCAACAGGGTCGCCATCGGCAGCAGCGAGTCGCGCAACTCGGTCTCCGCCTCGCTCAGCAACAGGCGATGTCCGCCCTTTGCCACCATCACCGGATCGACCACCAGCGGCACGCCGGCGGCATGCGCCTTGAAACAGCGCGCCACCGTCGCGATCACCTCGGCGCTGTGCAGCATGCCGGTCTTGAGCGCGTCGGCACCGATGTCGGACAGCACGACCTCGATCTGCTGCGCGATGAACGCCGGATCGACCGCCACGACACCGTGGACGCCCATGGTGTTCTGGGCCGTGAGCGCGGTGATCGCTGTGGCGGCAAAGCCGTTCATCGCGGTGACCGCCTTGATGTCGGCCTGAATACCGGCACCGCCGCCGGAATCCGAGCCGGCGACGATCAGGACGCGGCCTTTCATGCCGCTTTCCGCGGGATCGCCTCGATGATCTGGTCGACGACGCGGAGCACGAGGCTGGAATCGTCGCCTTCGGCCATGACGCGGATCAAGGGCTCGGTGCCGGACTTGCGCACCAGCACGCGGCCGCCCTTGCCCAGGGTCTTTTCCGCAGCGGCAATCGCGGAGATGACGGCCGCGGCATTCAAGGCTTCGTTGGCATCGCTCACGCGCACGTTCTTCAGGAGTTGCGGCACCGGCTCGAAGGCGCGGAAGGTCTCGCTCGCTGGCTTGCCGGTGCGGATCAGGGCCGCGAGCGCCTGAAGCGCGGCCATCAGTCCGTCGCCGGTGGTGGCATGGTCGGTCATGATGATGTGGCCGGATTGCTCGCCGCCGAGATTGAATCCGTCGGCACGCATGCGCTCCAGCACGTAGCGGTCGCCGACCTGGGTGCGCACCAGCGACAGGCCGAGCGTGCCGATGAAACGTTCCAGCCCGAGATTGGACATCACCGTCGCCACGACGCCGTTGCCGACAAGCCGTCCATCCTTGTTCCAGAGGTTGGCAATGGTCGCCATCAGCTGATCGCCGTCGATCACGTTGCCCTTCTCGCACACCAACACGACGCGGTCGGCGTCGCCGTCGAGCGCGATACCGATGTCGGCCCCGTGAGCCACGACGTGCTCCTGCAGCACCGCGGGATGCGTCGAGCCGCAATTGTGATTGATGTTGAAGCCATCCGGATTGACCGCGACAGAGATCACCTCGGCGCCCAGTTCCCACAGCACGGTCGGAGCCACCTTGTAGCCGGCCCCATTGGCGCAATCGACGACGATCTTGAGGCCGCCGAGATCGAGGCCGCGCGCGGCCGAAGCCTTCACGGCCTCGATGTAGCGGCCCGCGGCATCGTCGAGGCGCCGGGCGCGGCCGATTGCGCGCGCATCCGCGAGCCGAATGGTCGACGGCGCCGTGACCAGTTTCTCGATCTCGGCCTCGACCGCATCGGAGAGCTTGAAGCCGTCGGGCCCGAACAGCTTGATGCCGTTGTCCTCGAAGGAATTGTGCGACGCGGAGACCATGACACCCACGTCCGCGCGCATCGAGCGCGTCAGGAAGCCGACCGCCGGCGTCGGCACGGGCCCGAGCAGCAGCACGTCGACGCCGACCGAGAGAAAACCTGCCGTCAGCGCCTGCTCGATCATGTAGCCCGAGAGCCGCGTATCCTTGCCGATCACGACCCGGTGGCGATGACCGCCGCGATTGAAGACCTGCCCCGCCGCCATGCCGATACGCATCGCTATCTCGGCGGTCATAGGGGCGGCATTGGCGCGGCCGCGCACACCATCGGTGCCAAAAAGGGTTCGGGACATCGTGCGGCAGCCTATCTCATCGCCGCCCAAACCGCGAGGGCCTGGCGGGTGCCCGCCACGTCATGCACGCGCACGATCGACGCGCCCTGTCGCGCGGCTTCGACGGCCAGCCAGACCGAGGCCGGATCGCGCAACCGCGGCTCCTTGATGCCGGTCAGCCGGCCGATGAAGCCCTTGCGCGAGGCCCCGACCAGCACCGGATAGCCCATCTCGGCCAGGCGCCCGGCACCCGCGACCAGGGCGAGATTTTCGGGCGGCGTCTTGCCGAAGCCGACGCCGGGATCGAGGACGATGCGCTCGTGCGAAATGCCGGCCGCCTCGCAGGCCCGCGCGCGCCCAACCAGGAACGCCCCGACATCAGCGACCACGTCGGCATAGGCCGGTCCGTCATACTTGTCCGCCTGTCGGCCGCGGCGATGCATCAGCACAACGGGCGCATCGCGCTCCACCAGCAGCGGAAGCAGGTCTGGATCGTCGACCAGGGCCGAGACGTCGTTGACGATGCGCGCCCCGGCATCGAGGCAGGCGCGCGCGACCGCCGCGCGGCGCGTGTCGATCGAGACCGCGACGCCCTTGCGTGCCAGCGCCTCGACGACGGGCAGCACGCGGCGCAATTCTTCCTCGACCGGAACAGGCGGTGCGCCCGGCCGGGTCGATTCGCCGCCGACATCGACGATATCCGCACCCTCCGAAACGAAACGCAGGCCATCGTCGATGGCCTGCGCGGGATCGAGGCGTTCACCGCCGTCGGAAAAGGAGTCCGGCGTCACATTGACGATCGCCATCACCCCAATGCGTCCCGAGGTGCGATCGAGCGTGACGCCGCCGAAAGTCCAAATCAAACGCGCCCTTTACACACCGGGCTGCGGCTCGGGGTTGGCATCCGGCGCGGGGCCGGTGCTCGTCGGCACGGACGAGCGGCGGCGGCGATCGGTGCCGGGGCCTGCGCCGCCGGTGTCGTCGCGAATGATCTTCTCGTCGCGCAGGATCTGGTTGATCTCGTCCTTGCTGAGCGTTTCGTACTCGAGCAGTGCCTTGGCGATCTTGTGCAGCTCGTCGATGCGGTCGGTGAGGATCTTTCGCGCCGACTGCTCGCCCTCTTCGATCAGGCGCCGCACTTCCTGGTCGATGATCTGCGCCGTCGCTTCGGACACGTTCTGCGTCTGGGTCACGGCGTGACCGATGAAGATCTCCTGCTCATTGGCCTGGTAGCGGACGCGGCCGAGCTTGTCGGACATGCCGTACACCGTGATCATGCCGCGCGCCATTTGCGTGGCCATCTGGATGTCGCTCGCGGCGCCGGTCGTGACGTTGTCCGCTCCGAAGATGATCTCCTCCGCGGTGCGGCCGCCGAACAGGATCGCCAGGCGCGACTCGAGGAACTGCTTGGTATGGCTGAGATGGTCGCGTTCCGGCAGCTGCATGGTGACGCCGAGCGCGCGCCCGCGCGGGATGATCGTGACCTTGTGCAGCGGATCGCTCTTGGGGACGTGCATCGCCACCAGCGCATGGCCCGCCTCGTGATAGGCCGTCAGCGTCTTCTCCTCGTCGGTCATGGCCATCGAGCGGCGCTCGGTGCCCATCATGACCTTGTCCTTGGCGTATTCGAAGTCGCCCATGGTGACCAGGCGCTTGCCCACGCGCGCGGCGCGGAGAGCGGCCTCGTTCACGAGGTTGGCGAGATCGGCGCCCGAGAAGCCAGGCGTGCCGCGTGCCAGCACGCGCGGATCGACGTCGGGCGCCAACGGCACCTTGCGCATATGGACCTTGAGGATCTTCTCGCGGCCGCCGATATCCGGGTTCGGCACGACGACCTGGCGGTCGAAGCGGCCCGGACGCAGCAGCGCGGGATCGAGCACGTCGGGACGGTTGGTGGCGGCGATCAGGATGACGCCTTCATTGGCCTCGAAGCCGTCCATCTCGACCAGCAGCTGGTTCAGCGTCTGCTCGCGCTCGTCGTTGCCGCCGCCCAGGCCCGCGCCGCGATGGCGGCCGACGGCGTCGATTTCGTCGATGAACACGATGCAGGGCGCGTTCTTCTTGGCCTGCTCGAACATGTCGCGCACGCGAGAGGCACCCACGCCGACGAACATCTCGACGAAGTCGGAGCCCGAAATGGTGAAGAACGGCACGTTGGCCTCGCCCGCGATGGCGCGCGCGAGCAGGGTCTTACCCGTACCGGGAGGGCCGACGAGCAAGCAGCCCTTGGGGATCTTGCCGCCGAGGCGCTGGAACTTCTGCGGGTCTTTCAGGAAGTCGACGATCTCCTCGAGTTCGCTCTTGGCCTCGTCGATGCCGGCCACGTCCTCGAAGGTCACGCGGCCGTGCTTCTCTGTCAGCAGGCGCGCCTTCGACTTGCCGAAGCCCATGGCGCGGCCGGTGCCGCTCTGCATCTGGCGCAGGAAGAAGACATAGACGCCGACCAGCACGAGGACCGGCAGCCAGCTCACGAAGATGGAGCCGAGATTGACACCCTCTTCCGCCGGACCCGCGTCGACGCGATCGACGTTCTTGATCAGGTTCGGCATCAGCTGCTCGTCGGGCGGGGTGCTCGGCGCGTAGGTCGCGAACTTCTGGATGCCGTTGCGCGGCTCGCGGAAGGTGCCGGTGATGGTGTTGCCCGAGATCCGCACATCCTGGACCTGTCGCTGGTCGACGGCGCGGACGAAGTCGGAATAGGAGATGGTGTTGCCGGCCGTACGGGTCGTGCCGCCCTGGAACACGCTGTAGAGCAGCGCGAGCAGCAGCACGATGACGATCCACAGGGCGGCGTTACGATTGAACGGGTTCACGGGCGATCCACTGGACGGAAGGGTTCAGTCTACATGGGGCGGGAGAAGCCCGCCGCAAGCAAAAAAAGCAGCCGGAACGAGGGGCTGTCCCTCTTTCCTACTGTTTTCCTTGCCATTTTCGGGCCGAACAATCCAGCGCAGCCGCCGGCTGCGGGGCGCCTGCCGCAGCATCAGCCGGCACTCGGACAGCGTAAAATCCTGGCTTTTACCCGACTTGCCGCGCGACGCGGCCGCGCAAAGGCGGCCAACCGCGCGCTGAAGGCGCTCCCGGCGCGGCGGATGGTCTCGTCCGCCCACCGCCTGGACCGTCCGGCTGAGCAAGCCTGCCCTCAGGCCAGCACCCAAGCGGCCAAAAGACGCCCGGTCGAGGCCGAGTTCCCCGTCGATCTCCAGGACTTCCACCGCAGCCCGTGCCAGGCGGCCTTCGCGCCCTGCCCTGCCGTCGGCTGCCCGATCGTCGGGAGGTTCCATCCCCCCGGCCGTCCGCAGCCGCGCGCGCTCGAAGCGCGGATCGGCATTCGACGGGTCGTCGATCCACGCGACCCCGAGCGCCTCGAGCGTGGCCGTCAACCGCGCGCGCGCGACCGGCAGCAACGGCCGCAGCAGGCGCCCGTAGCGCTGCTCGACGAGCGCCGCCATGCCGGCGAGACCGTCCGCGCCGCTGCCGCGTTTCGCGCGCATCGCCACCGTCTCCGCCTGGTCGTCGGCGTGATGCGCCACGAGCAAGTGCAGGATGCCGCGTTCGCGGCAGGCCTCGAACAGCAGGCCGTAGCGCGCCGCGCGCGCCGCCTCCTGCAGCCCATGTGTCGGCTTGGCTCCGCGCCAGCGCAGGATTGCGGCTTCGATGCCGCGGCGTGCCAATTGCTCGCGCGTTACTTCCGCCTCGCGTGCTGCCGCGGCACGCAGGCCGTGATCGACGATCAGGGCCACGATCGCACCGCCCCGCGCGAGGGCCCAGTCGTTGGCCAGAATCGCCAGCGCGAGCGAGTCGCGACCTCCCGATACGGCGACGGCAAGGACAGGGTGATTTTCGAACGGCGCGAAGGGCGCCATCAGCAGCGCAAAGTCCCCTGACGACAAAAAACCGCCGGTCAGCCGCATCCGTTGCGCTGGCGTTCCTGATCGACCCTGCGCTTCTGCAGGTCGGTCGCCTTGGGGTAATCCTGGTTGAAGCGCGCGAAGATCGCACAGGCATCGGGCTTGCGGCCCATTGCTGACAGGGTGACGCCGAGCTTCAGCAGATTGTCCGGTCCCTTGGGGCTTGTCTTGTAGAGCTTGTAGCCCTCGGCGAAGGCCGTGGCGGCGCTCTGGTAATCGCGGCGTGCGTAGTACGTCTCGCCCAGCCAGTACTCCGCGTTGCCCGCCAGCACATGCTGCGGGTGGCGCTGAACGAACGCCTTGAATCCGCGCTCGGCGCCGGCGTAGTCGCCGTCCTGCAGCAGCTTGAAGGCATCGTTGTACATCTGGTCGGCGCCCGCCGAGTTGCCGGCAGCCGCGGGCGGCGGCGCGGCGGCAGCGGTCTGGCCCGGCGCTGCGAGGTTCTGCTGCGGCGTCTGTATCGGCGTCGGCGACGGACGCGGCGGTGCGCCACCTCCTCCGCCCTTGCCCTTCTCGAGCGAGTCGAGGCGGTATTCGTAGTCGGCCTGCATCTTCTCCATCTGCTGGCGAAGCTGCTGGTTGCTGTATTGCAATTGCTCGATCTGGCCGGTGAGCATCGAGATCGACTGCTGGAGTGCGTTCAGCTTGTCGTCGATATAGGCCTGCTGCTGCGCCGACGCGGCCGATGACAAGGCAAGGGGCGGCAGGAGCAGAGCAGCGAGAAGGAGGAGGCGCGATGGAAGCTTCATGGAATTCGGCAGTCTCACTCTAAACGCGGCCATTTTCAGGCAGGAAAACGTCCACCACAAACGAAAACGCCGGTCGCGAGGCGACCGGCGTCTGTAACGTTTGCGGAAGATCCCTTACTGCAGCGTGGTGACGCCGCGGCGATTGCGGGCCCACGAACCTTCGTCCGAACCGACGACCTCGGGGCGCTCCTTGCCGTAGCTGATCGTCTTCAGACGTGCCGCGGGGACACCCTGGGCGATCAGGAACTGGCGGACCGCGGTGGCGCGGCGTTCACCGAGGGCGATGTTGTACTCGCGCGTGCCGCGCTCGTCGCAATGGCCTTCGATGGTGATCTGGTAGTTCGAATACTGCTTCAGCCAGGCAGCCTGCTTGGTGAGCGTCGCACGGCCGTCTTCGCGGACCGTCGACTGGTCGGTGTCGAAGTAAACGCGGTCACCGACGTTCTGCCGGAAATCGGCAACCGAACCCGGCGTCACGGTCGCTCCGGACGGAGCAGCAGCCTGTTCGCTGCTGCAGGCAGCCACGAACATCAGGGCCGCGATAGCGGCAATAGCTTTGATCATGCGCATTTTCATTCTCCAACGCGTCGCTCTCGCGACCGCGCTCCTCTCAGTTGCCGCCCCCGTTCCAGGGCTCGACGTCGTCCCAGAAACGACGACCCGAGCGTGTTAAGACGCCCGGGTCGCGTGGCCGGATAATATCGCTCGCTACTGCGGAATCAAGGGCGACCACGCCGGATCTGAGGCGTCCGTCGGGGTCGGCACCTGCCGCTCGAACCGGCCGGTGATATCGATTGCACTCAGGCTGACCGAACCCGCACGGCCACCCGCATTGGGCTGCTGCTTGAAGTACATGAGCACGCGGCCATTCGGAGCCCAGGTCGGGCCCTCGACCAGGAAGCCGTTCGACAGCAGACGCTCCCCGCTGCCGTCGGGCCGCATGATGCCGATGCCGAAGCTGTTGCCCATGATCTTGGTGAAGGCGATGTAGTCGCCGCGCGGCGACCATACCGGAGTGGCGTAGCGTCCATCGCCGAAGCTGATGCGCTTCTCGCCGCCCCCGCCCGACGCCATGACGTAAAGCTGCTGCGTGCCGCCGCGGTCGGAGTTGAAGACGATTTGCGTGCCGTCGTTGGAGTAGCTGGGCGACGTATCGATCGCCGGCGTGTTGGTCAGACGCCGCATGCCGCGGCCGCGCACGTCCATTTCGTAAAGGTCGGTGTTGCCGTCCTGCGACAGGCTCATGGCGACCTTGGCGCCGTCGGGCGAGAAACGCGGCGCGAAACTCATGCCCGGGAAATTGCCCAGCAGCTCGCGCCGGTTGCTGTCGATGTTCTGCAGATAGACGCGCGGCGGCGCATTGCCCTCGCCATACGCCATGTAGACGATCTCCTGCAGGGTCGGGGAGAAGCGCGGCGTCAGCGCCAGCGTGCGACCGTCGGTGATGTAGCGGTTGTTCGCGCCGTCCTGATCCATGATGGCGATGCGCTTGATGCGGGCATTGAGCGGGCCGGTTTCACCGACGTAGGCCACGCGCGTGTCGAAATAGCCCTCCTCGCCCGTCACGCGCTTGTAGATCGCATCAGCGATGATGTGGGCGAGCCGCCGCCAGTTGTTGGGCTGGCTGTTGAAGGAAAGCCCCGCCGCCTGGTTGGACGCCACGACGTCCCATAGCCGGAAGTCGACCTTCATGCTGCCGCCGGACTGGCTGATCTGGCCGACCACGAGGCCGGTTGCGCCGACCTGGCGCCAGTCCTGGAAACGCGGCGCGGCATTGGCGTTGATATCCCGCTGGATGAACGAGCCCGGCGGGATCGAGCGGAACAGGCCCGAGTTCTGCAGGTCGTTGCGGATGACGGTCGCCATTTCGGCGCCGACCGCGTCGCCGCCGAAATCGGCAATGGCGATCGGCATCGGCTCGAAGCTGGGCTTGGTCATGTCGATGGTGAGCTGGGCGTGCGCCGGTATCGCGGATACGGCGAGAACCGCCGCACACAGGGCCGTCCGTAGATGTCGGGGGATCATCATCTGGAACCTCTTCTTCCTCGTTGGAGGGCTGACTCTAATAGCGCGACCATTTTCAATAGTCGCGGGGGTCGAAATTGAAAGTGATAACGCGCCAGGAA
>CAIWTJ010000154.1 GCA_903915535.1 Enhydrobacter aerosaccus
AGGGCGAGCGGTGTTCCCCGCATGCGCGGGGATGAACCGGTGGCATCGTGTCACTGCTGGGAAAGCGCATGGTGTTCCCCGCATGCGCGGGGATGAACCGTGGAACGGCAAGCCGCCGAAGGGCCTCAGGTCGTGTTCCCCCGAAGTAGACATCGGCCGGTGTCAGATTGGCGATGCTCTCGTGATATCGCAGATGGTTGTAGTAGGCGACGAAGTCGCCGATCTGGGCCTCGAGATCACCGGGCAGATAGTAATTCTCGAGCAGAATGCGGTTCTTCAGCGTCTGGTGCCAGCGCTCGATCTTGCCCTGGGTCTGCGGGTGATACGGTGCACCGCGGACGTGCTGCATCTTTCTGTCGTCGAGCCATTTGGTGAGATCAGCGGAGAGGTAGCTTAAGCCGTTATCGGACAGAAGTCGGGGCCGATGAACGACACGCGCCATCGTGGTCCCCGCTGCCTGCAGCGCAAGCTCCAGTGTGTCGGTCACATCCTCGGTCTTCATCGTCGTGCACAGCTTCCAGGCGATGATGTAGCGCGAGAAGTCGTCGAGGATCGTCGACAGGTAGAACCAGCCCCAGCCAGTGACCTTCTTCTCCTCGGCCGAGTGATGCCGCCGCGTTGGGCGGCGGATGTTCTTCACAAGCCGCTCGGACGGCGAACCCGGGGTAACGGATTTCTGTCTCATCTGCGCTCCTCGTAAGCCTACGATGAGCCAGAAATCCTCTCTTCCTCAACCCGCTGAATCTGACTCACTGGTGCTGATCCCGGACACAGTCGCGGTGGTCGTATTCTGGATCTGGCTTGGCTAGCGAGGCGGCGACCGATTGAAGGTGCTCACTCCATCGGCTCAGCAAATCCGCTTGTTCGGCCAGCCGCGCTGACCGTTGGTAGGTGTCGGTAATTCCGAGCACGCTGCGCGCCGAATGCTGAAGAATTCTGCCGACCAACAGCTCTTCGGCGGCAAGATCGCGGACCATGGCCGTGGCGAGCGAGGCACGTATCGTGTGTGGACTCCAGTCATCCCGGCGGGCATTGACCGGCAGCCCCGCACCGAGAGCGGCGCGAAGCATATCGGCACCGCGACGCCATCCCGCGAAGGACGAATCTTTCCCGGGCACCGAGAAGACATGCTTGCTCCGGCCTGTGAGCTTGTGACGGCTCTTCAAGATATCGATAACCGCCGAAGGCAACGGCACGATGGCAGGTCGGCGACCTTTCATTCGCGCGGCCGGTATCAGAAGCGCGGTGCCTTTCCAACCGTCGGCCGAGAAGTTTTCTCGAATCTCACGCCACTCTAGGCCGGTCCATTCCTCACGGCGCAATGGCACCAATAGCAAGCACTTGAGTAGGTCGGGTATGACACTGCCGGGGAGGGTCGGCGCAGCATTCCACAGCCGGGCGAGCTCATTCGTGTCGAGCAAGGGCTCGGTGCCCTCTCTGCGGCGGGCGGCGGATGGCTCTTCCTTCGTCGGCTTTCGAAACAACGCAGAAGGGTCGTCTGGGCGAAGGCCAGCTTCTACGCACCATCGAAACAGACCGCGCAGTGATGTGTAGACGCGGTTGGCCTCGACTGGCTTGGGAGTGGCGCCGAAGGCCATATCATGCACCAGCTTATGCAGAGTCGCCCGCATCGGCGCAGCTGGAAGTGCAATGTCGGTCGTTCCGATGAATGGGATCACATGTAGGTCCATCCGGCGACGTTCGTTGGCTAGGGAGCGATTGCCGGTCTTTGTTTGCAGCCATCGTGCAATAGCCTTTTCGACAGAAACACCTGTTTCAGGCTGGCGGATCGCATGCTCAGGGTCTTGGCCCCGCTTTGCCAGTTTCAAGGCTTCCAGGGCCAGCGCGCGAGCTTCAGCCATGCCTACACCCACACGCTTGCCGTCAACATCGACGAGGTACGCTCCGAGATCGACACGCACGCGACCGCCTGGCCCCTTGACCCGTAGCGCCCAAGACTTGTGGCCCGAAACTGCGATCCGAAGCGATAATCCGGGCACACTTCCATCGGCGATTTCATATGCCGTTGCCCGGGGCTTGCTCGCCCTCGCAGTCGCGTCTGTGAGCCTCGCCATGGTCGTTTCCCTCATGCTGCATGCAAGGTTTGGGGCAGATTTGGGGCAAGTCGTACGGATGCCCGTAGTTACTACTAGTTACCATAGAGTACCTTGGGGCACAAAAAATATATATAACATAAGTATTAATGCGTACTTGAACGTGGAGCCTGGGAATGGATAGGAACGGAACATTACGGCTCCCAGACACGTGAAGCCTCCCTGTTTGACTCGGCCGGGCCCTGCGCCCGGCCTTCTTTTTTTTGCGGGCTGTCAAACCGACGATTACGCACTAAATAACAGATCGATGTTTTCTGAAGTTCGCCAAGCAATTCTGCCCATCGCGCTGCGTAACCTGAAGCGCCGTGGCGATTTGGAGCGTGCGGGACTTCTGATCGAGTCGCTGGCCAAGCACTGGCGCGACAGCAAGCCCTTCGAACTTCTGATCGTGGCACCTGCTGTCGACGTGGCGACCCTGCGCAACGAACTGCCGCGATTTCCGAAGATCGAGGTTTCGGTCAAGGCCGAGACCGATTTCTTCCAGCGCTTCAGCCCGTTCTATTCGCTGACGAGCTGGTACCGGCAGCAACTCGTGAAGCTCGAGGTGCCGGCGCTGCTGGGCTTCGGCGGCTTCCTCACGCTCGATTCGGACGTGTGCTGCGTCGGCGATTTCGATTCCCGCACCTTCGTGCACGAAGGACGCGCCTTGTCGCGCTGGGAGCCCAAGCGCCATCACGACTGGTGGCAGCAGGCGGCCGACCTGGTGGGCGTGCCCTACGATGCGGCGACCCACGGCCTGTCCGTGACGCCCAACATCCTGCACGGCGACCTCACGCGGCAGACCCTGGAGTTCTTCCGTCTGGGCTTCATCGATCCGAAGCTGGCGTTGTCCTTCCGCGTGCTGCGCAAGATCGGCACGATCCCGTGGACGGAGTACTCGCTCTACACCAGCGTTGCCGAACGGCGCGGCAACCTCTTCGACTATCACATCCACTGGGACCCCTGTTATTTCCACGACACGCAGCTCTTCTCCGAGCATTCGTGCGTCTGGGCGCCCAGCGACTTCGAGCGGCTGGTGAAGCTGCCGCCCGGCACCGACCCGCGCGGCAAGTTCATCATCGTGCAGAGCCACGCGCGCATCCCGCTCGAGCAGGTACGCGACTACTGCCTGAGCTTCGCGGGCTGAGGCCGGTTGGCCAGTACGAGGGTCACGGCGGCGACGATGAAGCCCAGCGCCACGACGTCGAGCCATGAGATATTGCCGCCGATCAGCAGGGCACTGCTGCCGAAGCCGACGCAGGGTACGACCAGGGTCGTGAGCGATGCGACCGACGCCGGCATGAGTTGGACGATGCGAAACCAGCAGAAGTAAGCCAGCGCATTCGAAATCAGGATCAGGAAGGCGAGTGACGCGAGCCCGCGCGTCTCCTCGGGCCGGAAGTAGGCATGGGGCAGGTTGACCAGCCAGACGAGGAGCACGGGCAGCGTGCCGAGCAGAAGCTGCCATGCTGCATTGACCCCGGGATCGCCCTTCAGCGAATAGCGCTTGGTGAGCACGGTGCCGAAGCCGAAGGAAATGGCGGCGAGCAGGGTCAGGAGGGTTCCGATCGGGGCCCGCCGTACCGCGGTCTCCTGGCTGATGATCAGGGCAACGGCCACAAGGCTCAACACCAGGGACAGCGCGACCCGGGCGGTGATGCGCTCCTTCAGGACGAAGACCCCGAACAGCGCGGACCAGGCCGGCATGGTGTAGACGATGATCGGCGTACGGCTTGGCCCGAGCAGTGCGATGCCGGAGATCAGGAAAATCTGGAACAGCCCCATGTTGAACAGGCCGGTGACAGCCAGCGGCCGCCACATCGACCGCTCGGGCCACAGCGGCACGCCGCGCACGATCCCGGCTATCAGCAGCACCAATCCCGACAGCGGCAGGATGATCAAGCGGGTCGAGAAGAGGTCGGCTGCGTGCAGCGACCAACTCATCAGCGGATAGGCGATTCCCCAGCCGAGCCAAACGACGGGCAGGAGGAAGCGGGTCATGCCTTGTTGTTGTGCTCGCCGATCCTGGGCGCTCGTTCCATTCCGCCGGCGCGTTCGCCGTCGATGCTGAGCGGCAGGCCGTGGAAGAGGGCACTACTGCCCGCGTAAGGCCTGGCGAACATGCCGAGCGCCGCGGTTTGCGCCAGCTCCAGCACCTGCGGCACGGAGTTCAGCGGCCCGTTGGGCACGCCCAGCGCGTCGAGCTTCGCGGACCAGTGCGCGCGGCTCTCCCTGGCCATGATCTCGGAGATCATGCCGAGCAGCATCTCGCGGCGCTGGAAACGGTCGACATTGGTCTTGAAGCGCGCCTCGTCCGGCCATTCGGGATGGCCCAGTACTTCGGCGAACTTGCGCCACAGGCGATCGTTGCCCGGGCAGATCATCAAGGGTCCATCCAGGCACTCGAAGGCCTGATAGGGCGTGAGCGTGGGATGGCCGGTGCCCTGCCGCGGCGGCATTTGGCCGGTCACGGAATACTGGGCGACGTGGTTCGACGCCCACATCAGACCCGATTCGAAGAGCGACGTATTGACCAGGCTGCCGTCGCCCGTTGCCGTGCGCTTGGCGAGCGCGGCCAGGATTCCGATCGCCGTCCACATGCCGGTCGACAGGTCGATGATCGATACGCCGACGCGCGATTCCGGTCCCGAAGGATCGCCGTTCAACGAAATGAGGCCCGCGACCGCCTGGATGATCGGCTCGTAGCCCGGCCGTTCCTTCCACGGCCCTTCATGGCCGAAGGCGCCGAGGTCGGCATAGATCAAGCGTGGGAATTTCTCCCTGAGTGTCGGCCCGTCGATGCCGAACTTGGCCGGCACGTCGGCGCGCAAATTGTGGACGAAGATATCGGCTGCGCCGATGCGCTCGACCAGCGCGTCGCGTTGCGCCTTGTCGGCCAGATCGCAGGTGATCGATTTCTTGCCGCGGTTGAGAGCGATGAAGCCCGTGCCGTCGCCCTCCACGAAGGGTGGGCCCCATTTGCGCGCATCGTCGCCTTCCGGCCGCTCCACTTTCACGACGTCGGCGCCGAGGAAGGCCAGGATCTGGCCCGCATAGGGGCCTGCAAGGTTTTGGCCGAACTCGACGACCTTAATGCCGGCGAGAGGCTTCGCACTCATCGCAGGTTGCTGCCCAGAATCTCGCGCGCGATCACCATGCGCTGCACTTCGCTGGGGCCTTCGCCGACCCGGCGAATGCGCATCTCGCGATACCAGCGCTCCAGTGGCAGGTCCTTGGTCATGCCCATGCCGCCATGGATCTGCATGGCGCGGTCGACGACGCGGCCGCCGCCTTCCGATGCGGTGAGCTTGGCGATGCCGGCCTCGACGCGGAACGGCAGGCCACGCCGCGCTTTCTCGGCCGCTTCCAGGGTGAAGTGCCGGGCGGTGCGGATGTCGATCTCGTTGTCGACCAGCATCCACTGCACGGCCTGGCGGTTGGCGAGCTTATCGCCGAAGGTCGAGCGCATCTTGGCCCATTCGATCGCCATCTCGTGCGCGGCGATCGCCACGCCGATGCAGCCCGCGGCATAGGGGATGCGCTGGCGCGTGAGGCGATCGTTGGCAACGGCAAAGCCCTTGTTCACCTCGCCCAGCACCTGATGATCCGACACCCAGCAATCCTTGAACTCGATCTCGGTGGCGTAGTGCGAGGAGCGCAGCGTGTGCACGACGCGGCGCACATGGAAGCCGGGCGTATCGGTATCGATGATGAAGCAGGTGATGCCGGCGCGGCCCTTGGAGGCGTCGGTGCGGGCGAAGACGATGCCGTAGTGGGCGCGGTCGGCGTTGGAGATGAAGATCTTGGCGCCGTTCAGCACCCAGCCATTGTCCTTGCGCTCGGCGCGGGTCTGGATGGCGCGCGCGGGATCGCTGCCGCCGGAGGGTTCCGTGAGGCCAAAGAACGTCTTCTTCTCGCCGCGCAACGTCGGATAGAGATAACGCTCCTTCTGATCGTCATTGGCTTCGAAGATCTGCGCCAGGCCCGCGCCGCCGAAGGTGCCGTAGCAGGGCACGTAAAGACCGGCGCGATGCTGCGCCATCTCGATCGCCAGCAGAACGCGCGTCACCAGATCGATGTCAGGGCCGCCGTATTCTTTCGGGATGTCGATGCCGAAGAGGCCCATCGCCTTGGTCTTCTCGACCAGCCGCGTGTGGTCGTCCGGTTCGAGCTCAGAAGCGTCGGGGTCCAGCTTCGCCTCGAGCGGGATGATCTCCTCGCGCACGAAGCGGCGGACCTGGTCGATCAGCATCTGCTGTTCTTCGCTCGGCTCGAAATCCATGACGCTCTCCTAAGCCGGACTCAATCGCCCGAGATTGGGCGGCGGGTTCTTTGCGTTGTCGGCGGGCAGGGCGCCGTGGTCGGCCTTGTGGAGCATCAGCAGCTCGAACCAGCGCGACCGGTATTGCTGATTCACCTCGACCCGGAACTGGCAACCCGTGCCGCGCTCGGCGAACTCGCGCTGCAGCTCCGAGCGCAGGCCGAAGGGCGAACGTGCGCCCGCCTGGCCGATGAAGAGGATTGTGCCTGTGGCGTCGGCGACCTGGTAGACGCCGAGCTGGCCCGGCAGGCGCGTCGCCTCTTCGGAGGTCAGCGGCTTCCAGGGCTTGTCGAGGCGGAGCCGCATTTACTTGCCGGTGAACTTGGCAGTGCGCTTCTCGAGGCGCGCCTTCATGCCTTCCTGTGCGTCGCTGCTCTGCATGGCCACCACCACCAGGGCATCGACATCGTCGTGCTTGAGATGATCGCGGATCTCGAGCTGGCGCACGGTCAGCGCCTTCATCGCCTTCAGCGAGAGCGGCGCATTGGCGGCCAGGCGGCCGATCACCTTGCTCGCCTCGGCCTCGAGTTGGTCGTGCGGCACGCAGCGCGCGATCAGGCCCAGCGCATGCAGCTTGGTCGAGGGCAGCGGATCGCCCAGCAGCAGCATCTCGCGCGTCGTCACCGGTCCCAGCACTTCCATCAGCTTCTTGCCGAGGAACCAGTTGGGCGCGAGGCCGACCTGGGCCAGCGACATGCCGAAGCGCGCCTTCTGGCTCGCGACCACGATATCGCAGTGGAGCGCCAGTTCGTTGCCGCCGGCGATCGCATCGCCCTGCACGACGGCCACGACCGGGAGGGGGCAGAGCTCGATGGCGCGCAGCATGATCTCGATGCCGCTCGCCTTGCCTGCCCCCGCGGTCTTGCTGCGCTCGGCCATGTCGAGGCCGGCGCAGAACACGTCGCCCTTGCCGCGGATCACGACCACGCGGTCGTCGGCCGCGACCGGCGCCTGCAGCGCCTCGATCATGTTGCCGAGCAGTTCGCTGTCGAGCGCGTTGCGCTTCTCGGGCCGGTTCATCCAGACCGTTTTGACCGGGCCGTCCTTCTCGATGATGACCTTGTTCATGACGTTCACTCCGGCCAGTTATTCGGGTTCAATGCCTGCGTCCTTGACCGCCTTGGTCCACCACGCGGTCTCGCTCTTCACGTAGGCCGCGAATTCGTCGAGGCCCAGGGGCGAGATTTCCGTGCGGCCCTGCGTCATCGCCTTGGCGGTGGCGGGATCCTTGATCGCCTCGGCGATCACGTCATGCAGCTTCTGCAGGATCGGCTTGGGCGTGCCGGCCGGTGCGAACATCGCCTGCCAGAAGACCAGCGAGTAGCCCGGCACCGTCTCGGCGATCGCGGGCAGGTCGACGACGCTGGTCCGCTTGGGGCCTGTGACGGCGAGGCCGCGCACGCGGCCCGCCTCGATCTGAGTCAGGCCCTGAGGAAGGTCGGGGTACATGAGCTGGACCTGGCCCGAGTTCACGTCGGCCAGCGCCTGGGGGCTCGACTTGTAGGGCACGCGCTCGATCTTGACGCCCGCGAGCTGGTTGAACATCTCGCCCGACAGGCGCTGCGAGGAGCTGGCCTCGGAGTAGTTGAGCTTGCCCGGATTCTTCTTGGCGTAGTCGATCAGCTCGGCCACCGACTTGACCGGCAGGTCGTTGTTCACGACCAGGACGTTGACGCCCAGCACGCATCGGATGATCGGCGCGAAATCCTTGTCGGGATCATAGGAGAGCTTCTTGAACAGCGCGCCGTTGGCGGCGTTGGTGCTGTTGGTGCCCATCATGATCGTGTAGCCGTCGGGCGGGGCGGTAGCGGTGATCTGGGCGCCGAGCTGGCCCGAGGCGCCGGGCTTGTCGTCGACCAGCACGGTCTGCTTCAGGATCTCCTGCATCTTGGCGGCAAGACCGCGGGCGGCGATGTCCGTGGCGCTGCCGGGTGCGAAGGGCACAACGATCTTGATCGGCTTGCTCGGAAAGTCGTCAGCCCGCACGACCTGCGGCGCGATGGACAGGGCGGCGGCACCCGCGAGGGCAGCGCGTCGATTGATTTTCACTTATCCTCCCGAGACCTTGGCGGCCACCTCCTTTGTACAAGAAGGCTCCTCTCTCCCGCTAGGGGGAGAGGCTGGGTGAGGGGCTTGCGCGCGATTGCCAAGCGAGACGGGGCGCTGCGCCTTACATGAAAAGTTTCTCGGATTTGCGGCCCTCGTACAGGCCGGCCACGAACTCGCCGTAGCCGTTGTAGAGCTGGGTCGGGACGCGGTCGCTGGTGCCGAGCGGCTTCTCGGTCGCCTGGCTCCAGCGCGGATGCGGCACCTGCGGGTTCACGTTGGCCCAGAAGCCGTATTCGTCGGAGTTCAGCTTCTCCCAGAAGGAGACCGGGCGCTTTTCGGTGAACTCGATGCTCACGATCGACTTCACATTCTTGAAGCCGTACTTCCAGGGCGCCACGAGGCGCAGCGGCGCGCCGTTCTGCTTGGGAATCGGCTTGCCGTAGAGGCCGGTCGCGACGAAGCAGAGATCGTTCATCGCCTCGTCCATGGCCAGGCCCTCGGTGTAGGGCCACGGATAGGTGGAGTCCTTCTCGCCCGGCATCACTTTGGGATTGTTGAGCGTCTGCATGACGACGTACTTGGCGCCGCTCGTGGGCTTGCAGAACTCGACCAGCGACTTCATCGCAAAGCCGCTCCACGGCACGATCATCGACCAGGTCTCGACGCAGCGGTGACGATAGACGCGTTCCTCGAGCGGCATCTTGGCGAGCAGGCTGTCGATATCGATCTCGAACGGCTTCTCGACCAGGCCCGCGACCTTGATCATCCACGGACGGATCGGCAATTTCTGCGCGGCCTTGTAGATGCTCTTGTCGGTGTCGAATTCGTAGTAGTTGTTGTAGGTCGTCGCGAGCTTTTCCGCCGTCATCGGCGTCGGCGCGCCGTAGGTGGCATTGGCCTTGGCGGGATAGAGCTTGGCCGAGGGATCGTCCTCGGCGCGGGCAAGACCTGGCACCGAGGCCGCGATCGCGCCCAACCCCATAGCCTTCACCAGGCCGCGCCGGTTCAGATAGGCGCTTTCGGACGTGGCCTCGCGTTCGGGCACTTCCCAGCCGTGGATGCGCTTGATCAGCATGGTCGATCTCCTGAAGGACGTGGCCCCTTATACGGACAACGTCATGCAACAGACGGGCCGGATCGGCAAATAACGTCGCCTCAACGGACCGTGACCTCAGAGTGTGGTGACGTCACCCTGTGCCACGGAATTGGCCAAATCGCGGCGATATCCGTTCACGACCATGATCTCGGCCACGAGGAACATCGGTCCGATGAACGCCTGGAAAAGATTGTCGACCAAAGCGGGCCGCTTGCCCTCGTAGTGGTGACCGAGGAACTGCAGCGCCCACCCGACGGTGAACAGGACCGCAAAGCCGATCCACACGGAAGAAGGTGTGCCGAGCGCACCGGCCAGCGCCTCAGCCGCATACCACATGATCAGTATGACGACGCCCATGGCGACGCCGATCCCGGCATCCAGCATCATCCAGCTGAGAACGGCGAGGACGGCTATCACCGCGGCGGCGGACGTATGGTGTCCGGCGATCTGGAGCTGCCACTGGGTGAGCGCAAGCAGGAGCGAGAACACGATCATCGGAATACCGATGAAATGAGTCGCCTTGTTGCGCGCATCCCGATGAACCGACGCGTACATGCCGAGCTGCCGCCGGAAGAAACTGTTGGCCATGACGCGCCTCCCCAGCGCTAACGGGGAGACTATGCCGCGGTTCCGGTCACTTCCAGTATCTTGGGCCACATCTTCTGCTTCCAGCCGTCGTTGCCGGTCGCGGTGAAGATGATCTTGCTGTCCTGACCCAGGATGAAGCGCGGCGTCCAGTTGGCGCGTTGGGCACCTTCGTCGCTTATCAGGAATTCAGTCAACATCCACCGCGCATCGGCGGGCCAATATTCTTCGTTCATGATGAACGGCAGATCGGGCGGATGGACGACGCGGTAGTCGAGCTTCTGGACAGCAGCGGACTTCAGAAGCACTGGTTCAGACTGGGCACGCCAGATCTTGCAGCCGCCTCAAAGCTCGTGGCCGACGAACACCAGCATCGGACGCCCTGCGGCGGCCGCGATGCGCGGAAGGGACGACGCGGCAGCCAAAGCCAGGGCACCGGTCGTCAGGTTGCGTCTGTTCAACATCCAACGAGCATACGCCGCCTGCCGGAACATCGGAAGGCGGCCTCACTGCCTTGTGACCGCGCGGGATTTCACCTCTGCTGCTAGGCCGCGCGCTTCTTCGCCTCCTCGACGATGCGGTCGGCCGTGCGGCCGACAAGTTCCTGCAGGTGGTCGAACTCGGTGCGGAAAGTGCCGATGCCCTGCGTCACCGAGCGGATCTCGACGATCATGTCGGCCACTTCGGCTTCCGGCATCAGGGCGGAGACCTCGTCCCAGCCGATCCAGCCCGGCCGCGCGTCGTAGCCCAGCAACTGGCCGCGGCGGCCCGTGATCAGGCGCTGGAGGCGCGAGGTCGAGTCGCTCGGGCCCGCCACCGTCACCTTGAGGATGGGTTCGAGCAGCACCGGCTTGCACCTGGGCATGGCCTCGCTCATGGCGATGCGCGCGGCCATCTTGAACGACATCTCCGAACTGTCGACGGAGTGGTATTGGCCGTCGACCAGGGCCACCTCGAGATCGACGACCTGCTGGCCGAGCGGGCCTTCCTTGAGATAGTCGATCAACCCTTCCTCGACGGCGGGGATGAAGTTGCGCGGCACTACGCCGCCCACGATCTTGTCGACGAAGCGGAAGCCCGCGCCACGCGGCAAGGGACGGATCTCGATCTTGATGTCGGCGAACTGGCCATGGCCGCCGGTCTGGCGCTTGTAGCGTGCATGCTGCGTGGCGCCGGCCTGGATCGTTTCGCGATAGGCGACCCGAGGGGCCTCGGTGTCGACCGCGACGTTGTAGCGGCCGGCGAGCTTGTCGACCGCGACCTTGAGATGCATCTCGCCCTGGCCGCGCAGCAGCAGCTCGTGAGTCTCCGCGCGCACCTGGAAGGACAGAGAGGGATCCTCCTCGACGATCTTCTGCAGTGCGCCCGAGAGCTTCACCTCGTCGTTGCGGTTGCGGGCCCTCAGCGCCAGCGAGAATACCGAGGGATCGGCCTTGGGGAAATCGCTCGCAGGCGCGATGCCCGATGCCGACAGCGCGTGACCGGAGGCGAGTGTCTCGATCTTGGCGAAGGCCACGATCTCGCCCGCCTTGGCGGTGGTGATCTTGTCGAGGCGCTGGCCGAACGGCCGGTACAGGCTGCCGATCCGCTGGCCGCCGACGCTCTGGCCGTCGCTCACCGCGCCCGACCAGATGCGGCAGAGCGAGAGCTTGCCGGCATGCGCCTGGTGCAGGACCTTGAAGCATTCCGCCATGACGACGCCGTTGCTCGGCAGCGAGCGGCGTTTCGCGGTGACGGCCGCCACGGGCGCGTCGTGCCGCAGCGCCTTGAGCAGGCGGCGCACGCCGTTCTCGCGGTCGCCCGCGCCCAGCAGCACCGGCGAGATCCTGTCGGCGCCGAATTCCTCGTGCATGTCGCGGTAGATCAGCGACTTCTCGGGCGCCACGTCCTCGATGAGCTGCTCGAGCAGGATGTCGTCGAACTCCGAGAGGGTCTCCAGCATCTCGCGCCGCGCCTCGGCCTCGCGCGGCAGGATCTCGGCCGGCATCTCGATCAGGTCCGAGGCGCCGCTCGAGCGATAGCGGTAGGCGCGCTCGCTCACCAGATCGACGTATCCGATGCATTCCTCGCCGCCATCCGCCGTCGGCCGGCGGATCGGCACCTGGCGCAGCACCAGCTTGCGCGTCGACACGGTCTGCAGCGCCGCCAGCATGTCGCGCACGCGCGCTTCGGCCGAATCGATCTTGTTGATGAAGAAGACGTGCGGGATGTGGCGGTCCTCGATGAATTTCAGGAGCGGTGCCAGGGCGGCGACGCGCTCGGGCGACGGCTCGCACACCACGACCGCGGTGTCGCACACGGTGAGCGCCGCAAAGGCGTCGTGCTGGAACTCGATCGAGCCCGGCGCGTCGATGAAAGTCCACTGGTCGCCGAGATAGTCGACGGAAGCGATGTTGAGTTCGGTGCCCATCGAGCGCTTGCGCGCCTCGACCGCGCCGTCGCCGAGGGAGGTGCCCGCGCGCGTCGAGCCGCGCCGGCCGATGGCTCCCGTGGCGAAGAGAAGACTCTCGAGCAGGCTGGTCTTGCCCGAAAGATACGGCCCGCACAGCGCCACCACGCGATGCGCGCCGCTGCCGGCTCTGCCGCCGGTGATGGTGTCCGTCCTGAGGTCTGTCATGACAACGTCCTCCTTCTTCGCGAGTGAAAGCGCGTAGAACCCAGGACGTTGGTCGCACTCGGACGCGTCCGGAGCGAAGCTGTGTCGGGGCAAATGCTTTCACCCGGCAGGAGCCGAGTCAACGCGGGAGGCGGTGGCTAATTTAATCGCACTGCGACGGCAGCGATCGCGCGCCTAGTCGTCCTGGTTCAGGTGATCGCGCTGGGTCGTGCCGCTGTAGGCGCGGCGAAAGCGGCCGCGGCGCTGCAGTTCCGGGACGACCAGGTCCACGAACTCCTCGATCGCGCCGGGCGAATAGATCGACGAGAGCATGAAGCCATCGCCGCCGACTTCGTCGAAATAGGCTTCCATCTGGTCGGCGATGTCGGATGCCGTGCCCACCATCTGCGGCAGGCCGACGCTCTGGCCGTGGTTCTGCGCCACCTGGCGCAAGGTGAGCAGTTCGCCGGTCAGGGTGCGATAGCGCGTCTGCATGCGTTGCAGCTTGGGCTCGGTGCGGTGCGCCATGATCGTGTCGAGCGGCAGGGTCGAGAGATCGAAGTCGAGATGTCCCGAGAGGATCGCGAGGCCGCCCTCGAGCGGCACCAGCGCATTGTGTTCGGCCTGCTTGTCCTCCGCCTCGGCGCGCGAGGAACCGACGATCGGCTGCATGCCGCACAGCACCTTGCAGGCCGACGCGGGGCGGCCCGCATTCACCACGCCGCTCTTGATGTCGTCGTACAGCGCCTTGGCGCCCGCGAGATTGGGCTGGATGGCGAACACCGCATCGGCGTAGCGCGCGGCGAAGTCGCGGCCCTTGCCCGAGGTGCCGGCCTGCAGGATGGCGGGGCCATTCTGGGGCGAGCGCACGACGTTGAGCGGTCCGCGCGACTTGAACCACTGCCCCTCGTGCTCGATGCGATGAACCTTGTCGGGATCGGCGAAGATGCCGGCGTCGCGATCCATCACGACGGCATCCTCGTCCCACGAGTCCCAGAGCTTGCGGCAGACCAAGATGAATTCATGCGCGCGGTCGTAGCGGTCGTCGGTCGGCTTGTACTCTTCGCCGTAGTTGGCTGCCTGGTTGTGGTTGAGCGAGGTGACGACGTTCCACGCGGCGCGGCCGCGCGTCAGGTGATCGAGCGTGGCCCACAGGCGCGCGGCATGGAACGGGTGCTGGTGGCTGACCGAATAGGTGGCGCCGAGGCCGATCCTCTCCGTGACGGCGGCCATGAAGGAGATCAGCGGAATCGGATCGTGCTCGGGCGCTTGCGTGGCATTGCGGAGTGCCGGCGCCAACGAGCCCGTGAAGGTGTCGGAGATGTAGTTGAGGTCGGCGAAGAAGACCATGTCGAACAGCCCGCGCTCGCAGGTCTTCGCGATATGCTGGTAGAGCTCCGGCCGCGCCCAGTCGTAGCCCGCAGCCGCGGTACGCGGATGGCGCCACATCGCCACGCTGTGCCAGGTCGGGCCGTGACACAGGAATTGCGCCAGGTGCATCGAAGCCTTGCGCATCGCGTTTCCTCGCCGCGCTAGTTGAGCCGCCAGATCGCGAAATTGAGCACAGTCGCGAAGGAGACCCAAGCGAGATAAGGAACCAGCAACAGCGCCGCGACCGTGCTGCGGGTGCGGAAGCTGAGCGCCGTGGCCACGATCGCCGCCAGCATGAGCACGATGTCGAGCAGCGCGAGGTCGACGCGGTGCAGTCCGAAGAAGAGCAACGACCAGGCGCTGTTGAGCACGAGCTGGAGGCCGAACAGCGCGAGCGGGGTGCCGGCGTTGCCGCGCCGCCAGACCAGCCACGCCGCGACGGCCATCAGGATATAAAGCGTCGTCCAGACCGGCGCGAAGATCCAGTTCGGCGGATTGAACGACGGCTTGGCGAGCGTCGCGTACCACGTCGGGATTGCCGGCGCCGTGACCGCGGCGCCAAGCGCGCCGGCGGCGAGGCAGAGGGCGATGAACCCGAGAAGGACCAGACCTTGGCGCATCGTAAAACCCCCATCCACATTGTGCGTAAAGCGAACTCGCCGTCAAACTTCCACATTTCGGCGGCCAGATCGAGGCGACCATGCGTTGTGATGGAGACCGATATGACGACCTCTCACCAGGACAATGCCGGCGTGATCCTGCCACCGCCGCTCCTGTATCTCGCCGCGGTAATTGCCCTCGTCGTGCTGCGCTGGGTCTGGCCCGCGCCGATCTTCGCCGCTTCGACGGTCGCACTCTACGCGGGCGCAATCCTCGGCATGGCAGCGCTGGCACTGGGCTTCTGGGCGGTGCTGACCTTGCGCTTGGCCGGCACCAACGTGGATCCGCGCAAGACCAGCACGGCAATGGTGACGGCGGGACCGTTCCGCTTCACGCGCAACCCGATCTATGTCGCCTTCACCGCGCTCTACCTCGGCATCACGCTGGCGCTTAACTGCTGGTGGGGCCTGGTGCTCCTGGTGCCGACGCTGGTCGTGATGCACGTCGGCGTGATTCGTCGCGAGGAGTATTACCTCGAGAAGAAGTTCGCCGCCGACTACCTGCGCTACAAAAACAATGTCGCGCGGTATGTCGGCTAAGAGCGGTCCCTAGTTCAGCGCCGCGCAAGCGCGCTGGATACGGCGGCCGGCTTCCTCGAGTAGTTCGGTGCTGGTGGCGTAGGAGATGCGGAACGCCGGGCCCTGGCCGAAGGCCGAGCCCTGCACGACCGAAAGACCTTCCGACTCGAGCAGGTAGTTCACAAAGTCGGTGTCGTCCTTGATCACCTTGCCGTCCGGCGTCTTCTTGCCGATCGTGCCGGCGACGGACGGATAGACGTAGAACGCGCCTTCGGGGCGGGGGCACTTGATGCCCTTGGTCTGGTTCAGCATCGACACGATGAGATCGCGGCGCTGCTTGAAGATCGCGACGTTCTTCGGGATGAAGTCGGTCGGGCCGTTCAGCGCCGCCACCGACGCCGCCTGGCTGATCGACGAGGCGTTCGAGGTGCTCTGGCTCTGCACGGTGATCATGGCGTCGATCAGCTTCTGCGGGCCGCAGGCGTAGCCGATGCGCCAGCCGGTCATGCTGTAGGCCTTCGACACGCCGTTCATGGTGAGCGTGCGGTCGTAGAGGCGGGGCTCGACCTCGGCCGGCGTCGCGAACTTGAAGTCGTCATAGACGAGCTTCTCGTACATGTCGTCGGTCAGGATATGGACATGCGGATGCTTCAGCAGCACGTCGCACAGGCCGCGCAGGTCGGCGAAGCTGTAGGCGGCGCCCGTCGGATTGCTGGGCGAGTTCAGGATCAGCCATTTGGTCTTGGGCGTGATCGCGCGGTCGAGCGCTTCTGGCGTCAGCTTGAAGCCGGTCTCCTCCGGGCAGTTCACGATGACGGGCGTGCCGTCGCCGAACATCACCATCTCCGGATACGAGACCCAGTAGGGCGCCGGGATGATGACCTCGTCGCCCGGGTTCAACGTGGCAAGCATCGCGTTGAAGATGATCTGCTTGCCGCCCGAGGTGACGACGGACTGGGAGGGCTTGTACTCGAGGCCATGGTCCCGCTTCATCTTGGCCACGATCGCCTGGCGCAGTGCCGGCGTGCCCGCGACGGCGGTGTATTTGGTCTCGTTGTTGCGGATGGCCGCGATGGCGGCTTCCTTGATGTGGTCCGGCGTCGGCATGTCGGGCTCGCCGGCGGCGAGGCCGATGACGTCCTTGCCCGCCGCTTTCATCTCCAGGAATTTGCCCTGAGCAGCATTCGTGGGAGAGGGCTTGATACGGCCAAGACGGTCGGCAATGAACGCCATAACTGAAGACGCCTCCTGGGCGGGTTTTGTTGCGGCGCGAAGCTACTGGCGGGGGAGTTTTCCCGCAAGGCGAGCAGGGGTGTATTTCTGGTAGGTGCGGGACCTATTTCCGCTCAGCTTGCCCGGCGCGGCGCCCCGGCAGGAGGCTCGGTGCGGGTGAAACTCGGCCGCGCGGCATGCCGGTCGTAGTAGGCGGCAAGGTGCGGCGCCGCCGCCAGCGCCGCCGCGCCCTCTGGCGGGGTTTTCAGCCGGTGCAGGAGCGGCATCAGGTTGATGTCGGCCAGGGTGAACCGGTCGCCCACGAGATGACCGGTTGCGGTCACCGCCTTATCGAGCACGGCGACCTGCTCGCGCACCGCCAGCATCACTGCATCGATGGCGGCCCGGTTGGGCGAGCCATCGGGCGTTCCGGGGGCGATATAGGCGAAGAGATAGGTCCGGATGATGGTGCGGTCGATCAGCGTGTTGACCAGCGACACCCATTGCTCGGTGAGCCCGAGCAAGTGAGGGTCGGAGGGCAGGACGAACGGCGCGGGAAAGACGCGGTCTAGGTAGGTGGCGATCGCCTTCGATTCGAACAGTTCGACGTCGCCGTGACGCAGGATCGGCATTTTGCCGAAAGGATGGACGGCGGCGAGTTCGGGAGCGCCCAGCGGCACATCGGTGAAGACGTGGTCGATACCCTTTTCCTCGCAGACCATGCGGACCACGCGCGTGTAGGTCGATCGCGCGGAACCAATGATCTCGGGCCGGGACATGACCGTCTCCTCAGTCCACGACCTTTATATCGGCCTCGACCGTCATCTTGGCATCGCCGAAGCCGGTCCGGCGTCCGCTCACGGGAGCTGCATCGCGATAGTCGAGCCCGACGGCGACCCTGAGAGAATCGCCCCGGGGCGAAATTCCGTTTGTCGGATCGAAGCCCACCCAGTCGAGACCGGGAATCCACGCCTCGGCCCAGGAATGGCTGGTACGGCCGACATGCAGTTCGGGGTCGTCGTTGCGCAGGTAGCCGCTGACATAGCGGGCTGGCACGCCGAGACGGCGGCAGCAGCCGATAAAAACGTGCGCGGAATCCTGCGCGACGCCGGCGCCGCGGTGCAGGGCCTCGGCCGCCGTGGTGTCGACGGTCGACACGCCGGTCTTGTAGGCGACCCTCTTGCCCACGCGCTCCATCAGTTCGTGCAGGGCGACGACGCTCTGGGTGGGATCGGTCGCGCGCGAGGCGAGGCCCTCGATCACCTCGTCGAAGCTCTTGTCGTGCTTTCCGAGGCCGGTATTGCGCAGCCAGAACGGCGCGGGAAGCGTCGGAACCTCGCCGTAACGCAGCCACTGGTCGCCACCGCTGAAGTCGTAGACGCCGGCGACGGCGATCTCGACCATGTCGTGCTCCTGCGTCAGCGAGAAGGTTGTGACGTTGTTGCCGTGGCCGTCGACCCACTCGGAGCGCTTGCCGGGACCGTCGATGCGCCACGACAGCAGGCGCTGGCCGCTCGCAGGCTTGGGCGTCAGCCGCACGTCGTGGATCGAGTATCCCGACGGTTGGTCGAACTCGAAACGTGTGATGTGATGGACGGAGAGGCGCATGGGAGAGGCTCAATCCAGCAGGAACTGGCGGCCGATTTCATTGCTCAAGGTCGCAATGTCGGTGCGCAGGTCGCCCAGGAACTCGTGCAGGCCGATGTCGAAGATCTGGTCGATGCGCGCGTAACGTACGCGGGCGTGCAGCTCGCCCGCGAGGCGATCGGCCTCGCCGCGCGTGCCGTAGGCGTCGGCCAGCTCGTTCATCGCCATGTCGACCATCCAGAGGCAGTGATGGACCGAGCGCGGCACGTCGCGCCGCAGCATCATCAGGTCGGCGATCTTCTTGGGCTCGAGC
>CAIWTJ010000155.1 GCA_903915535.1 Enhydrobacter aerosaccus
CGGCCTGGTCGGCGTGGCGCGGATCGATGCCGAGGTTCATCGCGACCTCGATGGTCTCGTCGAACTTGGCCTTGGCGTTCGCCTTGACCATCTTCACGGCCTCGGCGAGCGGATAGGTCTTGTCACGATCGACCGTGGCGGAAGCCGCCTTGAAACGCTTTCCCATTGCCATGACTTACTCCACCACCTGGAGGCCCATGGAGCGGGCGGAACCGATGACCTGGGCCATCGCGGACTCGACGGAATCGCAGTTGAGATCCGGCATCTTCTGCTTGGCGATCTCCTCGATCTGCTTCTTGGTCACCTTGCCGACGATCTGCGTGCCGACCGTCTTGGCGCCCGCCTCGATGCCCGCTGCCTTCTTCAGGAAGTAGGTGTTCGGCGGCGTCTTGGTGACGAAGGTGAAGCTGCGATCCTGGAACACGGTGATGACCACCGGGATCGGCATGCCGGCTTCCATCTTCTGCGTGCGAGCGTTGAACTGCTTGCAGAATTCCATGATGTTCACGCCCTGCTGGCCGAGTGCCGGACCGATTGGCGGGGACGGGTTGGCCTTGCCAGCTGGCACCTGCAGCTTGACGTAGGCTTGGATCTTCTTGGCCATTCTTGCCCTCCTATGGGCGGCGTGGTCGGGCCATGGCGGGCCTCCCACACCTACTTGTTTCCAGCCAACCCCTTGATCTCAAACGACTTTCGGGATCGGTCCGGCCTAATACGAAAAGGCCGACCTGACAGGCCAGCCCTTCCGAAGGCGCGGGGTGTACCAAGTTCGCTGCTGCGGCACAACCCCCCTCTGCTTGGGGGGCAGCCTAGAGCTTTTCGACCTGCGCGTAGTCGAGTTCGACCGGCGTGGATCGGCCGAAGATCGAGACCGCGACCTTGAGGCGGGCGCGCTCCTCGTCGACATCCTCGACGGTGCCGTTGAACGAGGCGAACGGACCGTCGGCCACCTTGACCTGCTCGCCGATCTCGAAGGAAACGGCGGGCTTCGGCCTTTCGACGCCCTCCTGGACCTGCTTCAGGATGCGGCCGGCTTCGGCCTCGGAGATCGCCACCGGCTTGCCGCGGCCACCGCCGCCCAGAAAGCCCGTGACCTTCGCGGTGTTCTTGATCAGATGCCAGGTGTCGTCGGTGAGATCCATCTTCACCAGGACATAGCCCGGGAAGAACTTGCGCTCGGTCTGGACCTTCGAGCCGCGGCGCACTTCGACCACTTCCTCGGTCGGCACCATGACCTGCGAGATATCCTCGGCCAGGCCCTTCTTTTCCGCCTGTTCGCGGATCGACGAGGCCACCTTGTTCTCGAAGCCTGAATAGGCGTGAACGACGTACCAACGATGAGTCATGTCACGAAACCCCGAGCAACAACTGAATGACGAAAGCGATGATCTTGTCGGCCAGTACGAAAAACACCGCCGCGATCACGACGAAGATGAACACCATCGACGTGGTGATCATGGTCTCGCGCCGGGTCGGCCAGGTGACCTTGCGGACCTCGGACTGGACTTCGCGGATGTACTCGACAGGATTCTTGATCATTAATCGCCATTCTTCAAATAATGGCAGGAGCGGAGGGACTCGAACCCACGACCCTCGGTTTTGGAGACCGATGCTCTACCAACTGAGCTACACTCCTACACGTCACCGCCGCCAGGGTGACCCGGCGGCGGCCTGGTCTTTATAGCCTACTTCACGACCTTTGTAACAACACCGGCGCCGACGGTGCGGCCGCCCTCGCGGATGGCGAAGCGCAGGCCCTCGTCCATCGCGATCGGCTGGATCAGCTCGACCACCAGTCGCGCGTTGTCGCCCGGCATCACCATCTCCGTGCCTTCCGGCAGCGTCACCACGCCCGTCACGTCGGTCGTGCGGAAGTAGAACTGCGGACGGTAGTTCGTGAAGAACGGCGTGTGACGGCCGCCCTCTTCCTTGTTCAGGATGTACGCTTCCGCCTCGAAGTTCGTGTGCGGCGTGATCGAACCGGGCTTGGCCAGAACCTGGCCGCGCTCCACGTCCTCGCGGCCCACGCCGCGCAGCAGCGCGCCGATGTTGTCGCCCGCCTCGCCCGAGTCCAGCAGCTTGCGGAACATCTCGACGCCCGTCACCGTCGTCTTCGTCGTGGCCTTCAGGCCCACGATCTCGACTTCCTCGCCCACCTTCACGATGCCGCGCTCGACGCGACCCGTCACCACCGTGCCGCGGCCCGAGATCGAGAACACGTCCTCGATCGGCATCAGGAACGGCTTGTCCTTGTCGCGCGCCGGCTGCGGGATGTAGCTGTCGACCGCTTCCATCAGCTTCAGAACCGCCTGCTCGCCCAGC
>CAIWTJ010000156.1 GCA_903915535.1 Enhydrobacter aerosaccus
TCGCCTCATGAGCGAGCCGGAGGCTCGCGGTCCCGAAGAGCATGAAAGAAGCGCCACAGGAGCGGCGCGCTCTCCCACTTACGCCCGCTCTCTGATGTCCGCGAACTTCACCTTGGGGCTCTTCTCGGCGATGTAGCCCAGTTCCCAGGCGTTGCGCGCCAGGAACACCGGCGCGCCGTCGCGGTCCTCGGACATGCCGCCGCGGTTGGCCGACATGAAGGCCTCGAGGTCGGCCTTGCTCTCGGAGGAGATCCAGCGCGCGGTCTCGAAGGGCGCGGGCTCGAGGTCGATCATCACCGAATATTCCGCCTCGACGCGGGTCTTGAGCACGTCGAGCTGCAGTTCGCCGACCACGCCCACGATATTGTCGCCGCCGATCACGCGCCGGAACACCTGGGTCACGCCCTCTTCCGCGAGATCGTCGAGCGCGCGCTTCAGCTGCTTGGACTTCATCGGATCTTCCAGGCGCACGCGGCGCAGGATTTCCGGCGCGAAGTTGGGGATGCCGACGATCTTGATCTGCTCGCCCTCGGTCAGCGTGTCGCCGACCCGGAGCACGCCGTGGTTGGGAATGCCGATGATGTCGCCAGGCCACGCCTCGTCGACGATCTCGCGCTCGCGCGCGAAGAACAGGATCGGCGAGTTGACCGACAGCACCTTGCCCGTGCCCATCTGCGTCAGCTTCATGCCGCGGCGGAACTGGCCGCTGCACAGGCGCAGGAAGGCCACGCGGTCGCGATGATTCGGGTCCATGTTGGCCTGGACCTTGAACACGAAGCCCGAGACCTTGGGCTCGGTCGGCACGATGGCGCGCGGCTCGGCCGGCTGCGGGCGCGGCGGCGGCGCCCAGGCGGCGATCGCATCGAGCAGCTCGCGCACGCCGAAATTGTTGTAGGCGCTGCCGAAGAACACCGGCGACAGGTGGCCCGCGCGATACGACTCGATGTCGAACGCGGGATAGCCCGCGCGCACCAGCTCGACATCCTCGGCAAGCCTGGGGTCGTCGATCGTGTAGTTCTCGATCGTCTCGCCGATGCGGGTCTTGTCGGTGGTGTCGAACACCAGCATGCGGCTGTTGGCGAGATCGTACGTGCCCTTGAAATTCTGGCCCGAGCCCTGCGGCCAGCTCATCGGTGTGACGTCCAGCGCCAGGGTGGAGGCGATCTCGTCGAGCAGCTCGATCGGGTCCTTGGACTCGCGGTCCATCTTGTTGATGAAGGTGATGATCGGCACGTCGCGCAGACGGCAGATCTCGAACAGCTTGCGCGTGCGCGCCTCGATGCCCTTGGCGGCGTCGATCACCATCACCGCCGAATCGACGGCGGTCAGCGTGCGGTAAGTGTCCTCGCTGAAGTCCTCGTGGCCCGGCGTGTCGAGCAGGTTGAAGACCGCGCCGCCGTACTCGAAATGCATCACCGAGGTGGTGACCGAGATGCCGCGCTGCTGCTCGATCTTCATCCAGTCCGAGCGCGCGCGCCGGGCCTCGCCGCGCGCTTTCACGGCGCCGGCGACATGGATGGCGCCGCCGAACAGCAGCAGCTTTTCGGTCAGGGTCGTCTTGCCCGCGTCAGGGTGCGAGATGATCGCGAACGTGCGCCTGAGGCCGGCAGGATGGCCGGCCAGGCGGGCGTCGGACGCGGGAGAAGTCACGGAATCAGGCACTTTTTTGCGGGACCTTCGAGGGAGCGAGGGGCGTACCGGACAGGGTCTGCCCCGTCAACCTCCCCCGTCAGCCTCCGCAAAAATCGCGGGGAACGTGGGGAATCGCACAGAGGACGGCCCGCACTTGCGCTCTTATGCGGTGGCGAATTGACGAGATCGCGCCGGCCTCATCACCGGCGCCGATGCGGCCGCAACTGACCGGCCGCTTCTCCCCGACGCTCCGGGCGTCGACCTGGCCCAGCTGTTCCTCTTGGGGAGAGCAGCTGGGCTTCTTTTTTGCCGTCAGCCCTGCAGTTCCGCCTTCAGCATCTCGAGCTCCAGCCACTCGGTCTCGGCGGCGTCGAGTTCGGCCTGGGCGGCGCCGAGACGCGCGGTCTTTGCCTGGAAGCTCCTGGCATCGCGGCGGTAAAGATCGGGATCGGCCAGCGCCACGTTGAGGGCCGTCATCTCGGTCTGCAGCGCCGCGATCTTCTTGGGCAGTTCGACCAGGGCGCGCTCGCGCTTGTAGCCGAGGCGCTCGCCCTGCCCGCCCGCGTCGCGCGACGCCGCCGCCTTCTTCTTCGCGCGCGACGGCGTGACGCCGGTCGCTTCGATGCGCGGACCGCGCTGGTCGACGTAATCGCTGTAGCCGCCGGCGTACTCGATCGCCGTGCCATCGCCTTCGAGGGCGATGGTCGAAGTGACCAGCCGGTCGAGGAAATCGCGGTCGTGGCTGACCAGCAGGACGGTGCCGTCGTAGTCGTCGAGTGCTTCCTGCAGCAGGTCGAGCGTATCGGCGTCGAGATCGTTGGTCGGCTCGTCGAGCACGATCATGTTCGAGGGCGCCGCCAGCGCCTTGGCCAGCAGCAGGCGGTTGCGCTCGCCGCCCGACAGCGTGCGCACCGGCTGGCGCGCCTGCTCGTCGCGGAACAGATATTCGCGCAGGTAGGTCATGACGTGGGTGAGATGGCCGCGCACCAGCACATGATCGTTGCGGTCCGCGAGCGTTTCCCATGGCGTCTTGTCGGGATCGAGGCCGATGCGGCGCTGGTCGATCACCACCGGCAGCAGGTTGGCGCCGAGCTTCACCGTGCCGGCGTCGGGCTCCAGTTCGCCGATCAGCATCTTGAGCAGCGTCGTCTTGCCGGCACCGTTGGGGCCGATCAGGCCGATGCGGTTCTTGCGGAAGATACGCGTCGAGAAATCCTCGACGATGGTCTTGTCGCCCCAGCGCTTGGTGATGTTGCGCGCGGTGACGACCAGCGATCCCGACTGCTCGGCCGAGCCCACGGAAATCGACGCACGGCCGACCGGGCCGATCTGCTCGCGGCGCTGCTTGCGCAGTTCGCCCAGCGCGCGCAGGCGGCCCTCGTTGCGCGTGCGCCGCGCGCGGATGCTCTTGCCCGCCCACTCGGTCTCGCGTTCGATCAGCCGGTCGAGCTTGTGGCGCTCGGTGGCCTCGCGTTCGATGATGTCGTTCGACCAGCCCTCGAACTCCCCGTAGCCCTTGTCGAGCCGGCGCACGATGCCGCGGTCGAGCCACAGCACGGCGCGCGACAGGGTGGTCAGGAAGCGCCGGTCATGGCTCACCATCACGTAGGCGCCGCGCCACTTCGCGAGCTTCTCTTCCAGCCACTCGATCGTCGGCAGGTCGAGATGGTTCGTGGGCTCGTCGAGCAGCATCACGTCGGGCTCGCCGATCAGCACCCGCGCCAGCGCCGCCCGGCGTGCCTCGCCGCCCGAGAGTTCGGTGGGCACGCGGCCGCCGTCGAGCTTCATCTCCTCGAGGATGGCCGCGATGCGGTAATCGTCCGGGCCGAGCGAGTCGGAGAGCGCGCCGGCCACATAGTCGCCGACGGTCTCGGCTCCCGCGAAGTTCGGCTCCTGCGGCAGGGTGGCCACGGTGGCGCCGGGCTGGGCGAAGCGCGTGCCGCCGTCGAAGATCGGCTCGCCCGCCAGGATGCGCAGCAGGGTCGACTTGCCCGCGCCGTTGCGGCCGACCAGCGACAGGCGCTCGCCCGGGGCGATCGACAGGTCGACGCCGTCCAGAATGGTCTGGTCGCCCAGGTGGAAGCGGATGCCGCTCAGTGCAAGGAGGGGAGGTGCTGCCATGAAGGCGCGTTTCTGGCCGAACCTGTCCACATCGGCAAGGGCCGGACTCACGGTATGGTCGGGAATGCTGCAGGTGGTGGCAGAACCCGCGCGGATCGACCGCGCCATCAAGCGCCTTCACGGCGCGCTGCAGGGCGTTCCTGCGCGCGGCGTGCGCCTCACGTGGCGCGGCGGCGAACTGCGCACGACCATCCACTGGGCCGTCGACGACGGCTTCTGGTGGGCGGTCGAGCCGCGCCATACCCGCGACGCGCTGGTGCTGGGCCATGCGCCCGCACCGCCGGGCAAGCGCGAGAGCATCACCTGCGAGATCAACCTGCCGCGCCAGGGCGCCGACCGGAAGGTGGCGGGCATCATCGCCGTCGACGCCGACGGCGCGCTCTACCTCGCCCACTCCGGCCGCTTGAGTAAGGCGGGCTTTCGCGAGTTCCTGGCCGACGGCGTGTGGCGGGATCTGCGCTGGCCCGACGGCGAGGAGACCGAGGCGCTGATCGTGGCGCCGCTCGACAGCCCGCGCCTCACCCGTCTGCTCGGCCGCTTCGTCGAGTCCGTGCGCCGCTTCAAGGCCGGCGCCATTCCCGAGCCGCAGACCGCGCTCTGCGTCGATCCCTCGACGCGCGCCTCGCCCGCCGAAGCCTGCGACCGCTCGCTGGTCGACGTCGCGCTGCACGAGGAGCTGAGCAAGCGCGGCGTGTTCGGCGGCCGCACCGATCTCTTCTCGCGGCCGGGCGAGCGGCCGCAGCCGCTGTTCGCGCTGGTCGCCAACGGCCAGCCCGAGGAACTCGCCATCGCCGTCGGCTCGCTGTCGCTGGCCGCGGCGCGCAACGGGCCGGACGTGAAGCCGATCCTCGTGGCGCCGGCCGACCTGGACGCGCTGGGGCAGCTGCCCTTCGCCTGCGTGCGCTATCACTGGCGCGGCGCGCGCGCGGTATTCGATGGACTAGACGATGCACTCGCCTAGGGTTGGCTCATGACCATGGGACTGACGACCGGATTATGGGTGATGGCGCAGGTGCGCCTGTGCGACCGCGCCTTCATTCCGGCCGCGATCGTGCGCCGCGGCGATTCCGATGCCGGCACGGTGCTGGTGAAGGTCAACCGCTTCGAACAGGGCGTCACGGTCTACACGCAGGCCAGCACGCTCGATGGCGAACCCGGCTGGAGCCGCGGCACCGGACCCAAGCCCGTCGGCGAGCCGGAGGCCGACGCCTATATCGCGCGGCAGGTGAAATACGATCCCGACGTCTGGGTCCTCGAGATCGAGGACCGCAAGGGTGCGTACAAGCTGGACGGAAAGATCGTCTAGCGACTACTGCGGCAGCACGGTCACCGGATCGATGGTCTTGCCGCTGTGGCGCACCTCGAAATGCAGGCGCGTGTCGGCGGCGCCGCCCGACGTGCCGGCCTTGGCGATGACCTGGCCCTTTTTGACCGCATCGCCCTTCTTCACCAGCAGCTCGTCGTTGTAGCCGTAGGCGGTGATGTAGCCGTTGGCGTGGCTGACCAGCAGCAGGTTGCCCATGCCGCGCACCTCGTTGCCGGCATAGACGACGGTGCCGCCGTCGGCGGCCTTCACCGGCGCGCCCTTGTCGGCGGCGATGTCGATGCCGTCGCTCTTCTGCCCGCCCTGCGAGCCGTAGCCCTGAACGATCTTGCCGCGCATCGGCCACTCGAATCGCGGCGCGGGACCGGACGGCGGCGTGGCGGGCACGGTGACGGAGTTTGCGGCGGGACTGAGCGGCGTCGGCTCGCCGGGCGCCGGCCGGGCGGGATTGGGTGGCTCACCCTGGCTGGTGCCGGGCGGCGGCGCGAGCTGCTGCTTCTGGACCGCGCCGCGCGGGCCGGGAGCGGTGCCGGCAGCGGACGCGGTTTGCGTCTCGACCGGCGTGGCCGGCTCGACCACGCGCGCGCCGGGCACTTCCAGTGTCTGGCCGGGCTGGATCGCATAGGGCGCCTGAAGCTTGTTGCGGTCGATGATCGTCTGGGACGAAACGCCGTAGCGCTGGGCGATGCTGTCGACCGTGTCCTTGGTCCTGACCACATAGGTGGGCACGGCACCCGGGGCGGCGCCGGAGCCAGGATACTCCATGGTGCCCTCGCGGGCGCCATAGATGACGTTTTCGCAGGCGCCGAGCGCGGCACACATCGCCACTGCGGTTAGCAGGGTGCGATGACGGCCCGCCCATCGCAGGGGGAAGCGAGGGGCTCTTTTCATGCCCCGATAATACTGCTTATCCCTCGCCCAGTACAGGCAGCGGCCCGGTGACCAGCGGCACGAAGCGCACCGGCATCAATGTGTCACGCTGAAGGCCGCTCTCGCTCTTCACGATGCGCTCGACGACCTGGGTGGTGGGATCGCGCCCGACCGGGACGATCAGGATACCGCCCACGGCGAGCTGGTCGATCAGCGCCTGCGGCCGTTCTTCGGCCGCGGCTGTGACGATGATGCGGTCGAACGGCGCCTGGCCCGGCCAGCCTTTGCTGCCGTCGCCGACGTCGAAGACGATGTTGAAGATGCCGATCTCGATCAGCAGCTTCTCGGCTTCCTTCGAGAGCGGCTTGAAGCGCTCGATCGTGTAGACGCGGCGCGCCAGCTTGGCGAGAACGGCGGCCTGGTAGCCCGAGCCGGTGCCGATCTCGAGCACCTTCATGCGCGGGCCGACCTGCAGGGCTTCCGTCATGGCCGCCACGACGAGCGGCTGGCTGATGGTCTGGCCGAAGGAAATCGGCAGCGCCGTGTTCTCCCAGGCGCGCTCGGCGAAGGGCGCGGAGACGAAGCGCTCGCGGTCGATGGCGGCGATGGCGCCCAGCACGGCCTCGTCCGCGATGCCCGAGTTGCGCAACTCGGCGATCAGGCGCTGCGCGGCCGGGACGTTCATCGCGCCCGCCCCGCCTCAGTCCGCGAACTCTGCCGCGAGCTTCTTGCGCGTGGCGTCGTGGGTGAGGTCGAGATGAAGCGGCGTCACCGAGACGTAGCCGGCCCGGATCGCCGAGACGTCGCCGTCGGGATCGTCCTCGTGCTCGCCCGGCGTATAGGAATTCCAGTAGTAGTGACCGCCGCGCGGATCGATGCGCTCGACGATCGAGCTGCCGAAGGCGCGCACGCCCTGGCGGGTCACCTTGATGCCCTTGACCGCCGAGGCCACGACATTGGGGAAGTTCACGTTGATGAAGACGTTGAGCGGCCAGCCGGCGGCCAGCACCTTGCGCGCCACATCGGCGCCGAAGGCCGTGGCCGTCGCCCACTTCACCGGATGCTCGTAGGCAAAAGCCTGGCTGAAGGCGATCGACGGCAGCCCGAGCAGGCAGCCCTCCATGGCGCCGGCGATGGTGCCCGAATAGGTCACGTCGTCGGACATGTTGGTGCCGCGATTGACGCCGGACAGCACGATGTCGGGCTTGTGGTCCTTCATCAGGTGCTTGACGGCGAGCAGCACGCAATCGGTCGGCGTGCCCTCGACCGCGAACTTCCTGTCGCTCACCTCGCGCGCGCGCAACGGCTTGGAGATCGACAGCGAATGGCCGGCCCCGCTCTGGTTGGCCTCGGGCGCCACGATCCAGACGTCCTTCGACAGCTGGCTGGCGATCTCGACCAGCGCCTCGAGGCCCGGCGCATGGATGCCGTCGTCGTTGGTGACGAGGATGCGGGCGCGGGCGATTTTTTCGGGGGTCACTTCTTCGGGCCCGGGATCGTCTCGAGCCCGCCCATGTAGGAGCGCAACGCCTCGGGCACCGTCACCGAGCCGTCTTCGTTCTGATAGTTCTCCAGCACGGCCACCAGGGTCCGGCCGACCGCGAGACCGGAACCGTTCAGCGTGTGCAGGAAGCGCGTGCCCTTGCCCTCCTTCGGACGAAAGCGCGCGTTCATGCGGCGCGCCTGGAACTCGCCGCAGTTCGAGCAGCTCGAGATCTCGCGATAGGCGTTCTGTCCCGGCAGCCAGACCTCGATGTCGAAGGTCTTGCGCGCTCCGAAGCCCATGTCGCCGCCGCACAACACGATGGTGCGGAACGGCAGGCCGAGACGCTTCAGCACTTCCTCGGCGCGGCCGGTCATGCGCTGGTGTTCTTCGTCGGATTGCTCGGGCGTCGTGATCGAGACCAGCTCGACCTTCGGGAACTGGTGCTGGCGGATGATGCCGCGCGTGTCCTTGCCCGCGGCGCCCGCCTCGGAGCGGAAGCATGGGGTAAAGGCCGTGTAGCGCAGCGGCAGCTGCTTCTCGTCCAGCACCTGGTCGTTCACCAGGTTGGTGAGCGGCACTTCCGCCGTCGGGATCAGCCAGAAACCGTTCTCGGTATGGAACATGTCCTCGGCGAACTTCGGCAACTGACCGACGCCGTAGACGGCACTATCGCGCACGAGCAACGGCGGATTGATCTCGGTGTAGCCCCCCTCTTCCGAGGTGTGCAGATCGAGCATGAATTGCGCGATCGCCCGCTCGAGCTTGGCAAGCCTGCCCTTCATCACCACGAAACGCGCGCCGGACATGCGGCCCGCGGCGGCGAAATCCATCTCGCCGGTCGCCTCGCCCAGCGCCACGTGATCCTTGGGCGCGAAGCTGAAATTGCGCTGGCTGCCGACGCGGCGGATCTCGACATTGCCGGTCTCGTCGGTGCCATTGGGCACATCGTCGAACGGCAGGTTGGGCAGCACTTCGAGACGGCGCGTCAGCTCGGCGTCGAGTTCGGCTGCGTCCGCCTCGCCCTTCTTCAGCGACGCTTCGAGGCCCGCGACCTCGGCCATCAGCGCATCGGCGTTCTCGCCTTTGCGCTTGGCCATGCCGACCTGCTGGCTGAGCGACTTGCGCCTGGCCTGGATCGCCTCGCTCTCGGAGATGGCGGCGCGCCGGCGCTTGTCGATCTCGAGGATCTCGGCCGACAGCGGCGCCAGGTTGCGCTTCTTCAGGCCGGCATCGAACGCGGCGGGATTTTCCCGGATGAAACGGATGTCATGCATGGCTAGGCGCCGGACTTCGCTTCGGCCTCTTCGGCCTTCTTGTCCTCTTCGGCCTTCTTCTTCTCGATCCAGCCGCCGATGATGATGCTGATCTCGTAGAAGGCGATGAGGGGAACCGCGAGCGCGAGCTGGCTGATCACGTCCGGCGGCGTGAGCACCGCGGCCACGACGAAGGCCACGACGATGGCGTAGCGCCGCTTGGAGCGCAGGCCTTCCGACGAGACGATGCCGACCCGCACCAGCAGGGTGAGCAGCACCGGCACCTCGAAGGCGAAGCCGAAGGCGAAGACGAGCTGCAGGATGCGCGACAGGTAATCCTGGGCGCGCAGCGTCTTCTCCATGTCGGCCGGCGCATACACCGTCAGCATCATGTTGATCACGTACGGCAGCACGATGAAATACATGACCGCGCAGCCGGCGTAGAACATGAACGGCGTGGCGACCAGGAACGGCAGGAAGGCGCGCTTTTCCTGGCGGTAGAGGCCAGGGCCGACGAACAGCCAGATCTGCACGGCGATCAGCGGGAAGCCCACGATCAGCGACACGTAGGCCGACAGTTTCACCGTGACGAAGAAGAACTCGAAGATGTCGAAGACGCCCAGCTTGTAGCCGTCACGGATCGCGGGCTGCTCCAGGAACTCGAAGATCGGCTTGGCGAAGTAGAAAGCGACGAAAAAGACCAGGAAGAAGCTGATCAGCGCATAGATCAGCCGCTTGCGCAGCTCGATCAGGTGATCGAGCAGCGGCATCGGCTTGTCGTCTTCAGGTCCGTCGTGAGTCTGGGTCAAGGTCGTTCGATTCGCAGCAAAGGGAGCCGCGTTATGCCGTCCTTTTCGATGCAGTTCAAAGCGCTAATTGGCGCTCAACTGGCCGCGGCGGCCTTGGGTTTGTCGTCGTGGGCGGAAGTTGGGGACGGGGCTTCCACCGCAGGCACGATTTCGGCCAGGGCCTCCGGGGCGGCAGGCGGCGGCTCCGGGACGGCCTCGAGAGCCACATCGGCCGAGATTTGCGGCGCTGACTCGGGTTCGGCGAGCGGGTTGTCGAAGCTGGCCTTGGCATCGGCCAGGGCCTTCTCGCCTTCGGCCATGCCGTCCTGCAGGTGCTGCTTGAATTCCTTGGTCGGATCGAGCGCGGCCACGTCGACGCCGCTGATCGAGGATTCGAGCTGCTTCTTGACCTGGTCGAGCTCGGACTGGCGGACCATCTCGTCGACATGGCCGCGGAACTCCGACGCCATGCCGCGCATCTGCGACATCCACTTGCCCCAGGTCTTCAAGAGGGCAGGCAGCTCCTTCGGGCCGATGACGACAAGCGCCACGACCGCGATCAGCAACAGTTCAGAGCTGTCGATACCGAACATGAAGGCCGATCAGACCTTGGCGGCAGTGTCCTGATGGACCGTGCCGGGTGCCGAGGTCGTGGCCTGCGCGGAGATCGGCTTGGCCGCATCGCCCGGCTGGGCCGCCGTCGACGGCGGCGTGTCTTCGGACTGCGCGCCGACGCCCTTCTTGAAGGCCTGCAGGCCCTTGCCGAAGTCGCCCATCAGCGCCGAAATCTTGCCGCGACCGCCGAACAGCAGCAGCACGACCGCCGCCACCAACAGCCAATGTATCGCACTCATTGATCCCATGACGGAATGCTCCAAAAGACGTTTGCGCTCGATGCACCGAGTAATCGTTGCGGCGAGTATGCCACCCGGTGTGAAGGCCCGGCAACCGGCCGAATAAGGCCGGAATGCGACCTAAGGTGTCGTCTCGTCGGCGGCCAGGGGCTCGTCGACTTCGTCCTCGCCCGCTTCCAGGGGAAGATCGGGCTCCTCCGGCCTGAATATGGGGGGCTGGGCGCGCGGGTCCAAGAGGCCCGCGGCCTTCATTTCCTCGTGACCCGGCAGGTCGTCGAGCGACGGCAGGCCGAAATGCTCGAGGAAGAAATCGGTCGTGCCCCACGTCACCGGCCGGCCGGGCACGCGGCGGCGGCCCATCGGCCGGATCCAGTTCTGCTCGAACAGCAGGTCGAGCGTGCCCTTGCTGAGCCCGACGCCGCGCACCTGTTCGATCTCGGTGCGCGTGACGGGCTGGTGATAGGCGATGATCGCCAGCGTCTCGATCGCCGCGCGCGACAGCTTGCGCGTGACGGGCTTTTCGATCTTGAGCTTCTCGGAAAGGTCGGACGCGGTGCGAAAGGCATAGCCGCCCGCGACCTGGACCAGGTTCACGCCGCGGTTGGCGTAGAGCGCCGTGAGGTCGGCCAGCAGCACCGGGACATTGGCATCGTTGGGCAGGCGATCGGCCAGCTCCTTTTCGTCGAGCGCCTGCGTCCCGGCAAAGAGCAGCGCTTCGATCAGGCGCAGATGCTGAGGATGATCTTCCGAGACGACATCGCTGACGGTGGAGACGGCAACAACGACGGCCTCGACGGTTTCAACCTCGACGGCTTCAACCTCATCGTCATCTTCGTCGTCTTCGCCTTCTTCATCGTCATCATCGTCGTCGGAATCGTCATCGTCGGAATCGTCATCGTCGGAATCGTCATCGTCGGAATCGTCATCGTCATCCGAATCGTCGTCGGACTCCTCGTCCTCCGACTCGTCGTCGGCGTTCGATTTTTCCTTGGCCGCCGCAAGCAGCGCGGCCAGCTTCTCGAGGTCCTCGACGGACGGGATTTCAAGCTCTGACATGATGGACGTCACCGCTGTTCGGTACGTTTACGCAATTGGATGGTTCCGAAACGCTCGGTCTGGCGCAGTTCGATCTGGCCGTCCTTCGCGAGCTGAAGCCCTGCGACGAATGTCGACGCCAGCGCCGAGCGCCGCTTGTTCGGATCGGTGAGGCCGGCCGGCAGGAATGCTTCCAACGACTGCCAATCGACCGCGATGCCGAGCATGCGGCCCAGCCGCTCGGCGGCTTCCTCGACGGAGAAGAACTCCATCGGCGCGATCTGATAGGTGTCCGCGTCCTTGGGCTTGACCTGATGACCGTAGGCCGCGAGCAGGTCGTAGAGCTTCACGTCCCAGATCGCGCGGCGCACGACGATCACGCCTTCGGGCTGGCCGCGCGCGAAGATATCCTTGCCCAGCTGCGGCCGCGCCATCAGGCGCACGCCCGCTTCCTGCATCGCCTCGAGGCGGCGCAGCTGCCACTGCAGCGCGTCGGCCATGTCCTGGGCCGACATCTCCTCGCCGGCCGGCGGCTCCGGCAGCAGCAGGCGCGACTTCAGGTAGGCAAGCCAGGCCGCCATGACGAGGTAGTCGGCGGCGAGTTCGAGGCGGATGCGGCGGGCCTGCGCGATGTGCGCAAGGTACTGGTCGACCAGCGCCACCATCGAGATGCGCCGCAGATCGACCTTCTGGTCGCGTGCCAGGGTCAGCAGCAGATCGAGCGGGCCTTCGAAGCCCTCCAGATTGACGATCAGCTCGCCTTCCCCCGGCGCGATCACGTCCGGAGACGCGGCGGCAAAACCGTCGGCGGCAGGCTGGGTTTCGGGCTCGCTCATGCAGCTTGGGTTTAGTCCAGCCGGTGCGCCTACCGCTAGTGTATTTGACCCCTTATCCCCATGCAGGAAGCAGCGATGCCACCTGCTTTTCGGCGTCGGCGAGGCCCGCCTTGCCGAGCGGGCGGGCGGCGCGCGCGAGGGCGGCCCGGCCGGCGCTGAAACGTCGCCCGGCGGCGGCAGTCATCTGGCCGCTGTTGGCCACGACCTCTTTCATCTCGTCCATCTTGCCGTTGCAGTGGAGGGCGATGTCGCAGCCGGCCGCGAGCGCGCGCGCCGCGCGCTGGCCGAGCGTGCCGCCCAGCGCCTGCATGGAGAGATCGTCCGACAGGAGGAGCCCCTCGAAGCCGATATGGTCGCGGATCACGTCCTTCACGCCGCGTGCTGAAATCGTGAGCGCGGCTTCGGGGTCGATCGCCTCGTAAAGCACGTGCGCCGTCATCGCCCACGGAAGGTCGGCCAACAGCTTGAACGGCAGGAAATCCATCCGCTCCAGCTCGGCGCGGGAGGCCGTGACCTTGGGTAGCGAGAGATGCGAGTCGACCGAAGCGCGGCCGTGTCCCGGGATGTGCTTGATGACCGCCATCACGCCTTCGGCCATCAGCCCCTCGGCGGCAGCGCGGCCGAGGGCGGCGACCGGCTCCGGCGCCGCGCCATAGGCGCGGTCGCCGATCACGGCATGGGTCTCGGGGAAAGCGATGTCGAGCACCGGCAGGCAGTCGACGTCGCAGCCGATCGAGGCGACGTCCGCGGCGAGGAGATGCGCGTTCAGTCGGGTCGCCAGCAAGCCCTTCTCGGGATCGCGCGCATAAAGTTCGCCGAGCAGCGACGCGGGCGGCGCCTTGCGCCAGTGCGGCGGCCTGAGGCGCGCGACCCGGCCGCCTTCCTGGTCGATCAGCACCGGCGCATCGGCCCGCGCCACGCAGGAGCGCAGCTCCTCGATCAGCCGGCGCGTTCGCTCGGGTGTGTCGATGTTGCGCGCGAAGACGATGAAGCCCAGCGGATCGGCGTCACGAAAGAACGCCCGCTCGTCGGCCGCGAGGTCGGGGCCGGCGCAGCCCAATATCGCCGCGCGCGGCAAGGCCATGTTGCGGGCTCAACGCGCCGGCGGAACGACGACGCAGTCGGACTTGCGGCTTTTCAGGGTGCCGCAAACGCTTTGCGCCTGCTTCTCATCGAGGGGTCCCGCCTGGACGCGGTACCACACTCCCTTGTCGCCGAGATCGACGCGGATCGGCTGCATGCGCAGGCTGGTCAGCACGTCGCCGTTGGCGGTCTGCACCTTGGCCCAGGTCGACTTGGCCACGTCCTCGCTCTTCACCGAGGCGATCTGGATACGCCAGCCCCCCGTGGGGCCGGACATGTTGTCGATCAGGCTGGCGATGCTGGGACCGGCGGCCTGCGGCGTCGACGGCTTGTCGGCGACCGTGGGCGCGGTGGCGGGCGCGGCCGGCGGCGTCGTGGCGGCAGGCGGCGTCGTTGTCGCCGGGGCCGACGTGGAAGCGCTCTGCAACGGCGTCGGTGCCTTGGTGGCCTCGGGCTCGGGCTTCGGCGCGGCCGGTGTCGGCAGCACGCCGCCGGCCGGCAGCTTCGGCGTCTCGGCGGCGGGCAACAGCTTCTCGGGCTGGACCGGTACCGTGTTGGGCTGGATCCGGTTGTAGACTTCCTTGTCCTGGTTCGGCGGCACCAGCCCGCCCGCGTTCTCGGGCTTGATACGGGTCGGCGTCGGCGGGGCCTGGACGACCAGCGGCTCCAGCCCCTTGCCGCCCGCCTTCACGTCCTGGTTATGCGCCCACCACACCACGGAGCCGAAGCTCGCGATGGCGGCGACCGAGACCATCACGGTGAGGATCTGGCCGCGACGGCGGTTGACCCGCGACAGCAGCGTGTCCCGCGGAGTCGGCGGAATCGATTCAGGCTCGTAAGCGACGGGCCGCGTCGGCGGATCGAGCCGCACGGCAACCGACTCGTTGGGTCGGTAGATCTTAGGACCGTCGCCGGGAGGGGGCCGGCGGATGTGCATTTTTTATCTCATTTCATCGACGGGTGTTACGCCGAAGACCTTTAATCCGGATTCTATCACAAAACCCACCGCCTGTACCAATGCAAGACGCGCCCGGGTCACTTCGGCGTCCCCCTCGACGACGAAGCGCACATTGTCTTCCTTGCCGCGGTTCCAATGGGCGTGGAACGCCGCCGCAAGGTCATAGAGATAGAAGCCGACGCGGTGCGGCTCGTGCGCCGTGGCGGCGGCCTCGACCTGGCGCGGCCACTGGGCGATCAGCCGGATCAGCGCCACCTCGCCCGCATCCGACAGCCGCTCGAGCGGCGCCGTGGCCAATCCATCGATCGCGATGCCTTGGGCGGTGGCCTGGCGCATGACCGAGCGCGTGCGGGCGTAGCCGTACTGGACGTACCAGACGGGATTGTCGCGGCTCTGTTCGGTGGCCTTCACCAGATCGAAGTCGAACGGCGCATCGTTCTTGCGGGTCAGCATGGTGAACCGCACGACGTCGGGCCCGACCTCATCGAGCAGGTCGCGCAGGGTGACGAACGTGCCCGCGCGCTTGGACATGCGCACCAGCTCGCCGTTCCTCATCACGCGCACGAGTTGGCAGAGCTTCACGTCGAGCTCGCCCTTCTTGGCCGTGATCGCGCCGACCGCGGCCTTCATGCGTTTCACGTAGCCGCCGTGATCGGCGCCCCAGATGTCGATCATGTCGGCGAAGCCGCGCCGGTACTTGTCGTGGTGATAGGCGATGTCGTTGGCGAAATACGTCCAGCCGCCGTCCGACTTCTTCAGCGGCCGGTCGACCTCGTCGCCGAACTGGGTGGCGCGGAACAGCGTCTGCTCGCGGTCTTCCCAGTCGTCCGGCGTCTTGCCCTTGGGCGGCTCGAGCCGGCCCTGGTAGATCAGCCCCTGCTTCTTCAGGTCCTCGAACGCGGCATCGACCGCGCCGCCTTCGACCAGCGCGCGCTCCGACGAATAGACGTCGATATGCACGCCCAGCGTCTCGAGGTCGGTCTTGATCTCGGCCATCAGCGTCGAAATGGCAAAGCTGCGCATCTCGGGCAGCCAGTCGGCCTCGGGCTTGCCGATCCAGCGCGCGCCGTCGCGCTTGGCGATCGCGGCGCCGATCTCCTTCAGGTATTCGCCGGGATAGAGTCCTTCGGGAATCGTGCCGATGTCCTCGCCGAGTGCTTCCTTGTAGCGGAGGTAGGTCGACTGGCCGAGCTTGTCGACCTGAGCGCCTGCGTCGTTGATGTAGTATTCCTTGGTGACGTCGTAGCCCGCCTTCAGCAGCAGGTTGGCGAGCGCATCGCCCACCACCGCCCCGCGCGCGTGCGCGACGTGCAGCGGCCCGGTCGGATTGGCCGAGACATACTCGACGTTGACCTTGTGGCCCTTGCCCATCTGCGAATCGCCGTAGGACGCGCCCTGCTTCAGGCAGTCCGCCAGCCGCGCGCGCCAGAACGAGTCGGTGAGCTTGAGGTTGATGAAGCCCGGCCCCGCCACCGAACCCTCGACCACGTCGGGAATCGCCTTGAGGCGCGCCAGCAGCGGATCGGCGATGTCGCGGGGCTTTTTGCCTGCAGGCTTCGCCAGCACCATGGCGGCGTTGGTGGCGATGTCGCCCAGCGCCGCGTCGCGCGGCGGCTCGGCGGTGATCGCGGAGAAATCGAGTCCGGCCGGAAGCTCGCCCGCGGCCTGCATGGCCTGGAGCGACTTCACGATCTCATTGATGAAATGACGATAAGGATTCATGGCGCGCGGGTATCCCCCATGGCGGGAGATTTGTCATGCGCGCCACGAGCTATGTTTAATAAACACGCGGAAAACATAGCCGGCTCCTTAACCCTTTGATTTTGCGACATTTTAATTTCGACCCAGAAGCGCCACCATAGGCTCGCGCCCGCGATTCACCTATTACGGGCGTTACTGGCGATAAAATGCACGCCGGCTTGAAACCGATCGACCGCAAGCGACCCTATTCGATCTTGATGCCGGCCGCCTTGATCAGCGGCCACCACAGCTTGATCTCCGCCTCGTGGAAGGCGCGCAGGGCCTGCGGCGTCTGTTGGGCGGGCTCGGGAATGTCCTGACCGAGACCTTCGAAGCGGGCGCGGACCTGCGGATCGGCCAGCGCTTCCTGGATCGCGGCGGTCAGCTTCGCCGCCACATCCTTCGGCGTGCCCTTGGGCGCCCAGATGCCGTGCCAGACCGCGATATAGAGTCCCGGAAGGCCCGCTTCGTCGACGGTCGGGATGTCCGGCATCGCCTTCATCCGCTGCTTCGCGGTCACGGCAAACACCTTGATCTTCCCCGCCTGGATCTGCGGGATCGAGTTGGCGGCCTGGTCGAACATGATGTCGATCTGGCCCGCGACGAGATCCTGCAACGCGGGACCGCCGCCGCGATACGGGATGAAGCGAACCTTGGTGCCGGTCTTCTGCTCGAAATAGAGCCCGCCGATGTGCGATGCCGCGCCGACACCCGAGGTACCGGCCGTCGTCTTGTCGCCGCTCGCCTTCACCTGCTCGATCAGGGTCTTGAGGTCGTTGGCGGGGAAATCCTTGCGCGACACCAGCACCTGCGGATTGGTCGCGATCATCGCCAGCGGTTCGACATCGTTCAGGATGTCGTACGGCAACGGATAGATCGCCGGATTGACGACGTGCGTGCTCCAGTGGCCGATCCCGATCGTGTAGCCGTCGGGCGCCGCGCGCACCTGGCGCGTGGTGCCGATCGTGCCCGCCGCGCCCGTGACGTTGTCGATGATCACCGTCTGACCCAGTGTCCGGCTCATCCGTTCGGTCAGGATGCGCGCCAGCGTGTCGGTCGGGCCGCCCGCGCTGAAGGGAACGATCATCGTGATCTGCTTGGAGGGGTAAGTCTGTGCGCCGGCGTTGCCGGCCGCGACAAGGCCGATCGCTGCAAGTGCGGCGCCCAGCAACAGTCCCGCGATTGATCTTCCGCGCATGATCGTCTCCCTAAAGTCTCTTCTTTAATTGAGCGGACTATTCTCTATTCAACCGCGGCTGGCCAGCCGTCAGTAGAGTCGGGTCTCGCCGTCCTTGTCGACGATCGACTGCATGGTGGCCACGGACAGCTTAAGCTTGCCGTGCGCCACCATGAGTTCGGCATGCGTCGGGGCGCCGCTGTGATCGGGCCATTCGTCCGGCGTCCACATCTTCGCCCTCGTCATGCACTTCGGGCAGTGCGTGAAGGCTTCCTCTACGTCGACGACCAGGACGAGATGCGGGATCTTGCCGTTTGCCGCGAGCCTCTCCTGGAGGGCGCGATCGCGCACGATCCGGCCCTTGCCGCTGACACGCAGCGTGTCGCCCCTTCCGGGAACGAGGAAGAAGAGTCCGACTTCGGGATGCGCGAGCAGGTTCTCGAACGTGTCCGCGCGAAGGTTGCCCGGCCGGTCCGGGATCGCGAGGGTCTTGTCGTCCAGGACGGCGACGAATCCGGGCGCATCGCCCTTGGGGGAAATGTCGAGCCTGCCGTCCGCTCCCCGCGTCGCCACCATGACGAAGGGCGACGCGCCGATGAACCTCCGGCACAGGTCATCGATATGGCCGATGACCTTGTCGGTCACGATCGCGGGCGGCTCACTCACCAGTTCCCGCAGCCTGGCGCGCGTCTCGATCGTCTCCTCGAACCTGTTCGGCGGCCCGCTCATCGCGCATCAACACAGTCTGGCGAGGCGGCGGGCCACGCGTTTCGCCGTGAACTCCGCGCCGCAGGCGAAACGAACCACCGGGCCAAAACTCGGGGCCGACAGCGCACCGACGAAATAGAGCCCGGGAACGCTCGATTCGAACCAGCTGTTCAGGACGGGCGTGTCCTCCACCGCGCGAATCCGCGACCGGAGCTTTTCGCCGAGAAAAGGCAGGCGCGACAGCGCTGGCCTGTAACCGGTCGCGCAAATGACATGGTCGGCCTGCAGCCTCTGCTCCTTGCCCTCGCGGTCGACCAGCCTGAGTTCGATTCCCTCGCCGCTGGGACTGGCACCCGTCGGTTCGACACCGGGATGCAGGACGACCTTTCCCAGCACCATTTCCTTCGTGAAGTAGCCGGGAGACGCACCGAGATGTGTTCGCGTGAGCTTGAGGCGTTTGGCCACCGGGAAACGGTGAAAGACCAGCGGCAGCTTCACGAAGAACAGTGAACGCCAGTTTGGGCCGATAACGGTGGTCGGCCAGCGGATGCGCTCGTACAGGGTTCGCGGCAGGCGCATGCGCTCGCCGAACGCGATCGTGCGACGGAACAGCATGTGCGTTTCGGCCCCCGCCTCGTGCAGCAGGCCGGCGAGGTCGGCAGCCGATGCGCCGGCGCCGATGACCGCCACCTTTCGTCCGCGGAAGCCCGAAAGGTCGTGATGTTCGGAACCGTGCGTGAGAAGCCTGGGTGGCAAACCCGACAGGACGGGCGGAAGGTTGCCGAAATAGCCGATGCCCGTCGCCACGACGACGAAGCGGGCCCGGCAATCGGGCCCGTCGGCGAACTTCAGCGTGTGGCCCGTGTCGTCGCTTTCGATGGCGGTGACGGTCCTGTCCTCGAGGTTCGGCACGAGCGCCTTCTGGAATGCGCGACCATAGTTCACGAAGGATTCCGCCGTCGGAGGCACGCCGAGGTCGGCGTAGGGAATGCCGTGCTGGGCGCAGTACTTCGCGTAGGTAAAGCGGCGTTTGGGATCGTAGAGCGTCGTCGCGAACCCGTCGGACTTCAGCATCATGCCCTTGGGCATCCGGCTGGCCCAGGTTTCCATGGCCCGTCCGAAAATCCGAAATCGCACCCTGCGCGCCTTCAGATGCGCGGCGATGGACAGTCCGAAGGGACCGGCGCCGATGATGGCAACATCGCACTTCTCGACATCGTGCATCCTTGATCTCTCTTCAATCACTCACGGACTCCGAACGGTCCCACCCCGCGGGCAGGATCAGGCTGAAAGCATCGAGCAGGGACGGGTCGCCGCGCGGGATGTCGAGATGGAACTCGCGACGATCCGCCGAGGCCGGCTCGCGCCGCCAATCCTGCGGAAACAACGCCACGCGCACGTCCCCCGATGGCGACGACGACGCCACGTTCGGATCGTCGAGCCCGCGGCGCAACGCCGTACACAGGTCGGCGCCGATCAACCCGCCCAGGTGCGCCACCGGCGTCGGTCGCGCATTGAATTCGAGGAAGGTGAGCCCTCCGTCGGGCCGGCGAATGAAGTCGAGTCCGAAGAACCCGCTGTAATTCAGCGCCGCGGCCAATTTGCCAGCGATGTTGCCCATCGCCTCGTCGCCATGGAGCCGCACCCGCGTACTGGGACCGGTCGGACGCGGATAGTAATCCTCGACTTCTGCCGAAATGCCGGCCAGCCATCGGCCGTTCAGGGCGACGGCGGTGTGATAGGCAGGCTGCCCCTCGATCGACGCCTCCGCGCTGATCGCGGTCTCTCGGGCCGGCAGCGCGAGAGGGTTGCCGCGGAACACGTATGATCGAGCCAGATGCTTGGGGAGGCCAAGCAGGGCACTCAGCGACCAGGCCGAGGTCGCCGTGCCCGTGAGATACCGGTACGCATCGCCAAGCGCCTCGGCATCGCCGCACTGCCGCACCCAATAGCCGCCGGAACTAGGTTCTGTACTCATAAAGGGATTCCGCGGCGAGGCGAACTGTGATTCTAACTCCTGAAGCGAAGGAGTTTGCACGATGGCACGCTTCGATCTGACGGACCCCGAGTGGACGATCATTGGCCCGCTGCTGCCCAACAA
>CAIWTJ010000157.1 GCA_903915535.1 Enhydrobacter aerosaccus
AATCTCCAGATGATTTCCAGCCTGCTCAATCTGCAGGCTGGTGAGATACGCTCGCCGCGCTTGCGGCGGTTCTTCGGCGATGCCCAGAACAGGGTGCTGACCCTGTCGATCCTGCATCGGCATCTTTACGAAAGGTCGAGCTGGTCGCTGGTCGATTTCCAGCAGTTCATCAGCGACCTCGTACGCCAGATCACGGTGTCGCGCTCGACCGACAAGGCCACGCCGCGCTACCAGATCCGGGCGCCGGTAATGGCCGTCGGCCCCGACGTGGCCATTCCGGTGGGGTTGATCGTGACCGAGGCGGTGAGCAGCGCGCTCAGCCACGATTTCAGCGCGGTGGCTCATCCGGAAATCCGTATCGAGGCGATCCAGAAAGCGGACGACCTGGCCGAGTTGGTCATCGAAGACAATGGCATCGACACCGGAACTGGTTCGATCGAGCCGAACTTGCGTGGGGGCTTCGGTGTGACCCTGCTGCGCGGCCTTTCCATGCAGCTTGGCGGCGAAGCCACGATCTCGGCGCGCGACGGCGGCGGCGTGCGGATTGTCGTCGCTTTCCCCTTGCCCAAGGAACAGGAAGGCGATGGCTAGCATCCGCCGGACCATTTTTTCGATTGGCTTCGTGATCGGCGTGACGATTGCCGTGCTGGTAACGGCTGGCGCGCTGATCTCGATCACTCATTCCAATTCTGCGGCCAGGCAGCAGCGCCTGGTCGTCAGCAATTTCGAGACGATCTCGCTCATGCGGCAGGCGCTTTTGGCGATGCAAGACGCCGAGGGAGGTCAACGCGGCTTCCTGCTGTCGGGGGATGTCGCCAGTCTCGAGCCGTACGAGAGGGCACGGCTGCGTATCGATGCGTTGCTGCGACAACTCGAGGTGTCTGCCGGAGACGGCGAGGCTGGCCGGCAGATCATGGAGTTTCGCGCCGCCGCCAGTGAGAAGCTCGAAGAGCTGGGGACGAGCATCGCTAACTATCAGCGATCCGGCCGGGACGCCGCAGTCGACAAGTCGAAGCTCGCCGCCGCCCGCGAGACCTCCGATCACATCCGGCAGGCGGCGGACGCCTTCGTCGAAGGGCAGCGGCTGATGCTGGCGCGGCGGCTGGGCATGCTGCGCTCCGAGCAGGATCAGGCGGATCTCGCCGGGCTGCTGGTTCTGGCCGGCGCCTTTGTATGCCTCGTCATCGGCACTTTCCTGATCGTTCGCAGCTCGAGCCGCCTCGAGGAAGCGCGGCGGGAGCTTCAGGAGCGTTCGCGTCTTCTCCAGGCAACGCTGGAGACGTTGCGCGATCCGATCTTCGTGCTCGATGCGCAGGGCAACGTGGTTGCGTGGAATGAATCGTTCGCAGACCTCGCCGGCTGGGATCCCGGGCGGCAGCCTGCGCCGACACGCGATTTCCTGCTGTCCGAACGCTCGCCCGTGACGCGCGCGCTCTTTGTGTCGCTCGATCTGGGCCAACCAGCCAAACAACGCTCGCTGACGGTCCGTGTCTCCCACGATGGTCACGACTACGAGGTCTCCCGCGGCGAAATGGCGGACGGCGGCTCGGTGGTGCGCTGCGTCGACATCACGGAACAGCTGCGAGACGAGGCGGCGTTGCGCCAGGGCCAAAAGATGGAGGCCATCGGCCAGCTCACCGGCGGCATGGCGCACGATTTCAACAACATCCTTCAGGTGATCCAGGCGAATCTCGACCTGATGAAGCGCGATGTCTCGGGATTGCCACCGGTGCTCAACCGGCTGCAGAGTGCCACCGCCGCCGCCGAGCGTGGTGCCGGCCTGACCCAGCAGCTTCTCGCGTTCGCACGCCGTCAGCCGCTTGAGCCGCAGCCGACGGCGATCGGCCATCTTGTCTCGAGCCTCGCCATCCTCCTGCGCCAGGCGCTGGGCGAGCGCGTGGTGCCCGAATTCGTCATCGCCAAGGATACGTGGAACGCCAGGATCGATCCGGGCCAGCTCGAAAATGCGATCCTCAACCTCGCCATCAACGCCCGCGACGCGATGCCCGATGGCGGCGCCGTCCGGATCGAAGTCGCCAATGCCACGTTGGATCGCCGCTACGCCTCCCTGCATCCCGATGTGACGCCAGGGTCCTATGTGCTGATCGACGTGAGCGACACCGGTCTCGGCATGCCGGCAGACGTCGTGGCTCATGCCTTCGATCCCTTCTTCACGACAAAGCAGGACGGCAAGGGGACCGGTCTCGGGCTGAGCATGGTCTATGGCTTCGTACGTCAGTCCAACGGCCACATCCGGATCGATAGTGCGATCGGCCAGGGGACCAGCGTGAAGCTCTTCCTGCCGCGCACGCTCGATCACGTCGCCGAGCCTGAGGAGCTGCCATCCGGCGCGGCCGCTGGCGACGAACGTATCCTCGTCGTCGAGGACAACGAGGATGTCCGACAGGCGGTCGTCGACATGCTCTCAGGGTGGGGCTACCGGGTCACGGCAGCGGAAAATCCCGACGTGGCCGTAGGCCTCATCGAGAAGGATCCGAACTTCGACATGCTTTTCACCGACGTCGTGATGCCAGGCGCCATATCGGTCGTCGAACTGATTGCCATGGTGCAGCGTCTGCGCCCGTCGATGGCCATATTACTCACCTCCGGCTACGCGCGAGACCTCATCCCGCAGGAATATCGCGATGACCTGCCGATGATCGCAAAGCCCTATCGCAGCGACGATCTCTCCGCGAGAATCCGCGCAGTCCTGTCGTCCCGCCGGGCACCTGCAATGAAGTCCGAGCCTTCGCCTACGTCCGCGCCTGTGCCGGGGGACGGCCGGCCCAGGCGTATTCTCCTGGTGGAAGACGAGGTCGTGCTGCGAATGTCGACGACCGACATGCTGGAGCGGCTCGACTGTTTCGTTTCCGGCGTGGGCAGCGGCGAGCAGGCTCTGGAAATGCTGTCGCGTGGCGCGGCATTCGATCTGCTGCTGACCGACCTCGGCTTGCCCGGGATGAGCGGCGAGGAGCTGGCTGCCGAGGTCAGGACGAGATTTCCGGGCCTGCCGGTCGTCATCGCCAGCGGGTATGGCCGCTCGTCCTCCCAGGTAGAGGGGGTGCATTTCATCAGCAAACCCTACTCATCCATCGACCTGCAGCAGGCCCTCGACCACGCGGCGCGGACGGCCATGGGACGCTGACACATGGGGCCCTGACATCTGATCCCGATCTTCTGCAACCACCGCTGCGTCTGGGGCGTTGATAAGGCAGGAAATCGAATTTCAGGTGGTGAAGATGTTCAACGCACCAGTGCCAGCCCGGTTAGACGGTCAACGCAGCGCAGCAGCAACACCATTCGACGACTCCGAGAGCGGTCAATCCGCACGGCTTCTGGAGAGCGAGTTGTTCGACCTCTATGTCGCCATGGCGATCGTGGTGCCTGCCGCGATCTTCCTGAAGTCGCTCTGGTTCTAGGACGCTACCGTCAGCAACCTTTTGCTTTGGCGCTCCGTTATCAGGCGGCCAATTCAATCTGTTCATTGCTAAAAAAAAGGAGAACTCCATGCGTTCCATCGCCATTCTTGCCGCGTGCGCGGCCCTCACCGTCGGCGTCGCTCCGATGATCGCCCAGGCGCAGACCGCCACGACAACCACCTCATCCTCGACCACCGTCTCGCCGGAAGTGAAGACGATGTGGGAGAAGATGAAGGGCAGCTGGCAGCAGACCAAGGGCACCGTGAAGGAACAGTGGGGCAAGCTGACCGACGACGACCTGATGCAGGTCGAGGGCCGTCGCGACGTTCTGGTCGGCAAGATCCAGACCCGCTACGGCATCAGCCATGAGCAGGCTGAAGCCCAGGTGTCGGGCTGGGAAGTCAAGCGCAAGAACATGTAAGGGAAGCCGAGCGTGAATTCGTTCACTCGCTTCTCGGTAGTCGCGTTGGCCGGGCTCGTCGGGCTCGGCCTCGCGGGCACCGCCCTGGCGCAGGAGTTTCGCGACTCGCGCACGGGGAAGGTATGGACGCCTGATCTGGTCGAAGGAAGCCTCGCGGAGGCCAATCCCAACGCACCAGTCAATCGCGCCTTCGACCCACGCGCCCAGAGTGCCGTGGTGTCCGGTATCGTCACACAGCATCCGCATGCGACGCTGATGGGGACGGTGCCGTTCACGGCGGGGCCGTCGGTCCCGATCGTCGACGTCGACGCGCCCTCGCTGCAGCCGATACCGACCAAGCATTGGCTGGCCGTCCTGTATGTGACGAACAACAGTGCCGGTACGGTCAATGTCGTACTCGATTGCCACTTCACCAATGGTGGCGCGAAGGTCGAGGACACGCGGGTCATCGTGCCCCCGGCGGGTCCAGGCGAGCGTCTCGGCATCCCGGTTCGGGGTCCGCAGACCGATCTCTTCGTGGATCGCGTGGCGTGCGGGGTCGTGACGCCCTCCTGATACCGCCAATTTTCCAAATGGGGCCGGATTTCGTCGCAAGACGGGACTCCGGCCCTTTTCGTTTAGTGTGAAACGACGCTACGGTGCCGCTCCTTTTGGAGGATAGCGTGATGAGCAGGATCAGTTTGGGACGGCGAGCCGCTTTGGCAGGCGGGGCGGCATTGACGGCGGCATCGCTCATCCGGCCGCGCTCGGCTCGGGCAGCGGGCAAAGGCCTGACCGTGATCCTGGAATCCGAGGCCACGATCCTCGATCCGCATTTCACCACCGCCGCCATTACGCGCACCTTCGGCCTGCATGTCTTCGACACGCTCTTCGCGATGAATGAGAAGGGCGAGATCAAGCCGCAGATGATCGACTCGTGGGAGACCAGCAGCGACAAGCTCGGCTGGACCTTCGTGCTGCGCGATGGCCTCAAGTTCCACGACGGCGCGCCCGTCACGGCGGCAGACTGTGTCGCTTCGCTCAAGCGCTGGGCGGTGCGCGACGCGCTCGGCAAGATGCTGATGGCGGGCACAGCTTCTGTCGAGGCAACGGACGCCAAGACCTTCAAGTTCGCGCTGAAGGAGCCCTTTCCGATGATGCTCGACGTGTTGGGCAAGCCCAACGCGCCGCTGCCGGTGATCATGCCGGCGCGCATCGCCGCCACACCGGCCGACCAACGCATTCCAGAGCCGATCGGGTCGGGCCCCTTCCGCTTCGTGAAGAGCGCCTGGCGTCCGGGCGATACGATGGTGCTCGAGCGCAACCCGGACTACGTGCCGCGCAAGGAGGCGCCGGACTTCCTGACCGGCGGCAAGAACGTGAAGATCGACCAGCTCACGCTGCGCGTGATGCCGGACCAGTCTACCGGCGCCAACGCCCTGATCGCCGGCGAAGTCGACTACATGCAATACCTGCCCTTCGACATGCTGCCGGTTCTGGAAGCCGAAAAGGCGCTCAAGTTTGTGAGCCTGGGCGGCATCCATCAGTTTCAGGGCAATTTCCGCCTCAATCACGCCGCCCCCCCATTCGACAACCCCGCTGTACGCAAGGTGCTGTGGAAATGCGTCGACCAGGATGCCACCCTCACGGCCATCGGCGTGCCGGAGAAGTATCGCGCCAAGTCGTGCGATTCTTTCTGGATGTGCGGCGCGCCCCTGTCGACCGATGCCGGCGCTGCCGGGAACAAGTTTGACCTGGCTGCGGCCAAGGCCGAGCTCAAGGCGTCCGGCTACAAGGGCGAGCCCGTGATTATCATGGAAGTCGCGCGCTCGATCAGCGAGACGGCTTCGAGGGTGCTCGTTCAGAACATGAAGGACGTGGGCTTCACGGTCGAGCAACAGCAGCGCGACTGGCCCACCGTGCTCGCGAGGCGCGCAAAGAAAGAAGGCTGGTCGATGTTCCCGGTCTACTCGAACGGCACCGACATGTTCTCTCCGCTCTCGCACTTTTATGTCGGTAACACTTGCAACGACTATCCGGGCTGGTCCTGTGACAACCGCATTCCCGTGCTGCTGAAGAGCTTCACGCAGGCTGCCACTGTCGAGGATCGCAAGCGCATCGCCGCCGAGATTCAGACCATCGCCTACGAGCTCACACCGTCGGTCATGTGGGGCCAGTTCACTATTCCGGCAGGCTACCGAAACAACCTCAAGAACCTGATCCAGTCGGACTATCCGATGTTCTGGGAAGTCGAGAAGTCTTGAGCGTTCGCCACAACGAGGCGGCCAGTCGCTACGAACTGGACACGCCCCATGGCGTGGCCATCGCGGTCTATCGCGAACAGGCCGGCAGCCGCGTGTTCACCCACACCGAGGTGCCGCCGGCTGACGAGGGACATGGGTTCGGCGCGGAACTGGTCAGCGCCGCCCTCGAAGACACGAAGGCAAAGGGCTTCGAGATCGTCCCCGCCTGCAGCTTCGTCGTGGCGTACGTGCGACGCCATCCGGAGTATGTGGACTAGGTTCTGTACTCATAAAGGGATTCCGCGGCGAGGCGAACTGTGATTCTAACTCCTGAAGCGAAGGAGTTTGCACGATGGCACGCTTCGATCTGACGGACCCCGAGTGGACGATCATTGGCCCGCTGCTGCCCAACAA
>CAIWTJ010000158.1 GCA_903915535.1 Enhydrobacter aerosaccus
CAGCCGTACCTCGGCCTCCCGCAGCATCCCGATCGCCTGCTCAGGCGTGTAGTCCTTCCGTGCCATCCCGTGCTCCTTTCAAAGCCCAAAATAGCCGGAAATCTAACTATCACATTGGTACCGTTCCCGGGGAGCAGACCAACGATCATCGCCGTGCCGGTCATCAGCACGGTGGCGGGAAAGCGCTCGAGGATGACGGTGAACACGGGCTGCTTGGTGTAGAGCGAGGTGCCGAAGTCGCCGGTGAGCGCCTTGCCGAGGAAGGCGAGGAACTGTGTCCACATCGGCCGGTCGAGTCCGTACTCGGCGCGGACCTGCGCCAGGAATTCCGCCGTCGGCGCATCGCCTGCCAGAATTTGCGCCGGATCACCCGGCGCCAGGCGGATGAAGAAGAAGGTCAACGCCACGACGGCGAAGACGAGCGGCACCGCCAGCAGGGCGCGGCGCAGCAGCAAACGGGTAATGACGGCTATCACCGCCAGAGATTAGCAAATTGCATGCTAGCGAGCGCTGTGGCGAAGAGGCCGCGAACCGCTATTATCGTCGCCGAAAATAAACTGGAGGAACTGCCTGATGACCGCCCCCGAGCGCCTGCGTGCCCACCTGAAAGAACCTGGCCTCGTGGTGATGCCGGCGGTCTGGGACGGGCTCACCGCCAAGCTGACGGCCGCGGCAGGCTTCAAGACGGCCTTCCTCTCGGGCTCCTGCGTCGCCGCAAGCCGGCTGGGCGGCCCCGATCTCGATCTGCTCTCGTTCGGCGAAATGTTCGACTCCTTCAACATGGTCCATGCCGCCGCGCCCGACCTGCTGGTGCTGGCCGACGGCGACCACGGCTACGGCAATGCCATGAACGTCCAGCGCACCGTGCGCGCCTATGGCCGCGCCGGCGCCGCCGCCGTGCTGATCGAGGACAAGATCACGCCGCGCGCCCTCACCGCCGCTGGCAAGCCCTGCCTGCCGCGCGACGAGGCGCAGATGAAGATCCGGGCCGCCGTCGAGGCCGCCAAGGAGTCCGGCATTTGCGTGCTGGCGCGCACCGATTGCCGTCCGACCCAAGGTATCGACGAGGCCGTGGCGCGCATCGAGATGTATGTGAAGGAAGGCGCCGACATCCTGTTCCTCGATTCGCCCGCCGACGATGACGAGGTGAAGCGCGCGATTGCCGCCGCCGGTGGCAAGCCGTCGTTTGCCGTGCTGTCGCCGGGCGCGCCGCGTGCCTGCCCGTCGCAGACCGAGGCGCTGAAGCTGGGCTTCAAGATCGGCACCTATCCGACAGGCATGCTCTCGCCCGTCGCGGCCGGCATCAAGGCCGGCCTCGCGGCGCTGAAGGCGGGCGAGGCGGAAGCCAAGACCGCCCTGCCGCCGCCGGAACTGCGCGCAATGCTGGGCTATGCCGAGTACGACGCGCAGGCCAAGCCCTTCATCGTCAAAGCCTGAGCCAGAGGAGTCCCGACATGCCGCGCCATATCGTCTGTCTTACCTTCGATCATGACCACATGTCAGGCTTCATCGCCCGCGGCCTCACCTCGCCGACGGTGATCTCGCGCGGCGAATACGACACGATCGTGATTCCGCGCCTCGTTGCCCTGATGAAGAAGTACGACATCAAGGGCACCTTCTTCACGCCCGGCCACACGATCGACACGACGCCGGAAGCGGTGATGCCCTATGTCGAGGCGGGTCACGAGCTTGCCCATCACGGCTGGACGCATCGCCTCCCGGTCACGATGGAGCGGGCCGAGGAAGAAGAAGAGATCGTCCGCGGCAACGAATCGATCAAGCGTATCAGCGGCAAGGCCGCGCGCGGGTACCGGTCGCCCGCCTGGGACCTCTCGCCCAACTCGATCGAACTGCTGCTGAAGCACGGCATCAAGTACGACAGCTCCCTGATGGGCCACGACTACGATTGCTACTATGCGCGACAGGGTGACGTGGTGGAGCTGATGAAGCCGATGGTGCGCGGCCGGACGACACCGCTGCTCGAGATGCCGATCAGCTGGTCGCTCGACGACTTCCCGCACTTCGAATACATGCGCAATCCGAACGGTTCGATCCAGCAGGGCTTGATGAACGCCACCGCCGTGCTCGAGAATTTCGTCGACGATTACACCTACATGACGCGCGTGCAGCCCGACTTCGGCATCCTCACCTACACGTTCCATCCGCACGTGATCGGCCGCGGCCATCGCATGATGATGCTGGAGCGGCTGATCCAGAAGCTGATGGAAGACGGCGCGGTGTTCATGACCATGGAGGAGGCCATGGGCGAGTGGCTGGCCCGCAACCAGCCAGCCCGCAAGGCCGCCGCCGAGTAACTACGCGTTCTCGGCCGCGAGCAGGTCGTACGTGCGCTTCTGATAGAGCGCCATGTAGTCGGTGTACCAGGTCGTCGGATATTTCGGCGGCTTGTCCGGTCCGAAGGTGGTCGGCACCGAGGCGATCGGCCAATCGATGTTGGCGTCGCAGAAGAAGGCCAGTGCATAGCGCTCTCTACCGCTGCGATTGACCGCGCGGTGCGGCGTCGCCAGGAACCGGTCGTTGGTCCAGCGCAGCAGCATCTGTCCGCCGTTCACGATGAAGGCGTCCGGGATCGCCGGCGCGTCCATCCACGTGCCGTCGCGCAGGCGAATGGCGAGGCCGGGCACGTCGTTGGGCGCGAGGACGGTCAGGAAGCTCGTGTCAGTGTGCGGCGCGATGCCGAATTCGTCCTCGACGTTCACTTCCTGCGGCGGGTAGTGGGTCGCGCGCAGCTTGTACTGCATGTCGCGGAACGGCACCTCGAAGTAGCGCGGCGGCAGGTCTAGGGCACCGGCGTAGAGAGGCATCAGCCGCAAGACCAGCCGCTCAATCGTGTCGCAATAGGAGACGATTTTCTCGCGGAAAACCGGCAAGTTGGCCGGCCACTGGTTGGCGCTCCGGAAACGCCGGTCGGCCTTCACCTCGGGATGGTCGGGCGGCAGGTCGCGCGCGATGAACAGCGCCTCATTGAAGTTGGGCTTGGTCACGGTCTGCACGACCGATGTCCGCAAGGTGTCGCCTTTCATGGGCAGGTAGCCCACGTTGTGGCGATCGATGCGGACCTGCATCTTGCGTTCGAGCGGCAGGGCGTGGAAGCGCGCCACCTCGGCATAGGTGGCGCGGATCAGGTCCCTCGGCACCCCGTGATTGACGATGTAGTAGAAGCCGACGTCGGTGAGCGCGGTGCGCAGCTCGCAGGCCGCCTTGTCGGGCGGGTCCGCGAGATCGATGATCGGGATGGTCTGTCGGTCGGCCATGTTCGGCCGACGAGGTTAGCGCTTCTTCTTGGTGCCGCCCAGCACTTCGGCGTGGCTGGCGGCGCCCACGGCCTTGACCATCTCGAACACGCGGCGGCGCACGCGCGCCTCGCGGATCTTGTAGTAGGCGCGCACAAGTTCGAGGGTCTCGCGCTTCACCAGCGGATCCTTCTCCTGCTCGAACGGCGTCGATGCCTCGCCGAAGCCGCCCTTGCGGCCGCGGCCCGACATCGGCCGGCCGGCCAGCGCGTTGGAGGGCATCTCGTCGAAGAAGTAGGAGACGGGGACATCGAGCACCTTGGAGAACTCGAAGAGCCGGCTGGAGCCGATGCGGTTGGAGCCACGCTCGTACTTCTGGATCTGCTGGAACGTGAGCCCGACGGCCGTTCCGAGATTGGTCTGGCTCATGCCCAACAGGGAACGGCGCTGGCGCATGCGTGCGCCGACATGGACATCAACCGGGTGCGACCTGGACATGGAATTTCCCTCTCATAGATTTCGACACGTCCCCCCACGGGGGCCGCTTATTGCGCCTTTACGACCTAAGCGCAACGGGAAATCACTCCGATCGTTCCTCCTAGGGTAGCATGTCGGGAATAAAGCCCGCGGGCCGCGGCAGCTCGAGTCGTGAGCGAAATTGCCGCGACCACGCCGTGCGCGCCACATGCTGTGCCTGCGACAGAACCGCATTCTCATCCATGACCAACACCTTGCAGTCACGCATCAACCACCGTCCGTCGACCATCACCGATTCGACATCGCGTGCCTGGCCATTGTGTACGAAGTCGGACGCTGCTCGCAGCATCGGGATCAAATGCGCCCGATTCATGTCGACGACCACGAGATCGGCCTTGTTGCCCGGTGCAAGCCAGCCGCCGTCGGGAATGCCCAGCGCCTTGTAGCCGTTGCGCGTCGCCCAGCGCAGCGCCTGCTCCGGCGTCGGCAGGCGTCCGTTCTCGCGCCTGACGCGCTCCATGAACAGGCCGGTGCGCATCACCTCGACCATGTCCTCGGCCATATTGTCGCTGCCCATGGCGATGGTGCAGCCATACTGCTCGAGATCGGAGATGCGCGGGCTGAGGCCGCGCCGCGCGGCGATGGCGGAGTTGAACGAGACGGTCACGCCCGCTTGCCCGAGAATCTTTTCCTCGCTTGGATTCATGCAGCGGCAGTGCGCACAGATCAGCCGCTCGTTGAGATATCCGAGATCCGCGAGGTATTCGGTCGGCAGGCGATTGCGGTGCGCCTGAATCGCCGCGACCTCGCCCCAGATCTGGTTGAGATGGATGGTGGCCCAGGTGTCGAGCCTGTCCTGCAGCGCCCGCAGATCCTTCAGCAGCTCGGGCGAGCACATGTCGGGGGCCCAGGCCGACACGGCGATACGTATGCGGCCGTCGGCCTTGCCGTTCCATTCGTGGAACGTGTCTTCGATGATCTTCAAGTGGCGCTGCCCCAGCGCGCGGTCGAGCTGGTAGGGCGCGGGATCGCCGATCTCCGTGCCGATGCGATCGAAGGCGCGCACGCCCAGCAGGAAGCGCATGCCGGTGCTCGCGAGGGCTCCGGCATAGTCGCCGGTGCCGGCACCATCCTCGAGCACCAGCGTGGTGCCGCTGCGCAGCGCCTCGAGCGCGCCCAGCATCGCCATCGTGGTCTGCTCTTCACGCGACATCTTGGGCAGCGGGATGGGCGACAGCCCACCGGAGAACGGCGGCTTGTGCGGCGGCGATAGATCCTCGAACACGCCGCGCGCGAGGGTCATGGTGAGATGGGTATGCACGTTGGCGAAGCCCGGCATGACCATCTTGTTGGTGCCGTCGATGCGCTCGGCGTTCGGATAGCGGTCCAGAATCTCTTTCGTGGGCCCGATTGCCGCGATGCGCTTGCCGTCGATCGCGATCGCGGCGTCGTAGTGCACCGCATCATTGTCGTCGACGGTGACGATGGCGGCATTATGAATGACAGTAACCACAGGCTCCCCCACAATATCCGCACCATGGTAGCCATTTTTCAGCCGCGCCGCAGATCAATCCTGCAGGCAGCCGTCGCGTTGCCGGCGATCGCACTGTTCCAAAATGCGGCACAGGCCGCGCCGTTGCCCGGTGCGGAGTGGGAGAAAATCGCGCCGCAGGCGGCAGGCTTCAAGCCGGCGGCGATCGATGCGCTGGAACTCAAGCTCTGCACCCTGCCCACGACCTCGTTCATGATCGTGTCGGGCGGGAAGGTCGCCTACACCTACGGCGACATCGCCGAGGTGAGCTATCTCGCGTCGGCGCGCAAGAGCATCCTGTCGATGCTCTATGGCAAGTACGTCGCCAACGGCACGATCAACCTCGACCGCACGATGGGCGAGATCGGCATCGACGAGCCCGATGGACTGCTGCCCATCGAGAAGACCGCGAAGATCCGCGATCTTCTGATCGCCAGCTCCGGCGTCTATCACGCGGCGGGCAGTCCGGGCGACGATCCGAACAAGATCGAGCGCGGCTCCAAGCAGCCCGGCACGTTTTTCCACTACAACAACTGGGACTTCAACGTCCTGGGCGCGATCTTCGAGAAGCTGACGGGCAAGACCGTGTTCAATGCGCTGAACGACGATCTCGCCAAGCCGCTGCAGTTGCAGGACTACACCGTCGGCCGCCAGCGCATGATGGGCTTCGAGAGTCAGTCGAAATATCTCGCCTATCACCTGTTCCTGTCGGCACGCGATATGGCGCGGCTCGGCCTGCTGATGGCGCGCGGCGGCAACTGGAACGGCCAGCAGCTCGTACCAGCCGATTGGGTGAAGGAGAGCACCAGGCTGCACGTGAAGCCCGAGAACGTCGGGCGCGGTGCCGATCTCGGTTACGCCTATCTCTGGTGGATCCCCGCGAACCGCACCGGCCCGGAATGGGCGGGCTCCTACATGATGAGCGGCCAGTTCGGCCAGTTCGTGCTGGTGATGCCCGCGATCGACACGGTGATCGTCCACCGCCGCGCGGTGACGGACGAGTACGCCGTTCAGCGCAATCTCGGCAGGACGAGCTTCGAGCCCAGCCGCGTGCTCGGCCCGGATTTCCTGAAGCTCGCCGATATGGTGCTGGCGGCTCGTCCTTAGGGTTTTGCCGGAATATTCTTGTTCAGCCACGCGACCAGCCAGGCCGCGAGCTCCAGGCTGTTGCTGTCCTGCATCAACATGTGCGAGTTGCCCTTGATGCCGAGGTCCGGCAACACGACCAGCTCTGTCTTGCCGCCCGCCTTCTTCATCGCTTCGGCGAACTCGCGGCACTGTTTCAGGCGCGGCGCCCAGCGCGGCGAGAGATCGACGTAGTCGCCGAACAGCACGAGGATCGGCATCTTCATGTAGGGCGCGAGGTCGCCTGTCGCGGCCGGGCAGGCGCCAGGCTCGATCGAGACGATGCCCGCGATGTCCTGGGTATTGAGCGCCGCCGTCTGGAACGGATAGACGCCCGACTGGGAATGGCTGATCAGCACAGTGCCCTTGAGCTTGATGGCGAGCTCGGAAAGGGCCGGCACCGTGGGGTTGGGCGTGGCGAGGCCCGCGGCCCAATCGGCCACCATCTGCTTCCAGAATTCCCCCTGCGCCTGGAGCGGGAACTTCATGCCCTCGAAGACCTTGGGATACTCCGGTCCGAAGCGGAAGATCGCCCAGGCCGCCTCATGGCCGGCGGAGAACACCGCCGGCATCTTGTCGGCCGGCGTCTGGCCGAGCTTGGCCGCGTTGATCGGCGCGGGATCGATCGCCGAGCGGCCGCGCGAGACCTGGTCGATCACGTAGGTCGGAAAGCCCTGGCGCACGAAATATTCGTCCCAGCCCATGCGGCCGTCCGGCGTGGTCTCCCAGGTCTTGCCGGTGAGACAGCAGCCGTGGATGAGCGTCACCGGCACATGCTTGGCCGCGACGGGAATCTGGTAGCGCACGTACATCTGGCCGACAGTGATGGTGCCTGACGACGCATAGGCGGGCAGGGTCGAGAGCGTATCCGACTTGATGTCGTGACCGCCGATGAAGAAGCTGCCCTGGCTTTCGATGGTGAGCGGCTCAGCAACGGCGGGCGTGCTCGCAAGCAGCGCGAGCGCGATCAGGCGCGATTTCTCGATCATCATTTCCCCCGGATGAATTTCAGCACGGCTTCGTTGAAGGCGTCCGGCTGTTCCCAATGGATATTGTGTCCTGCTTCCGGCACCAAGACGATCTGGCTGCCGGGGATCCTTGCCGCCACCTGGCGCAGCATGTAGGGCGGGATCCAGAGATCTGCGTCGCCCGTCATCAGCAGCACCGGCGTCTTGAGTTTGCCGAGCGCTTCCCAGGTGAACTTGTTGTGCAGCCGCGCCGGCGCCCGCTTGGCCGCCCGCTCGTGGCGGGCGTTCCATTCGGCGAGGCCGGCCGGATTGGCGGCGCGGTAGGACGGGCCGATCTCCTGCACGTCGAGCGGCAGTTCCTCGAACGCCTTGGGCCTGAGCGCCGACATCGCCTTCGTGTAGTCGGGTTCGACGATGCCCATCATGCTCGAGGCCAGCACGAGGCTGCGCAGGCGCTCAGGTTTGGAGATCGCGGTGTCGAGGCCGAAATAGCCGCCCAGCGCATTGCCGACGGCGTGGAACCTGTCGACCTTCAGGAAGTCCATGAGATGGAGCAGGTCGTCGGCGGCAAAGAACGTGTCGAGGTCGCTGCCCGCCTCGGACTTGTACTGGTTGCGGCGCGAATAGGAGATCACGCGATAGCCCGCCTTCGCGAGGACCGGCTGCTGGTAAGGATAGAACTCGCTGCTGCCCGAACCGGCGTGCAGCAGGACGACAGCCTCACCCGGACCGCCGGTGTCCCAATACCAGAGCTTCACGTTGCCGAGGTCGGCCATGCCTTCGGTCATGGCCACGGGCGCCGGGAACGGCATCTTGAGGGACGCATCCGGATCGGCCGCGAACGCCGCCGAACTTGTGGCGAGGAGGCAGGACACGGCGATCCGCCGCAGAGTTTTCAGGAGCATGGGCCGGCATGAGAGCAGTACCGGCCCGCACCGTCTAGGCTTATGCTGCCGTTGCAATGCTGGCGGCTTATTTTGGACTGAGGCGACCGTACCGTTTCGAGCGGGTGATACCGGCATTGCTCGCGGTGCTTCTGGCGATCGCCGTTGCCGGCTCGGCCGTGTGGCTGTGGGCGATCGGCGAGCTCGGCCAGGGACCGCGCGCGATCTACTTCCTCTATCTCGCCGTTGCGATTGTCCTGGCGCTTGGCCTCGTGCGCTGGCCCAAGCTCGCCTATGCGCTGCTCGCGCTCGTGGCGCTCGACCTTTTCTGGGGCGTCGGCTCGTATGGCTCGCCCGCACCGTTGCTGCCGCCGCTCAAGGCGGAGCCTCTGCGCTTCCGCTGGCATGCGCTGCTCCAGGTCGTGCCGCTGCCCTCGCTGCAGCTCGTGAGTTCGACGGGCCTTGCCATCAGCCACACCTCGGCCGGAACGCGCGGCCGCGAACCGGCTGCGCGCGATCTCGACGGCCATGCTATCGTGGCGGTCTACGGCGGGTCGACGACCTACGATATCGGCGTGGGCGAGGGCGACACCTGGGCCGACCGGCTGGGCGATGCCCTGGGCCGCTCCGGCTTTTTCGTCGTCAACAACGGCGTGCCCGGATACACGACGGTCGAGCATGTCCTCCAGACCTCGTTCTACCAGGACAAGTTCGGGCTGAAGCCGCGCTGTGCCGTCTACTATGTCGGCTGGAACGACCTGCGCAATTCCCACATCCCGCGACTCGATCCTGCTTACGCCGACTTCCACCTGCCGAGCCAGGTCGACTCGCTCAAGGTGCGCAAGGTCGGCGGAGCGGACGTGACGCCGTCGCCGGTACTGACCGTGCTGGCGCGCTTCGCGAGCGCGCAGATCGACACGGTCCAGTACTTCGCCGATCCGCACGGGCCGCCGGGCAACGGCGACGACCCGGCTGTCCTTCAACTGTTCGAACGCAATGTGCGCACGATCTCGGACATCAACCGCCAGCGCGGCATTCCCACGATCTGGGTCGGGCAGCTCATCAACCCGGCGGCGTTCACCGCCGACGGCAGTTACGGCTGGCTGCCGCTGGTGCGCGACCGCGACGTGCCGCCAATGCTCGCGCATCTCAATGGCGTGCTGATGCGGGCGGCCGCCGACATGCACGACACCGGCATCGCCATCGCGCCGGACCGCTTCGGTGCCGGAGACTTCGTCGACAACGGCCATTTCAACTCGCAAGGGGCCCGCCGCTTTGCCGAGATCATTGCGCCTATCGTGCGCGACGCCTGCGGCCAAGCCAGACAGGAGGGGCAAAGATGACCGAATTCCAGGCAGCCGTCCTGCCCGCCGTGGGCAGAGCGCTGGAGATCCGCACGATCAGGATTGACGCCTTGCAGCCCGGCGACGTGCTGGTCCGCATCATGGCGTCGGGACTCTGTCACACCGACCTGGAGGTGATCGAGGGATCGCTCGCCTATCCGATGCCGATCGTCCTCGGCCACGAAGGCGCCGGCGTCGTCGAGGCGATCGGCGCGGGCGTCGAGGGCCTAAAGGCCGGCGATCATGTGGTGGCGTCGTGGAATCCCCATTGCGGCCACTGTTTCTATTGTGAGCGCGATCAGCCGATCCTGTGCGAGCCGTTCACCTATCATCAGCCGCGCGGGCACCTGCTCGATGGCGCCTCGCGGCTCACCTGTGAGAATACGACCGTTCATCATTTCTCCGTCGTCTCCTCGCATGCCCAGTACGCCGTGCTGCCGCAGTCCGGTGCGATCAGGGTGCCGGCGGAGATCCCGTTCGATCGTGCCTGCCTGATCGGCTGTGGCGTGATGACGGGCGTGGGCGCCGCGACGCGCGTCGCTCCGGTTCTTCCGGGCAGCACGGTTGCCGTGATCGGCTGCGGCGCCGTCGGTCTCAACGCGATCCAGGGAGCACGGCTTGCCGGCGCGGGCACGGTGATCGGCATCGACAAGAGCCAGAGCCGCCGGGAGATCGGCGCGACTTTCGGCGCAGACTCCACGATCGGCGAGACGGGCGAAGACGTCGTGTCGCTCGTGAAGGAAGCGACCGGCGGCCGGGGCGCCGACTATGTCTTCGAAGCGGCGGGCAGCGAGGCGGGCTTCCGTCTCGGCGCCGAGATCACGCGGCCCGGCGGAAATCTCGTGTTCCTGGGCAAGGTGAATGTCTCGCAGGATGTCGCGTTCCGCTGGGGCGCCCTGATGGGCGAGAAGAAGATCGTGCGCTCGAGCTACGGCGGCGCCCGCCCCAGGCGCGACTTTCCGTGGTTGGCGCGCTGCTACCTCGAGGGCAAGCTCAAGCTCGACGAGTTGATTACCGCGCGCCTGCCGCTGGCGAAGATAAACGACGGCTTTGCTGCAATGCGGCGAGGCGAAGGCATTCGCACAGTGATACTTCCCTGGGGGTGAGTGCTTGACGCTTCCCGAACCGGACTCCTAGTGTCGCAGATCACGCACGCGTGAAATGGCGAAAAGGTTGTGCAATGCCCAAGCTTCTCTCGCAGGATGCAGTCGCGAAGTACAATCGCGATGGCTACTACTTTCCCATCGATGTGCTGAACGAGTCCGAGACGCGCGACATGCGCCGCCGGCTCGAAGACCATGAGCGCGCCACGGGCGGCCCGATCCAGGGCGACAAGCGTCACAAGGCGCATCTCTATCTCACTTGGCTGAACGATCTCATTCGCTCGCCGAAGATCCTCGACGCGGTCGAGGATGTGCTGGGGCCGAACCTGTTCTGCTGGAGCACCAGCTTCTTCATCAAGGAAGCGTCCGACGCGGGCTTCGTGTCGTGGCACCAGGACGCGACCTATTGGGGCCTGAGCTCGCCCGACGTGATGACCGTGTGGCTGGCCTTCACCCCGGCCAATCTTCTGAACGGCTGCATGAAGTTCGCGCCGGGTACGCACAAGATGCAGCTCGAGCACAAGGACACCTTCGACAAGAATAACCTCCTGAGCCGCGGCCAGGAGATCGCGGTCAAGGTCGACGAGTCTACGACCGTCGATGCCATCCTGAAACCGGGCCAGGCCTCGCTGCATCACGTGCTGCTGGCGCACGGCTCGGAGCCCAACAAGTCGAACGATCGGCGCATCGGCTTTGCGATCCGCTACATCCCGACCTATGTGAAGCAGGCCGTCGGCGCCAAGGACAGCGCGACGCTGGTGCGCGGCACCGATACCTACAATTACTTCGAGCACGAGCCGCGCCCGGCCGCGGACTGCACGCCCGAAGCGATGGCGACACATGCCGCCATCGTCGGACGGCAGGTGCAGGTGCTCTATCGCGGCACCGGACAGGAGCATTTCCGGCCTTAGGACGGTTCTGGCCGCCCGGAGCACCAAAGCCTCGCAAACAGATGGGGTGGCTCGGGCGGTTCTTAGAGGGGGAGAAACGGCAATGGATCTACTTACCGGCATTGCGTTGTTGGCCGCGTTTCTGGCCGTCGTGGTCCTGATCATCCGCGGGCAAAGCCCAGTGATCATGCTCCTTATCCTGGCGATCGCTTGGGCCGCGATCTCCGGCATCGGCCTCAACGATATTCAGGCCAAGGTCCTGCAGGCAGGCGGCGTCACTTTCGCCAGCGCCGTCATCATCATCGTGTTCGGCGCCTGGTTCGCCCAGATACTGATTCAGACAGGCATCGCCGAGAGCGTGATCCGATCCGCCGTCGAACTGGCGGGCGATCGGCCCCTGATCTCGGCCATGATCGTCACGCTGGTGACGGCGATCCTGTTTTCCTCGATGTACGGGGTGGGTGCGGCGATCGCCATCGGCGTCATCGCCCTGCCCATCATGATGAGTCAGGGCATCCCGCCGCGCGTCGCGGCGCCCGCTTTCACCATGGGCATCGGCGCCGGCACGATGGTGAACCTCGTGCAGTTCGGCACGTTCCAAAAGCTGTTTCCCGGCATCGTGTACGGCGGCAAGGAACTGACCTACTGGACGATCGGCGGCTGCGTGTACGTGCTCTGCGCCTGGCTGATGACGATCGTGATGCTGAACCGGCTCGGCACGCGCCAGATGGCGTCGGTCGATACGGCGGCGGCGCCGGTGCGCAAGCGCACGCCGTACTACACCTACATCGTGCCGATCTTCCCGGTGCTGATGATCATCGTGGCGAAATGGGAGATCATCCCGACCTTCCTGCTCAGCATCGTGCTTGCCTTGGTGCTGACCTACAGGGATCGTGGCTTCCAGGGCAGCATCAACCTGTTCAACAAGACCTTCTACGACGCCTTCCCCGACATCGCGACCATTGCCGCGCTCTGGACGATCTGCGGCATGATCATCGTGTGCGGGCAGATGCCCCAGGTCTCGGCGGCGCTGAAGCCGATCTTCGGGCCGATCCTGCCGCATACGCCGCTGCAGGCCGCCGTCTTCTTCGGCGTGCTGGGGGGCATCGGCAGCATCTATCGCGGGCCGCTGGTGGTGATCGGCACGGGTGCCGCGGTGCTGGCCCTGGTGCTGGCCAACAAGGAGCTGCCGATTCCGCTGCTGTACTCGCTGTGGCTGGCGCCTACCGTCCTGCAAGGCAGCATGGATCCCACCAACTCGTGGACGCTCTGGACGATCGGCTACACCAAGGTCTCGCACGGCGAGTTTCTGAAGACCGCGTTGCCGTTCGGCTGTCTCATGGTGGCCGTGAATTCGGCCATCGCCTACTTCATGCTCGCGTGAGGGAATGGACAAGAAGACCTATCGCATCGGAATCGACGTCGGCGGCACCTTCACCAAGGCGGTGCTGATCGACAACGCAACCCATGATGTGGTCGGCCGCTATTCCGTGCTGACCACCCACGCCGACGAGCGCGGCGTGGCCAAGGGTGTGGTCGAGGTCTTCCGAAATGTCCTCGACCGCTCGAGGGTCGACCCCAGGGACGTAATCTTCCTGGCGCACAGCACGACCCAGGCGACCAATGCTCTGCTCGAGGGCGACGTCGCCTCGGTGGGGGTCATCGGCACGGCCAGCCGCGTCGAGGCGGTCCTCGCGCGCGGCCAGAGCAACATCAAGGAGATCGAGCTGGCGCCCGGCCGCTTCCTGCGGCCCGGGCACCGGTTTCTCACGACCGACGCGCTCACGCCCGACAAGGCCCGCGCCGCGGTCGAGGAACTGAAGGCCGAGGGAGTGCGGGTGATCGTCGCCACCAGCGCGTTCGGTGTCGACGACAACACCGGCGAGGAGACGCTGCGGGCCGCCGCGGTGGACGCGGGCATCGCCGTGACCTGCGGGCACGAGATCTCCAAGCTCTATGGGCTGACGACCCGCACGCGCACGGCGGTGATCAATGCGTCGATCCTGCCCAAGATGATCGACACGGCCACGATGACCGAGCAGAGCGTGCGCGAGGCGGGCATCCAGGCGCCGCTGATGATCATGCGCGGCGACGGCGGCGTCATGGACATCCAGGAGATGCGCCGGCGGCCGGCCATGACGATGCTCTCGGGCCCCGCGGCCAGCGTGGCGGGCGCGCTGATGCATCTGCGGGTTTCCGACGGCATCTATTTCGAGGTCGGCGGCACCAGCACCAACATCGGCGTGATTCGCAACGGCCGCCCGACGGTGAAGTACGCCAAGGTGGGCGGGCACGAGACCTATGTGAGTTCGCTCGATGTCCGGGTGATCGGCATCGCCGGCGGAAGCATGGTCCGGGTAACGGGAGGCAAGCTCTCCGACGTCGGCCCGCGCAGCGCCCATATCGCGGGGCTGCCCTATGCGGCCTTCGCCGATCCGGCGGCGTTCGAGGGGGCGACCGTCGAGTTGTTCCAGCCCAAGCCCGAGGATCCCGCGGACTATGTGGCGATCCGCGCGGAGGACGGGTCGCGCTACGCGATCACCAACACCTGCGCGGCCAACGTGCTTGGCTACGCCAAGCCCGGACTGCATGCCTACGGCAATCCCGAGGCCGCGCGCCGCGCGATGGCGCCGCTGGCGGCGATGCTCGGCTGCACGGTCGAGGAAGCGGCGCGGCAAATCCTCGATACGGCCACGGGCAAGGCGGTGCCGGTTGTCGAGCAGCTGATCGCAGAATACGGCCTCGACCGCGACCAGGCCGTCCTGGTCGGCGAGGGAGGCGGCGCGGGCGCGCTGATTCCGTTCACCGCCGAGCGCATGAAGCTGCAGCACACGATTTCGAAGGATGCCGAAGTCATCTCCTCGATCGGCGTTGCACTGGCCCTGGTGCGCGAGGTCGTGGAAAGGGTCATCCCCAATCCGCAACCGGAAGACCTGAAGGCGATCAAGCGAGAGGCCTTCGATGCCGTGGTGCGCCTCGGCGCGGCGGCGGAGAACGTCGAGGTCACGATCGAGGTCAATCCGCACAACCAGCGGGTCCGGGCCACGGCGATGGGCGCCTCGGAGATGCGCGCAAAGACCCGGACAAGCGAGGTCGGCGAGGATGAAGCCAAGGCGATCGCCGCCCGCTCGATGAGCGTGCCGGTCGAAGACGTGCGCGTCGCGGCGTCGACCGAGCGCATGCGGGTGATCCAGGGCATCGTCATCGAGAAAAAGTGGAAGTTCCTGACCACCAAACGCCAGCCGGTCCGTGCCATCGATCTCGACGGCGTGATCCGCGTCCAGCGCAGCGACGCCAGGGTGCACAGCGCCGAAGCGCGGCACGGAATCGAATCGCTCAAGAAGTTCTGGGAGGAGCAGACGCTCTACAACGGCGACAGCGTCGTCGTCCCGGACATGTTCCTGGTGATCGGCGGCCAGGTCGTCGACCTGACCGGAATGGTAGCCCTCGATCAGGCTCTGGCGGTGGCGCGCAGCGAGTTCGAGGGTCTGGCGCCCGATGTGAATGTCGCCTTCATTGCCGTTGCCGGCGCCCGCCGCTGAGGCCGCGAACGCTGCCGGGCGCACGGCAGCCTGCGAACTGCGGGCGCGCTTCGGCACGGGCGACCCAGTCGAGATTGCCCGACAGCTCGACGTGAAGGTCGAAGAAGTGGAAGGCGACGGCGGCTTCGGCACCGTCGTGGTCTTTGCCGACTACATGCCGCGCCCGCCGAGGGTCAGGCTCTTCATGCCCGCGATCACGGCCCTCGACCGGCGGCTTGCGGGCTACCCTGAACGGCTTGTGGGAGGAACAAGACCGATCTTCCTCGCCCACGAACTCTTCCATCATTGGGAAGAGCTGCATCCCGAGCGCGCGCTGAGGCGCCTGTACCGCGACCGTCGCCTGCCCGAGCTCGCGGCCGGGGCCTTCGCGCAGGAGTTGCTCGGGCTGCGATGCCATCCCGAAGCGCTGGATCGCCTCGCGACGCCTTGCTGAGTCCCGAGAGAGATCCTTCGGGTTCTTCTCGCGCGCCGCGGGGCCGTAAGTACGCCTCCAGGAGCCCTTTCGGCCTTAGGCCGCGCGTGCCTCGACCTTCACGGGATGGATCGAGCGGAAGCTGATCGCGAAGCGGTTCCAGGCGTTGATCGTCGTGATCAGCAGCGTGAGTTTCACGAGCTCCTCCGGCTCGAACTCGGCCCGTACTTCCTCGTAGACGGCGTCGGGGACATGCGTCTCGGACACCAGGGTCACGGCTTCGGTCCACGCCAGGGCTGCCCGCTCGTGCGCCGAATAGAGAGGCGACTCGCGCCAGGCGTTCAGCAGGTAGATCCGTTGCTCGCTCTCGCCCTTGGAGCGGGCGTCGTGCGTGTGCATGTTGAGGCAGAAGGCACAGCCGTTGATCTGCGAGGCGCGGATCTTGACCAGCTCGGCGAGCCGGGGATCGAGGCCGCTGCCCGCGACCTGGGCTTCGAGCGCCGCCAGGGCCTTCATGGCATTGGGGGCGGCCTGGTAGGGATTCAGTCTCGGCTTCATGATCGTCTCCTTTGTTAGTGAGCGCCGCCGGCGGACATATGTGCCGGCTTCTTCAGCAGCAGTACGGTGGCAAGAGCCAGCACCAGCGCCATGCCGAGCAGGAAGAACGTATCTGCAAAAGCCATGGTGTAGGCCTGCTGGTGGATGCGGTTGCCGATCGCCAGCAACGCCTTGTTGGTGGCGGTCGTCGTGTCGGTGACGCCGTGCTGCAGGAAGTACTGGGTGAGCTTGCCGAGACGGGTTCGGGTGGCTTCGTCGAACACCGAGACCGACTGGTTGAGGATGTTCGAGTGGAACTGCTCGCGCTTGATCAGGAAGGTCTGCAGGCCTGCGATGCCGATCGCGCCGCCCAGGTTGCGCATCATGTTGAACAGGGCAGAGGCCGAGCCTGCGTTCTCCGGCTCGATGCCGGCGGCCGCGACGGCGGCGAGCGGCGCCAGCACAAGGGCCTGACCCAGCGCGCGCACGACGTTGGGCCAAAGGAGCTGATCGGCGGCCGTATCGGCAGTCATCCAGATGTTCATGAAGTTCGAGGCGGCGAACAGGGCGAAGCCCAGGCCGATCACGAGACGAGCGTCGAACTTCTTCATCAGGCGCGGCACCAGCGGGATCAGCACGAGCTGGGGCAAACCGGTCCAGGCCAGCACCATGCCGATCTGCTCCGCGTTGTAGCCCTGAACCCGCGCGAGATAGACCGGCAGGATGAACACCGAGCCGTAGAGGGCGATGCCCAGCAGGAAGGCGGCGGCCGAGCCCAGGCCGAAGTTGCGCCGCGCGAGCAGGCGGAGATTGAGCAGCGGATGCCGGGTGCGCAGTTCGATCCAGATGAAGAGCGTGAGGGCGACGGCGGCAATCACCGAGAGCCTCACGATGAAGGGCGAGCCGAACCAGTCGTCCTTGTTGCCTTCCTCGAGCAGGGTCTGCAGTGCGCTGAGGCCGATCGCCATGGTGGCGATGCCGATCCAGTCGCCCTGGCGCAACAGGCCGAGCTGCATCGGCTTCTTCTCGAGCGAGACCCAGAGCATGGCGAGCATCAGCGCGCCCGGCACCAGGTTCACATAGAAGATGTACTGCCAGCCCCAGTTCTCGGTGAGATAGCCGCCGATGGTGGGACCGATCGCCGGCGCGAAGGTCGCGGAGATCGCGAACAGGGCAAGGCCGACCGGCTGCTTGGCTGCGGGCAGCAGGGTGATGATCAGGGTGAAGGCCATCGGGATCAAGACCCCGCCGGTGAAGCCCTGGATGGCGCGCAGCACGATCATCTGCCCCAGGTTCTGGGCCAGCGCGCAGGCGGCGGAAAGCAGGAGGAAGAGGGCGGCGTTGACGAGGAGATAGCGGCGCACCGAGAAGACGCGGGCAAGCCAGCCCGTGAGGGGGATCACGACGATCTCGGCCACGAGATAGGCCGTCGAGATCCAGCCGCCATCGTCGATGCCGGCGCCGATCGCGCCCTGGATGTCGGCAAGCGACGCATTGACGATCTGGATGTTCAGGATCGCCATGAAGGCGCCGAGATTGGCGCCGATCACGGCGATCCAGGTCCTGGCGCCAACCGATGGCGCCGATACCGTCTGGACTGCAGCGTTCACGACCGCCTCCCCCGCTTACTTCTGGACCTTGGTGTCGATGGTCGGCTCGACCGACATGCCCGGGCGCAGCAGGCCCGCAAGCTTCTGGTCGTCGAGCGCGATCTTCACCGGCACGCGCTGCACGATCTTGGTGAAGTTGCCGGTCGCGTTGTCGGGCGGCAGCAGCGCGAACTCGAGGCCGCTGGCGGGCGAAAGGCTGTCGACATGGCCCTTGAGCTTCACGCCGGGGAAGGTGTCGATCTCGATTTCGGCCTTCTGGCCCGCGCGCACGTTGGTGAGCTGTGTCTCCTTGTAGTTGGCCACGATGTACACGGCCTGCAGCGGCACCACCGCCATCAGCGGCGTGCCGGCCTGCACATACTGGCCGACGCGGAGCGCGCGGGAGCCCACCGTGCCGTCCACCGGCGCGGCGATCGTCGTGTAGGAGAGATTGAGCTCGGCCTGATGCTGGACGGCGCTCGCATGATCGCGCTGGGCTTCGGCCCTCGCGCGCTCGGTCGTCAGCACGTCGATCTTGCGCTCCGCCACGAGAAGGCCGGCGCGCGCCTTGGAAAGTTGCGCCGTGCGCTCGCGAAGCGCCGTGTCGGCCTGCTGTGCGCGCTGGACCGTACCGTAGCCCGTCTTCATGAGCTGGTCGTAGCGGTCGCTGTCGGTCCTGGCATAGGAGAGCGAGGCTTCGCCCTGGGCGATGTCGGCCTGCTCCTGCTCGATCGCCGAGCGCTGCTGGGCAAGCTGCGCGTCGATGTTGCGCAGCGCTGCCTCGGCACTGCGGAAGTCTGCTGTCGCCTGGTCGAGCGTCACCTTGAAGTCGCGGTCGTCGATGCGGGCCAGGATCTGGCCGGCCACGACCTTCTGGTTGTCCTCGACCAGCACGTCGGCGACGTAGCCCGAGATCTTCGGGGCGACCGTCGTGTAGTCGGCCTGGACATAGGCGTTGTCGGTCGAGACCCGGTATTGGCCGACCTTCCAGTAGTCGTAGCCAAAGTCGCCGGCGAGACCGAGACCGGCCAGCAACGCGATGCCCACCGCCGTGCGCTTCAGCGCGACCTTCGACGGCACACGGACCAATCCGGAGCGGCTGAGGCCAACGGCGGCGGCGTAGGAAAGGATCGACATGGGGTTCTCCCTCGTTTGATGGGGCAGAACCTATGGCTTCCCTCGAGGATTGATAATCCAGCCATTTATGAAATAATTATCCCGTATTGAGGGATAATAATGGACCGTCTTACCGGGCTCAGCGTCTTTGCCAAAGTGGCCGAAACAGGCGGATTCTCGTTGGCCGCCAAGCGTTTAGGCATGTCCACGACGATGGTCAGCAATCATGTACAGGCCCTGGAAGATCGGCTCGGTGCCCGATTGCTGAACCGAACCACTCGAAAGGTTAGCCTGACCGACGTCGGCCGGGCCTATTACGAGCGCAGCACGCGCATCCTCGAAGAGTTGCAGGAGGCCGACCGCGCAGCGGGGCTGCTGCAGACGACCGTGCGCGGCGAACTCCGTCTCTTTGTCGGCACGCATCTCGTGCCGTTCATCGCGCCCGTCGTCGTCGATTTCCTGACGCGCCACCCCGAGGCGACGATCGATCTCAACACCGGCGAGCGGACGATCGACATGGTCGAGGAAGGATTCGATCTCGCCATCCGCGCGACGCAGCCCCCCGATTCGAGCGTGATCGTGCGCCGCTTGGCCGAATGGCATCACGTGCTTTGTTGCGCTCCCACTTACCTCGAACGGTACGGGGCACCGCAGCGGCTGGAGGATCTCAGGCAACACAATTGCCTGCGCTACTCGCTCTATCCGTTCGGCGACGAGTGGCATTTCGTCGGGCCGGGCGAGGCGCAGATGTCGGTGAAGGTGACGGGCAATCTCGTGACCAACAGCGCGCCGACGATCCGGGCAATGGCGCTGGAGGGGAGGGGCATCATCATGGCGCCGACCTTCGTCGGCACGGCCGACCTCAGGGCCGGCACACTGGTGCGTCTGCTGCCCGATCACCGCGCCGTCGGCTTCGTCATCAACGCGAGCTATCCGACGCGGCACCATCTTTCGAGCAAGGTGCGCACATTCCTCGACCTGGCGGCGGAGCACTTCCAGCGCCAACGCAATGAATTCAATCCGGACGATTGTCCGTTGTGCTGATCAGTCCTTCACGCCCTTGTTCAGGACGCCGAAGCGGTCCTTCGGGTTCTTCTCGCGCGCGGCGGCGCCGTAGGTACCCATTTCCATGCGGTGCGGGATCGTCAACATGTAGTTCTTGAAGGCGCCTTCCAGCGCCTCGCGCCAGCCTTGCGCGTTCAAAGTCTCGTTGACCGAGGCCTTGGCGAACTTGAGCGCGAACGAATCCTTGGTCGCGATCTTCTGGGCAAGGGCCATCGTCTCGGCCTCGAGTTTTTCGCGCGGCACCACGCGGTTCACCAGGCCGAGTTGATGCGCTTCGGCCGCGCCGATGAACTCGCCGGTAAAGAGATATTCCTTGGCCTTGCGCGGCCCGAGGTCCCACGGCATCGAGAAATATTGCACGTGTCCGCCGCCCCAGCCGACGGCCCGGTCGGCGAACTGCGCGTCTTCGCTGGCGATGATGAGGTCGCAGGCCGAGGCGATCATCATGCCGCCCATGATGCAGTAGCCCTGGACCTGCGCGATGGTGGGCTTGGGCAGGTCGCGCCAGCGCATCGTGTTCTCGAAAAAGCGCTCCCAGAGCCGGCGGTATTCGCCCTTGAAGCCGGGCTCCAGCGGCGTCTTCTTCTGGTCTTCCATTTCCTGCGGGCTGCCGAGATCGTGGCCGGCGGAGAAATGCTTGCCCGCGCCCGCGAGGATGATGACCTTCACGTCCTTGTCGTCCACTGTCGCATTGAACGCATCGTCGAGTTCTTCCAGCAGGATGCGGCTCTGCGCGTTCAGCACCTCGGGCCGGTTGGTAGTGATCTTGAAGACGGGGCCGGTGCGCTCGGTGAGCAAGGTCGAATAGGTCACAGTGAAAGTCCTTTGCCCATGAGATCGACGAAGTTGTCGCAATAGAAGCGCTGCTTCTGCGCCTCGGTGGTGCCGGCCGCCGACATCGAGGCTTCGAAGCGCTTGATCGGATTGCGCCCGCCTTCGACATGCGGATAGTCCGACGAGAACAGACAGATCTCGTCGCCGGAGTTGGCGATGATCCAGCCCGCGTCCTCGTGCGGGTAGGGCGTGACGCGCACCTGCCGCTTCACGAACTCGCTGGGCTTGAGCGACATCTTCTGCAGCCGCTCCTCGTTCTTGTAGAAGGCGGTGTGTGCGCTATCCATGTTGCGCATCCAGCCCGGCACCCACGACGCGCCCTGTTCGATGCAGCCGAACTTGAGGTCGGGGAAGCGGTCGAGCACGCGGTCGACGATCAGTGCCGTAAGTGCCTTCATCGGCGGATAGGCGATCGCCATGTAGTCGATCGACTTGAAATTGTCATCGCCGCCGTGGAAATCCGGCACCGGCGGCCCGCCGTTGTTGAAATAGGCCTTCTCGAGCAGCACGCCGCCGCCGCCGACATGGAACAGAATCGGGAGGCCCGCTTCCTCGGCCATCGCCCACAACGGATCGAGGCCGATGTGGCTGGGGGAATGGCCGTCGGGGCAGCGCGACGGGATCATCAGCCCCTTCGCGCCCATGTCGATCGCCTCGCGCGCGGCCACCTTGGTGCGCTCGAAGTCGCCCAACGGCACGTAGCCGGTCGGCTGCAGCCGTTTGTCGACCGAGCAGAACTCGACCATGTGCCGCGTGTGGGCCCGCGCAACGGCATAGATCACGTCGATGTCGCCCTTGCCCTCGAGCAGGGCGGAGAAATTCAGCAGCTGCGTGGTGAACATGAGCTGGCTCGCGAAGCCCAGCAGGTCGATCGAACGCGGCCGGTCTTCCTTCTTGAAGGAACCGAGCGCGTCCCAGTTCTTGTGCAGCATGATCTGCGTTTCGTCGGCCTCGGCCTGTGCGGCGTCGGGCTTCATCAACTTGTGCAGGCCGCGGCCGTGGTCGCGCGGAAACAGCACGTCGTCGTTGATCGTGTCGCGGTACTTCGCCTCGAGGTGTTCGGTCAGGAAGCCGGGCACTTCCATGATGTGCGCATCGGCGTCGTGAATGACGCGGCCGCTGGCGTAGGGCATGTTCCCTCCGGAACCGTTTCTCGTTTTGCGGAGCTTAGCATGAGCCAGGATATCGCCAACGCCGTGCAGGGCCTGCTGGCCGCCCGCCGCACGGGCCAACAGATGCCTGTCCCGTTCGCACTGCCGGACCGCGCCGCGGTCTATGCCATCCAGGACGGCGTCGCCAAGGCGACCGGGCCCGTGTCGGGCTGGAAGGCGGGCGCCCGCACGCCGACGGCGGAGCCCAACTGCGCCCCGCTGCTGACAAACACGCTGGTCGCCTCGCCCGCGACGTTCGACGGCAAGTCCATGCACATGATCGGCGTCGAGGTCGAGATCTCCTTCCATATCGTGCGCGATATTCCGGCACGCGAGGCAACCGTCGGGCGGGAAGAAGCGTTAGGGGCGGTCGGCGATGCCTTCGTCGGCATGGAAGTGGTCGACACGCGGCTGGCCGATTTCAAGTCGGCCGATCCGGAATGGCTGCTGGCCGACAACCAGATGAACCACGCGCTGGTGATCGGCTCGTCGATCAAGGATTGGAAGGGACTGGATTGGGCCAACCTGCAGGTACGCCAGATCATCGACGGCAAGGTGGAGGTCGACCAGAAGGGCGGTCTGGGCTCGATCGACCCGACTCGTCCGCTCGCCTGGATGATCGATCACGCCGTGCGCCAGCGCGGCGGCATCCGCAAGGGCATGGCGATCACGACCGGGTCGTGGACTGGGCTGCGCTATTATCCACCGGGCACGAAGGCACGCGGCGAGTTCGTGGGCTTGGGATCGGTGGAAGCCTCCTTCTGATCCTGCTGGCGCTGTGCGCGTTGCCGGCTTTCGCGCAGACAGAGGAGGATGGTTACTTCGCCGCGCGTAATGCCGCGAGCGCCGAACTGAAGCAGATGGCGCAGGATCCCGAGTACAATCCGACGAAGGACCTGGGCAAGCCCGAGCTGTTCACGCCGGCCTTCCGAAGGGAGTACGACCGCCGCCGCCGCGATGTCGAAGCCACGATGCGCGACGTGCTGGGACCGCTGCCGCCGCTGCCCGGCTTCTCGAAGGCGGGCGTGCTCAATCCCGCGCTGTGCTGCTACGGCCGCTTCGGCGCGCTCGACGGTCTGTCTTACGAGGGGCAAGGCGGCAATCGCATCATCGTCTCGACCCCGAGCCTGGTCGAACACTGGCTGAATGAGAGCACCGACTTCTGGTCGATCGACAAGAAGCCGTCGAGCGACCTGTCGATCCTGTTCACGACGCCGAGCTTCTATCTCTGGGCGCGCGCGTCGGATTGGGGAGTCGAGAAGCTGGTCGATCTGCCGATCGGCCTCACCGACAATGCCTCGGCGATCGGCGCCTTTCTCGCGAGCGCCCAGCCCGGCGCCAACTGGATCGCGCTGTCCGTCGCCAAGGGCAGCAAGGTCTATGTGAGTTTCTTCAAGGCCAGGACGCCGGCCCAGCCGATCGCCGCTTGCGATGGCGCGCCGCCGGCCGCCTATCGCGACTGCTGGGCGAGGCAGGTGAAGGACCAGCCCTGGTTCGCGGACCTGCTGCTCGAGGTCGTGTCGTTGGCCGACAGCCTCCCGGAATGACGCTTCGGCCCTCGCCGTAACGATGGCCACTGCGCGGCCCTATGGTCCGCGCCATGCAAACGACCTTCTTCGGCTGGCGCGTCGTCGCCGGCGCCTTCGTGCTCGCGACCTTCGGCTGGGGCCTGGGCTTCTATGGGCCGCCCATCTACCTGCACCAGGTGCAGGAGGAGCGCGGCTGGTCGACGGTGCTCGTCTCGACCGCCGTCACCGTGCACTTCCTGATCGGCGCGCTCGTGGTCGCCAATCTGCCCGGCCTCTACAGGCGCTTCGGCCTGCCCGCGGTCACGCGCACCGGCACGCTGGTGCTGGCGCTGGGCGTGCTGGGCTGGGCGCTGGCGCGCGAGCCGTGGCAGCTGCTGCTCGCCACCCTGTTCAGTGGTGCGGGCTGGGTCACCATGGCGGCGGCGGCGATCAACGCGATCATAGCGCCGTGGTTCGCGGTGAAGCGGCCGGCGGCCCTCGCCATGGCCTACAACGGCGCCAGCATCGGCGGTGTCGTGTTTTCGCCGCTGTGGGTCGCGGCGATCGGCTGGCTGGGCTTTCCCGTTGCGGCGGGCGCGATCGGCATCGTCATGGTAATCGTGGTCTGGCTGCTCTGTTCTTTCGTCTTTGCGAAGACACCGCAGATGCTGGGTCAGATGGCAGATGGCTCACCGATGACGGCAGCCGTTGCCGCCACTCTCGCGCCGTCACGCCCCGTTGCCATGGGTGGCCTGTGGGCAGACCGGCGGTTTGTCACGCTTGCGGCCGGCATGGCGCTCGGACTTTTCGCGCAGATCGGCCTGATCGCCCATCTCTTTTCGCTGCTGGTACCGGCGCTTGGCGAACAGTTCGCAGGCCTGCTGATGGGCGCCTCGACAGCCGTGGCGATCGGCGGCCGCACGCTCCTGGGATGGTTGATGCCGCCGGGTGGCGACCGCCGCCTGATCGCCTCGGCCAGCCACGTCGTGCAGATCGCGGGTGCGCTCGCGCTGATCTTTGCCGGCGATCACTTCGTGGCGCTGCTGGTCGCAGGCGTGCTGCTGTTCGGCGCGGGCATCGGCAACACCACGTCGCTGCCGCCGCTGATCGCACAGGCCGAGTTCGACAAGGCCGACGTCGCACGCGTCGTGCCGTTGATCGTGGCGCTCAGCCAGGGCCTCTATGCCTTCGCGCCCGCCGTGTTCGGCGCGATCCGCGCGCTACCCGGGCACAGCTCGACGCTGGTGTTCGTGACGGCCGCCATCCTCCAGGTGTTGGCGATCGCAGCCTTTTTCGCCGGCCGGCAGAGACGTTAGGTGCCGGTCCACTTGGGCGCGCGCTTTCCGAGGAACGCGCTCATGCCTTCGCGGAAGTCGGCGCTGGCGTAGGTGTGGCGGATCAGGTCGTCGATATTCTCGCTGCCCATCTTCGCCTGCAGCCGGCGCAGTGCTTCTTTCGTCGCCTGCATCGTGATCGGCGCGTGGCCCGCCAGCGTCGTCGCCAGTTCCTCGGCGCGTGCATGCAGCGCCGCCATGTCCGGCAGCAACTCGCTCACCAGTCCGATCGCGAGCGCGGTCTTCGCGTCGACCAGCTTGGCAAGCAGGATCATCTCTTTCACCCGCTGCGGACCGACCAGCGCCACGAGCCGCGCATAGTTGCCCATCGACAGGCAATTGCCGAGCGTGCGCGCGATCGGAAAACCGAACTGCGCCGTCGGGCTCGCGATCCGGAAGTCGCAGACGGCGGCGATCGCGGCGCCGCCGCCGGTGCAGAAGCCGTGGACCGCCGCGACCGTCGGCACGGCGCAACGCTCGATCGTGTCCAGGATTCGATCCATCTTGCGCTCGTAGGCGACGCCGTCCTCGCCGTCCTTGAAGGACTGGAACTGGGCGATGTCGGTGCCGGCCGCGAAGGCCTTGTCGCCGCCCCCGGTGATCACCAGGGCCTTCACCTCGCGCGACTCGGCCATTTTGCCGCAAATCTCGGCAAGTCCTTCATACATCGCGAAAGTCAGCGCATTGCGCTGCTGGGGCCGGTTGAAGGTGATCCAGCCGATATCGCCGCGCTTGTCGTAGAGCAGTTCTTGGGTCATTTGATCTTTCCGGTAAGCATTCGACCTATCGTAGGCGCTAGACCATGGCACTGGAAAGACTGCTCAAGGGCTTCGCGGATTTCCGCCTGGGCTACTATCACGACCATCTCGACCTGTTCGAGAAACTGGCGACCGAAGGCCAGTCGCCCAAGATCCTGATCGTGGGCTGCGCCGATGCCCGTGTCGATCCCGGCATTCTCACGCAAACCAAGCCCGGCGACATTTTCACGGTGCGCAACATCGGCGCCATGGTGCCGCCCGCGCTCGATCCGCCCGACAGCCAGCAGCACGGTACGTCGGCCGCCATCGAGTTCGCCGTGCGCGGCCTCCAGGTCGAGCACATCGTGATCCTGGGCCATGCGCTGTGCGGCGGCATCGCGGCCCTGGTCGACGGCGACAAGAGCGCCTTCGCCGACTACGACTATCTCTCGACCTGGACGGCGATCGCGCAGGACGTGCGCGACCTCGCGGTCGATAAATTGAAGGGCCGCCCGAAGGACGACATCCTGCGCGCGGTCGAGCAGGCCGCCGTCGTGAACTCGGTCCAGAACCTGATGAGCTTCCCGTGGATCGCCGAGCGGGTGAAAGCCGGCACGCTGGTGCTGCACGCCTGGTGGTTCAATCTCACCAAGGGCCAGCTCTACGCCTTCAATCCCGCGGCGCTGGCATTCGAACCGGTGCTGGGCATCTCGCTCGCGCCCACGGTCGGCAAGGCCACACCGCTCTCGGCCATCGCACCCAGCCGCTTCATCGACGCGATCGCGGGCCGCCCGCCGTCGTTCTGATGCAGCGCATCGTCGTCGTCGGCAGCCAGGGCAGTGGCAAGACGCGGCTGTCGCTGGCGCTCGGCAGGAAGCTTGGCCTGCCGGTGATCCATCTCGACGCTCTCTATTGGCGGCCGGGCTGGAAGCCGTCCGACACGGAAGATTTCCGTGCCCGCGTTGCTGAGGCCGTCGCGGGCGACGGCTGGATCGTCGACGGCAGTTATTCGGGCCTCGCGATGGATCTCACGGTGGCGCGCGCCGATCTCTTTATTTCCATCGAGCGCTCGCGCTGGCTCTGCGCCTGGCGCGTACTGTGGCGTTCGGCGTTTCAGAGGAGCGGACGGCGCACCGATCTGCCCGAGGGCTGTCCCGAGGAATTCGACTGGAGCATTGTAAGGCAGGCATGGCGCTGGAACATCGACCGCGCGCCGCGCATCGAGACCGAGCGCCTGCAGTACGGGCGACTGATCCCGGTCGTGCGCCTGCGCACCGACCGGGAAATCGCGGCGTTCGTGGAGTCTACGACGCCAGCGACTTGATGGCGGCGTCGACGCCGCCCGAGGCGAACGGCACGCCGGCCACCTTCATCGCCAGTTCCGTGGTGGCGAGGCAGCCCAGCAGCATCGGCTCGTTGAGGTCGCCGAGATGGCCGATGCGGAAGACCTTGCCCGAGAGCGGGCCGAGGCCGCCGCCGAGCGACAGGTTGAAGCGCTCGAGCGCGATCTTGCGCATGGCGTCGGAGGTATGGCCTTCCGGCATCATGATCGTGGTGACGGAGTCGGAGAGACGCTCCTTGGTCTGGCCGTACAGGGTCGGGCCCTTGCCGTCCTTGCTCCAGGCGCGCACGCACTCGCGCGTCGCTTCGGCGAGACGGTTGTGGCGCGCGAAGATCGCGTCGAGCCCTTCCTCGTCGATCATCTTCAGCGACTCGTGCAGGCCGAAGAACTGGTGCACCGGCACGGTGCCGATGAACTTCTGCGGCATGCGCGCCGCCATCAGCGCCCAGTTGAAGTAGTACTTCGGCATCTTGGAGTGACGCGAGGCCTCCATCGCCTTCTTGCTGACGCCGGTGATGGCGAGGCCGGTCGGCATCATCAGGCCCTTCTGGCTGCCGGCGACGGTGACGTCGACGCCCCAGGCATCCATCTTGTAGTCCATGCTGACCAGCGAGGAGATCGTGTCGGAGAGCAGCATCGCGGGATGCTTGGTCGCATCGAGCGCGCGGCGCACTTCGGCGAGCGGCAGCATCATGCCGGTCGCGGTCTCGTTGTGGACGGTGAAGACGCCCTTGATCTCGTGGTTCTTGTCGTCGGCCAGGCGCTTGTTCAGCGACTCGAAGTCGACACCCTTGCGCCAGTCGGCCTTCAGCATCTCGACCTTGAGGCCGAGCGCCTCGCCCATTTCCTGCCATCCGTTGGAGAAGTGGCCGCTCTCGATGATGAGCACGAGGTCGCCCGGCGAGAAGACGTTGGCGACCGCAGCCTCCCAGGCGCCATGGCCGGTCGAGGCGTGCACGAAGATCTCGCCGTCGGTCTTCATGACGCGCTTCAGGCCCGCGAAGCAGCTGCGCTGGATCTCGAGGAATTCCGGCGCCAGGAAGTCCACCACGGGACGGTCCATGGCCCGCAGGATGCGGTCGGGAATGTTGGTGGGGCCCGGATTATTGAAGAATTGGCGGCCACGCGGCTTGGTATTGGCTTGAGCGGTCACTGCAGGGCTCCCGTGTGCAAAAACGTGCCGCTGATTAGCCCCCGGGCCTTGGCGAAGCAAGCGAGGCTTGCGATGCTGCGGCATTAGCTAAAGTGAGGGCAAATGAGCACCGCGGCACCGACCAATTCGGCAATCGTCACCGACTACAAGGCCAAGACCCCGGGCTCCGGCGCGCTTTATGAGCGCGCCCGCAAGGTTTTACCGAGCGGCATCACGCACGATGCGCGCTATCTCGACCCCTATTCAATTCATGTCGCCAAGGCCAAGGGCCCGCGCAAGTGGGACGTCGATGGCAACGAATATGTGGACTATTTCGGCGGCCATGGCGCGATGCTGCTGGGCCATTCGCATCCCGCCATCATCGAGGCGGTGAAGAAGCAGATGGAACTCGGCACGCATTACGGCTCGAGCCACGAGCTGGAAGTGCGCTGGGCCGAACTCGTGTGCGAACTCACGCCCTGCGCCGAGAAGGTGCGCTTCACCTCGTCGGGTACCGAGGCGTCGCACATGGCCATCCGCCTCGCGCGCGCCCACACCGGCAAGGAAAAGATCCTGCGCTTCGTCGGCCATTTCCACGGTTGGCACGACAATGTGACGGCGGGCGCCGGCGCCACCTATGACGGCGGCACCACGCCGGGCGTGCCGCAGGAGGTGAGCTCGCTTTCGATCGTGATGCCGCAAGGCGACGTTGCCGCGGTCGTGAAGCTGATCGAGGAGCGCGACGACATCGCAGCCGTCATGTTCGAGCCCTCGGGCGCCTCGTGGGGCCAGGCGCCGCTGCCGCCGGGCTTCATCCAAGCAATTCGCGACGCCACGAAGAAGAAGGGCGTCGTCATGCTGATGGACGAGGTCATCACCGGTTATCGCTGGTCCTCGGGCGGCGCGCAGAAGGCGTTCGGCGTCACGCCCGACCTCTGCATCCAGGCCAAGATCGTGGCCGGCGGCCTGCCGGGCGGCGCCGTCGCGGGCAAGCGCGAGATTCTCGATCGCATCGATCACGACGCGACCGCGGCGAAGAAGGTCGAGCGCATCCTTCATCCCGGCACCTACAACGCCAATCCGTTGTCTGCCGCTGCGGCGGTGACGGCGCTGACGCTGCTGCGCGACGAGGACCTCGCGGAGAAGGCCAACAAGACGGCCGCCGAGCTGCGCAAGGCGCTGACCGAGGTGCTGGTGAAGGAGAGCATGCCGTGGGGCATCTACGGCCAGGCCTCGACCTTCCTGATCTATCCCAATCCGTTCAACGATCCGATCGATCCCGCGACCTTCGATCCGCTCAAGGTGCCGTTCGCCAAGCTCAAGGGCGCGCGCGGCGCGGGCCCGCTCACCGGCAAGATCCGCATGGGCCTGATGACCCATGGTGTCGACGTCATGGGTTCGCCCGGCGGCTTCGTCTCGGCGACCCATGGCGGTGCCGAGATCGAGAAGACGGTGCATGCGCTGCGCGAGACCGTCCGCGCGCTCAAGGCCGAGCGTGAAGTGAAGGCGGCTTAAGTAAATTGCCTCCCCCGTCTCGGGGGAGGTGTCAGCGTCTTACGCTGACGAAGGGGGAGTTACAGAGGTGGTGCGGGTGCACCCCCTCCGGCGCTACGCGCCACCTCCCCCGAGACGGGGGAGGAAAATAAGATGTGGGGCCAGACCAAACCCATCCCCGCGACCGAGTGGTCGCGGATGCCGGAGAAGTTCCGCAAGAAGAGGAAGTCGGCCTGGGCCGACGCGAATGCGGCGGGGCAGGAACTCGAGTCCTTCCTCGAAGGGCCGAGCTTCGATCGTGGGGGCAATCTCTATGTGACGGACATTCCGTTCGGGCGCGTGTTCCGCATCAGCCCGGCGGGCGAGTGGACCTTGATCACCGAGTACGACGGCTGGCCGAACGGGCTGAAGATCCACAAGGACGGCCGCATCTTCATCACCGACTACAAGCGCGGCATCGTCCTGCTCGATCCCAACGGCGGCAAGATCACGCCGATGATCGAGACGCGCTCGTCGGAAAGTTTCAAGGGCGTGAACGACCTGTTCTTTGCCGCCAACGGCGATCTCTATTTCACCGACCAGGGCCAGACCGGCCTGCACGATCCCACGGGGCGCGTGTATCGCTACGACACGGCCGGCAAGCTCACGATGCTGGTGGGCACGGTGCCCAGCCCCAACGGCCTGGTGATGAACAAGGCCGAGACCGTGCTCTATGTTGGCGTGACACGCGACAACGCGGTCTGGCGCCTGCCGCTGATGCCCGACGGCACGGCGAGCAAGGTCGGCCGGTTCATCCAGATGACCGGCGGTCACTCCGGTCCGGACGGACTGGCGCTCGATGAAACAGGGGGCGTCGTCATCGCCCATCCCAGCACGACGGTCTGGCATTTCGATTCGCTCGGCCGGCCGGCGCACCACATCGATGTCGGCGACGACATCTTCTGCACCAACATCGCCTTCAGCGGCAAAGACCTTTACATGGTCGTGTCGCGCCCCAGCGCGAAGGTGAATGGCGGTACGATCCTGAGGGCCACGATGCCGGTCGGCGGAAAGCCCATGTTCAGCCACGCGTGAGGGAGGGTGTCATGCGTGCATTGATAGTTGCGTTATTGCTGTGCCTGGCCGGCGTCACCGCCCATGCGGAATATCCCGACAAGCCGGTGCGCATCATCGTGCCGTTCACGGCGGGCGGCGCGCCCGATGTGGCGACGCGCCAGGCCGCGGCGCGGCTGACGGCAGGCCTCGGCCAGCAGTTCATCGTCGAAAACAAGCCCGGCGTCGCGGGCAGCGTGGGCGCGGAGATCGCGGCCCGCGCGGCGCCCGACGGTTACACGCTGCTGATGTTCACCAGCAGCCACGTGCTGAACAAGTTCCTCTACGCCCGCGTGAACTACGACGCGCAGAAGGACTTCGTGCCGATCACCATCGTGACGCGTATTCCCTCGCTCCTGGTCGTGCCGCCCTCGTCGCCGGCAAAGACGGTCAGCGAGTTCATCGCGCACGCCCAGGCACAGCCCGGCAAGCTCACCTACGGCTCGGGCGGCGTCGGCACGCTGGCTCATCTGTCGGCCGAGGCTTTC